>JAFZIJ010000110.1 GCA_017554445.1 Victivallales bacterium
TCGGGAGGGCTGCGCTCCTGCGCGGCCGGTGGCTGGCGGTGCCACAAGACGGTTTTCATTGAAAAATAAAAATCCTGTACTATATTAAATACGACTCTTTTTTAAAAATTCCCCTGCCTGATAGGGCGTGGGGTAGTCAACAATCCAACGCAAGGAGAAACAAGAATGGCTATCAAGATTGGTATCAATGGTTTCGGACGTATCGGCCGCATGGTCTTCCGCGCTGTCTGCGAAAACTTCAAGAACGACATCGAAGTCGTCGGCATCAACGATCTGCTCGATCCCGATTACCTGGCCTACATGCTGAAGTATGACTCCGTCCATGGCCCGTTCCAGGGCGACATCAAGGTTGACGGCAACACCATGATCGTCAACGGCATGAAGATCCGCCTGACGGCTGAAAAGGATCCCGCGAACCTGAAGTGGAACGAAGTCGGCGCCGAAGTCGTCGTCGAATCCACTGGCTTCTTCCTGACCGATGAAACGGCTCGCGCCCACATCACCGCCGGCGCCAAGAAAGTCATCATGTCCGCCCCGTCCAAAGACGCCACCCCGATGTTCGTTTACGGCGTCAACGACAAGACCTACGCCGGCCAGGACATCATCTCCAACGCGTCCTGCACGACGAACTGCCTCGCCCCGATCTCCAAGGTCCTCAACGACAAGTTCGGTATCAAGCGCGGCCTCATGACGACGATCCACGCCGCCACCGCCACGCAGAAGACTGTTGACGGCCCGTCCAAGAAAGATTGGCGCGGTGGCCGCGGCATCCTCGAGAACATGATCCCGTCCAGCACCGGCGCCGCCAAGGCCGTCGGCAAAGTCCTGCCCGTCCTGAACGGCAAGCTGACCGGTATGTCCGTCCGCGTCCCGACGTCTGACGTCTCCTTCGTCGACCTGACCTGCGAACTCGAAAAGCCCGCCAGCTACGATGAAATCTGCGCCGCCATGAAGGCCGCCTCCGAAGGCGAACTGAAGGGCGTTCTCGGCTACACGGACGAAGCCGTCGTCTCCACGGACTTCCGCAACGACGCCCGCACGTCCATCTTCGACGTCAAGGCCGGCATCCAGCTCGACCCGACGTTCGTGAAGATCTGCGCCTGGTACGACAACGAATGGGGCTACTCCAACAAGGTTTGTGAGATGGTCCGCGTCATCGCCAAATAAGCTTGCCTTGCGGTAAGCGCTTAAAGCCTAAAGCAATTCGAAATCCCTCTGGTTGAACTGGCCGGAGGGATTTTTTTTGCTTATGGCTTATGGCTTATAGATTTTCGGCTTTCGGCTTTCGGCTTTCGGCTTTCGACGTGCAAGCCTCCCCTTCTGGGGGAGGTGCCGCGAAGCGGCGGAGAGGGAAAAAACGCCAAAAAAACAAAAAAAAATCAAAAAAATGCTTTTTCCTCTTGTCTTCCTCTTGGGAAATTGGTATAACGTGCGCGTACACTCGGAAAAAGTGTGTGTGAACGACGAAAAAACAATAAAAAACACATTCTAGATACGATAAAGGAGTCAAAGATGAAAAAGTTTTTCGCAATGTTGATGATGGCGACGCTGGTTCTCAGCCTTGCCGCCGTCGCTGGTCCGACCTACACCTTGAAGGATGGGTATCAAGGAGAAATCCCCGTTCTTGAGCCTGTGCAGTTCAATACCAACAATACCGTTTATAAGCCGTCGAATCTGAAGTTGAATTATACGGTTACGGGCAGTATTAACCGCAAATATCTTGAGCTGAGCACGGTCAAGGATGAGAACGGTAAATATGTAAATTACAAAAATGAAGCTGGCAAATGGGCTACCAACTGGTATAGGGGCACGGGACAAACTGATTGGGATTTAGCGCATGTCTATTTCACGGCCAACGACAACTACCGTATGGCTCTTTTCGTTGATGTTGATAGCAAGCCCACTTCCGAATTGCGTATCAATTCACAGTTGAACATAACCGATTACGGCATCTACCTTTATGAGAACAATGATCCGTCGACCAACCACATTACCGAGTATATTTCATTGAAAAATGGTGACTATGCAATCACGGAAGGCACGAACTTCGGTGTTTACTACACGGCCGATACAGAATACACCATGAAAGACGACAAATACAATCCGAACAACGCTGATCTGAGCGATACTACTTTTGCCGAAAAAGGAGTTGTCAGGACAAATACGTATGATAAAACATATACGACTGCTGAAAACTGGATCGCAAGTTATGATGGAGAAAAGCCTGGTAACCATAGCGTGAATGCGAATATGAATTGGTATTCAGACGGGAAGATCCTGAAATCTGACGCGGCGATTTTCTGCATGTATCAGGGACCATTTAATGCAAATGATCCGGCGTTTCTTGAATGGCAGCACGTCGAGTTCGGTTTCGTGACGACCGGCCAGCCGCTTCCGGGCACGCTGACGACCCTGCTGATCAGCGGTCTCTGCGCCGCCGGTCTCCGCAAACGCAACAAGAAGTAAGCTGAAAGCCCTAAAGCTAAAGCTTAAAGCAAAGACAAATCCAAGCCCTTCGATAAACGTCGAAGGGCTTTTTGCTTTATGGTTTGTGGCGGCAACTCCAGCCTCCCCGCCGGGAGGGCCGTAAAGCTATGGAGAGGGAAAAACTGCCCCAAAAAACAAAAAACACAGAAAAGATAAAAAAAGTGCTAAAAAACTATAAAAGATAAAAAAATCGCTTATATTACTTGTCTGCTCCAAAAAAATATGGTATAGTGTACAAATACACGTATAAGAATTGTGATTAAAAGGCTAAAAGCCGTTGAAGATAGAGAAATAAAGAACTAAGGGGGTCATGATGAAAAAACTGACAACGATTTTGTTTTTAGCGACGCTTGGCTTCGGCATGGTTGCCGTGGCAGGCCCGCACTATACTCTGAACAAGGTAGGTTTCACTGGAAACACATCCATTCTCGAGGCCGTGCAGCCGATTCAGTGGGGCTCCGATTCAATCCTTTATCAGCGGTCCAAAAAAAACAAGATAACCTATACTGTCAAGGGCACCATCAACCGCATTCTTCAAAACACGAATGGCACTTTATATAGTGGTATGGATGATGATAAAGAACACCCGACTGGAAAGACTGCTTATGATTTGGCGCAAATCACGTTTACAACCAGGCAGACCACGAATCTTACCCTTTTCACGGATATCGATCATGACGCTACCAACGAACGGCGCATTGATTCAACCTTGAACATTAAAGATTATGGTATCTATTTTCTGGATGAAGACACAAAAGAAGGAGACTTGACGGTTCATAAGTATTATTCAATGATGGGTACCACCGTTGAAGTCGCGGCCGAACGTGAGTTCGGTGTTTACTACACGGCCGATACGGACTACGAAGTAAAAGATCCAAAATATAGCATGAATGGCGACAGGGCTGACACAGTCAATAAAACCTATACGACGACGGACAACTGGGTTGGTAGCTTTGATGGAAGACGTGAAAACAATCATACCATCGACGACATCTGGTATGCGGATATGAAGGTCAGATCGGATGAACCGTTCTTCTGCCTTTTCCAAGGTCCATTTGCGGAAAATCAGCCGGCGTATCTTGAATGGGATCATTTCGAATTCATGTTCACGACAGGCGAGCAGATTTCCGGCCAGCCGCTTCCCGGCACGTTGGCAACGTTGCTGATCGGCGGTCTCTGCGCGGGGGCCCTCCATAAGCGCAAGAAATAAGCTAAAAGCCTCAAGCTTAAAGCTAAAAGCGAAGACTATTCAATCCCTCCAGTTTCGGCTGGAGGGATTTTTTTTGCCCTACGGGCAATGCTTATGGCTTGGGATTATTTGGAATCTCTAAAATAGATTATTTAAGCTTTAGGCTTGAAGTTCCGCCGTAGGCTGTTTGGGCTTGAAAAAGCAGAAAAAACAAACACAAAAAATAGAAAAATATCAAAGAAAAACGAAAAAAACAATTTTTCTACTTGTCTGGCCTCTGAAAAATTGCTATAACATGCGCGTACACACAAGATAGTGTGCTTTGAATGATAACAAACCATTAACAATATAAGTAAAAACACAAAGAGGAAAACAATGAAAAAAATCATTTTGGCAGTCATCGTTGTTCTGGCATGTGTGGTTAATGCTCAAACATTGCCAACGGGCACGGAGTGGGTAAGTTCCAGTGGGAGAAAGAATGAGAAGCGTGATGTAGTATACCAGGCAACAAATGGCTCTGTACAGTTTACTTACTCATGGGGTGGTGTCGATAAAAACCCAAACCAAATGTGGACATACGAACGCATAGACGATAACACAGGCTGGAAATACAAAGGCGGCACGTTCGAGTTCACGTCTGATTATGTCTGGACGGATTTCAACACAAAATTGGATGAGAGGAATGGCAATCCAGGCACCATCGTTGAATATGGCTATTATACAACCGACGCTGACGGGCGTGCCACTAGTGACCTCATCCCGTTGATATCAAAGGATGCCGATGGAAACACGGTTGAGAAATCCGTGGTTTTTGAAAAAGACGACAAAATCGGTGTCTATCTGAAAGTTGACGAGGGGAAAGGCAAAACCGTCACATTAACGTCCTCAGATAGTAAGATTCAGGGTACGTCTGCTGCCTCCCCTAATGTCGATACTCAATCCAGAGGCAAAGAGACGCAGTACTTCTGCCTTTTCGATAACAGAAAGGCAAACACCGGAATTGGTAATTATAGCCATTTCGAGTACTATTTTGGTGGACTTCTTGCCAGCGAATCTGGACAGAGCTATGAAGATTTCATTGAGCAGGTCATCGAAACGGATGGAGGAAACACCAATATTACGGATATCAACGGTAATCCAGTTACTACGGGCCAGCCGCTTCCGGGCACCATGGCGACCTTGCTGATCGGTAGTCTCTGCGCTGCTGGTCTTCGCAAGAAGAACAAGAAGCACTAATCCGCCTGCGGCGGAGCTAAAAGCTTAAAGCTAAAAGCTTAAAGCAAATACAAAGCTAAAAGCTTAAAGCTAAAAGCGAAAGACATTCAAAGCCCTCCGGCAAACGCCGGAGGGCTTTTTTCTGCCCAAAGGGCAGAGCTTATGGCTTCTGGGTGTGGCTAGGCGGCTAGAAGGGCTAGAAGCTCTAGAAGCTCTAGAAGTTCTAGAAGATCTAGAAGCTCTAGAAGCTCTAGAAACTCTAGAAACTCTAGAAGTTCTAGAAGGCTAGAATCTCTAGAGGCGCTAGGGTATTTGCTTTCGGCTTTCGGCTTTCGGCTTTAAGCTTTAAGCTTTTTTAGCTCCGCCAAAGGCGGTTAGCGTGTGAAAGAAACGATTTGGTTGGGAGTAACGGTTTTGGAAACGCTTTTGCCGTCGGGCCATGTGACGGTGACGACAATCTGCGCGTTTTCGGGGAGTTGTCCAAAACCAAAATGCAACAGCGGGTCGGACTGCTGCCCCATGGAGGAGTTGCCCGCGTTGTTGAGCCGCGTTTGACGGAGGCCGTTGGTCTCCGCCGTCACGACGGCGCCGACAGCGGTGCCACGCAGCGACTTCAGCTGGACTTTCAGCCACGAACGGCCGTTCGTTTCCAAATTACCAGTGTTGCGGAAAACGGCCATTGCGGCGGGGGCGTCCTTTTCGGGCCGGCCGGCTGTGATGAGATCCGGCAGGCCGTCGCCGTCGAGATCGGCCCAGATACCGGCGTAGGTGTCGATCCGTTCGATACCGACACCGGAGGCGACATCGACAAACGCCTTTCCAGCATGGTTCAAAAAGAGCCGTGTCTTCGCATAAACAAGATTGTAGATCTGCGGGATGAACACGTCTTCAAAGCCGTCGAGATTGACATCCGCAACGGCGACGCCCGACCACAGTTCATCGCCTTTATAGACGCCGCGGCCGCCGACGGGCAGGGGAGGCACGCGGAGGGCGGTCCGCCAGTCTGTGAAAACGCCTTTCTGGTTGTGGAGGATGGCGGAATCGTCGCAGACATAGCCACGTATATCGTAGTTCATGCTTTGGCTGGGACCGACGTATTTGTGGACGAGATTGGAGATCCAGAGGTCGAGCTGTCCGTCGTTGTCGAAGTCGATGAAGGCGGCACCGATGCAGTGGCCGTAGTGGAAGCCGTAGTAACCGTTGGCGTTTTTGTCGAAGACTTGCTTCGGGGCGTAGCGGCCTTTGACGCCGCGCTCCTGCGCTTCGTCGAAGAATGTCATATTCTTCTGGTTGATCCAGCAGAAGTTGGGCTGGAGGCGGTAGTTGGCGACGATGATGTCCTGGAAGCCGTCGTTGTTGATGTCATGGATGAGAATGGACCGCGCATAAGTGCTGCGGTTGATTCGGGCGGTTTTGGCGGTTTCGTCGAAATGCTGTCCGTAGTCGTTATGCCACAGCTGGAGCGGCCAATATTGCGGGTTGCCGTTGTTCCAGTTTTCGCCCATGCCGATGATAATGTCTGGGAAGCCGTTGTTGTCAAGATCGCCTGCGGCGATGGAAGCGCCATGCGGATCTGGTTTGTAGCCAAGCTTTTCCGCGACATCCGTGAAGGTGTTGTCACCATTGTTTTTGTAGAGGGCGCCACGGACGGTGGCGATATCGGTGAAACCGTCGTTGTTGTAATCAACGGCGAGAGAAACGCCGCCGCCCGTAATGCCTGCCTCCTTTGTGATGTCTTTGAAGGCAATGTGGCCTGGAGTGCTTTCGTTGAGGAGGAGCGTTGCGCCGCCTACGAGCAGGTCAGGCTTGCCGTCGTTGTTGATATCCAATGCGTTAATGTGGTTCGTTTGCAATTTTGGAAAATTGTCGGAGACATTCTGGAAGCTTGGGACGGCGACTTTTGAGAGATGGGGGCTTGGGCGTGGCGGCTTGTCTTCCTGTTGCGTTTTGTCAGCCGAGACTTGGAGGCAGCCTGCAAGAAGGAGGGAGAGGAAAAGGTTTGGGAGTTTATAGTTCATAATACATAAGAGACGAAAGGGACAAAAGAGACGAAAGGGACAAAAGAGACGAAAGGGACAAAAGAGACGAAAGGGACAAAAGAGACGAAAGGGACAAATATAGAATAATATCCACTTGTCTATGAAATAAACAAGCGGGCGGCTTGTTTTTTAGGTATTATAATAATAAAGTAAAGAAAAGGCGATTGTGTTGAGAAACAACAAGAGGAGCAATATGTTTTCATTCAGAATCAATTTGGTTGTCGCGCTGTCGTGTCTGGCAGTCTGTGCGAATGAATTGGTGAATCCGAGTCTGGAGACGGATGCGGCTGGCAATCTGGCCGGATGGGCATCCTACAGGCCTGAAAATCCATTGAAAATCGTTCATGACGACGTGCAGGACGGCCAATCCGCCATCTATGGAGAAATTTCAAAAGAGAAACCCGCGTTCGGCATCGTGCAGGTCTTGACGTACGACAAGCCGGACAACCGCCCTGTGACGTTCGGCGGCTGGAGCAAATGCGAAGGCGTGACCGATTCACGCGACTACTGCATCTATCTGGACATCTTCTATGAAGACGGCACGAACGACTGGGCCAAATGCTCCTACTGGCCGACGGGAACCCATGATTGGGAATACACGGTCGATTGCTTCTGGCCGCCAAAGAACATCTCGAAAATCGAATACTACGTCCTACTGCGCCATACGACGGGCAAGGCGTGGTTCGACAATTTCGAGCTGACGCGCGAAGATCCGGGTGCCCGCATGCGCATTATCGAAGTGCAATCGACGGCTCCGTTCCCCCAGAACGGCGTACAGATCCATTCCAGTTTTTTCCATGCGGGAACGACCTACACGGCGCGAATCGTTGATGACATTGGCAAGATACTTGCGGAGAAATCGGACAAGGGGCATATCGTCAATTGGACGCTTGATCTGCCCGAAGGCGCGGCGAAAGTCATCATCGACGGCATGAAAGAGGGCGCCGAGCCTTTCCGCAATGAACGAATCATCAACAATATCCATCCGATGATGAAGGAGAATCCCGTGAAAGGCGCCTACCGCGTCTGGACGGCGGATTCCATGAGGAACATTTCACCGCTGACGTATCCGGCGGCGGAAGAGTCGAAAGACATTTCGCTGGAGCTTGCGAAGGCGGAGCGTGAAAGCGCGCAGATTCTCGTGACGGCTGGAGCGAACAATATCGACGTCGTCAATGTGGAGCTTCCCGTGCTGAAGAACGCGGCGGGCGAGGCGCTGAAAGGCGAGTTGAAGTGGGAGCGCGTCGGCTACATTCCGCGCAATGTGCCGCATGTCCTCTGCCCCGAAAGCGGATACGATCCGCGGGAATTCTGGCTGCCGGATCCGTTGCTGCCGCCACGTGAATTCATGGTTCCCGCGAACGCGACGCAAGGTGTCTGGCTGACGGTCCATGCGGATCGCGAGGCGCTTGCCGGCGATTATTCCGGTGTCGCAAATATCGTGATTGGAAATGAAAAGACCGCCGTTCCGATCCGCGTGACGGTGTTCGATTTCGCATTGCCGAAGACCTTCAGCTATCCGACGGCGTTCTGCCTGATGGACGGTCATCTCTTCAGGACCTATCCTGACGGCGACCGCAACGAGACGCGCCGCAAGGCATGGGACATCATGCTGGACCACCGCCTCAATCCGGATGACATCTCCCGCACGACACCGCCGCGCATCGAAGACCTTCTCTATGCGCGCGAACGTGGCATGAACCGCTTCAATATTCTGAATCTCGTGCCGCAGCCGAAGCCGGATTTCAAGGGATTATGGGTCTGCTTCTCTTCGACAAACGTCTATACGGACGAACTTTTTGAAGAGTTCAAACGCCGTCTGGATCCGTATGTCGCGGAACTGCGCAAGCATGATTTGACGAAATACGCCTACGCCTACGGCTTCGACGAACGCGGAGACGAATACAACGCCATCATGGCGCGCGTCCATAAATTCTTCAAAGAGAATTATCCGGACGTAGCGTTCTTCACGACGTCCATGATGTACAAGTCGCTGAAAGCGAATCCAGAGCGGACGGACTGCTATGCGAACGACTGGTATTGCCCGTTGACAAGTGTCTATGATTTGGAGCTTTCCGAAAAGCTGCGCGCGAAAGGCCATCAGGTCTGGTGGTACACATGCTGCGGCCCGAAGCATCCGTATGCCAACATGGCGACGACGGAATATCCGTTCATCGAAGGCCGCCTGCTGGCATGGATGAGCTATCTCTACAAGGCGGACGGCTTCCTCTACTGGCATGTGAACATGTGGCAGAACGCCAAGCGGTTCGACGAATCGATCTGCTACCAGCCGGATTTCGGCGTGTTGCAGGTCGCATCAATGTCGGGCGACGGCCAGTTCCTGTATCCTGGCGAGAAAGGCCCGTTGCCGTCCATCCGTTTCGCGAACATCCGCGACGGCAGTGAAGACTACGACTATCTGGCGATGTGCGGCGCGTCGTCCCGCGACGAATGCGGCGAACTGATCAAGAGCATGACGGAATATACCCGCGATCCCGCCTTGTTGCGTGAAATGCGCCGCCGGATTGCGAAGCGCATCATGGGAAAATAAGAGTTTGGGAACCACGAAAGGCACGAAAGAGCACGAAAATCAAACCACAGAATACACTGAAAACACTGAAAAAGCCTCGCCGCCGTCGCCCTGTCTTCCAAAGCGTCTGTATTTGCTTTCAGCTTTTAGCTCCGTGAAAACGGCAGGGCTCCGGCGGCTCGGCGGTTCGAATGGCGCTTCGCGCGGGAAAAGAAATGCCATCATGTCAATAAAAGGCATTAATATAGGTAAAGAGGAAAAAGGAAAAAGGAAATGAAACTGAAAGTGCTGGGAATTGTGATTCTCGTCGTTGTGTTGGTGCATGCGCTGTTTGCGATTGTCCTGATGCGACATGGAAAGGAAGAAGGCGGCGACGAGCAGGTTGTGGAGAAGGATTTGGAGAACGATGTGGAGAAGCCTGATTTCCAGTATGATAACAATTCGGAGGCTCCCGTTTCGGCGGAGGATACTGGCCTTCCGGAGGCCCATTACTACGACGGCTATTACGAAATGGCTTTGGCGGAGATGCCGGCGAAGCTGTCGCAGGAGATAAATAAATGCAAACAAGGAGTTTGCATTGACTTGTCGAATAAAAAGATCTTGTGGGCGAAGAACGAGAAGACGGCAGGTTGCATCGCGTCGATGACGAAGATGATGACCGTCTATCTGTTTATGAAGGATTTGAAGAAGCCTGGTTCGCAACTGACGATGGAGACGGTTGTTCCGGCGACACCGGAGGCCTGCAAGACCGGTGGCCACCAAATCTACATGGATCCGAAGGAGACATTCACGCTGGAGGAGCTTTTGAAATGCGTGCTGATTCGCAGTGCCAACGACTGTGCGCTTCTGATGGCACAGTTTCTGGCCGGCGGCACCGAAGAGGCGTTTGTCAAACGCATGATGGACGAAGCCAAGGAGATGGGGCTGAACAGTTTCGTATTCCACAACGCCCATGGTCTGCCTATCAAGCTAGCGAAAGGACGTCTGGAGAACATGGGTTCGCCCATCGAACTGGCGTTCTTGGCGGAACAGCTGATGGACATGCCGGAAGTTGTCAAATGGTCGGCAACAAAGCATGACTGCATTCGTGAAAATTCATCGAATCCGAAATTCAAGAAATTCGACTTGGATTCGACAAACACGTTGCTCGGCAATCCGTCCTGCCCGGGCGTGAATGGCATGAAGACTGGTATGACGGATGGCGCAGGTTTCTGTGTGACAACGACTTGCGAACGTGATGGCCGCCGCATGGTAGTCGTTGCGATGGGTTGCAGTTCGGGCAAGGAACGCGACGGATTGGTTCGTCAGATTCTCAACTGGGCGTATAGCAAGTAACTTTGTTACTTGCGCTTATGGCTTAAGGCTTATGGCTTAAGGCTTATGGATAAATGCTTAATGCTTAATGTTTAGTCCCGCAGGAGCGGGACCCTCCCATTATGACTTGATTCACTGGATTGAAATCATCTCCAGAATCTCCAGAATCTCCAGAATCTCAAGAATATCCAAGTTGGTAAGCTTTAGGCTTGAAACTATGAAAATCTATCTTTTAGGCACATGTTCGGGGACGGAGCCGATGCCCGGGCGGAACCATGTTTCGTGGGCGTTGGATGTCAACGGCCGCCTGTATTGGTTTGACGCAGGCGAATCGTGTAGCCACACGGCCTATCTGCTCGGGCTGGATTTGATGGCCGTCCGTTCGATTTTCATTTCGCACCCTCACATCGACCATGTGGCTGGTTTCGCCAAATTGCTATGGTGTTTGCGCAAACTGGATTCGCGGCATATCGGCAGCATGGAAGGCAAGACCGTCGATGTGTTCATGCCGAATCCACGCCTTTGGCCAGCCCAACTGGAATTCATGAAGGAGATGGAAAACGGCTTCAAAATCAATTTCACGCTGAATGACAGAGTGATCGAATCAGGTGTCATTTTTGATGACGGCGCTGTGCACGTCGAGGCGTTGCGGAACGGCCATATCGCGTCGCGTGAATCGTTTTCTTTCCGCATACAAGCGGAAGGGAAGACCATTGTGTTTTCAGGCGATGTGAAATCCATCACGGAACTAACGGAATGGCTGGACGACGGCTGTGATTTGTTCTTGATGGAGACAGGCCATCATAAGGTTGCGGACGTATGTGAATTCGTGAAAGCGCGTTCGCAGGTGAAACGGCTCGTGTTCATCCATCATGGACGGGAAATCCTTGAGCATTATGAAGATGCGATCGAAACAGCGCATTCCATATTGGGAACGGATGGCCGTGTGCAAATTGGCTATGATCGGCAGATTATAGAGCTGTAACGGGAGGGTCCCGCTCCTGCGGGACCGGTCCCGCAGGAGCGGGACCCTCCCATCTATCTCAGCGGAAACCGCTTGCGGATAATTTGCCACCGCAGGGAGGTCTGTTCTGAAATCCATGTCTTCAATGTTTGCGGTTGCGTGGAGGCAAAACGGTGAAGTTCGTCATCCGTGCAACGGAACAGGACCGGAAGCGCATTTTCTTTGCCAAAGAGTTCGGCGATGTGACGTTGCGCAATTCCCAAACGTCTGCAGTGAATCGCATGACGAATCAATAACCATGCGAAAACAAGTCCGACCAATGACCAGAAAGGCCAGATAGGCATGGTATGAAGCCATTGCGTCCGAAGGATTTGCGCAAACAGCAAAACAAACGTGACACCAAGGAAGAGGAAAGAATCCGTCTGCTTGCGGAAAATGCCGCCAATTAATTTACGGAAGGAGCTGGCGGATGTCTGGTAGGCGAATGTCTCCTCGAATTCTTCCGAGAGGAGGGCGATTCGTGCGACATGGCAGAGTTCGTGGGCGAGCAATTCGTCGCGATTGTAAATCAGCCATTTATCCTGCGTCTTGAAGGAGCGGCGGATGATGAACATCGTGAAAAAGTCCGGATAGGAGCAGAACGCGCAACCGCCGAAGAGAAACGAAAAGGAGGGATCAATAAAAAAGCCCGGAACCCAGTCGATTTCAAAACGATAGAGCCGTTTCGTGTGGTCGGCGATTTTGGCGAAAAGCGTGTTCGGGATGCGATCATTCGGCGTGACGACGATGCCTTCGGCGTCGTATTTACCGTCTTTAACGAGAGCGTCTTCCAGCTTTTGGCGATTTGCCTGGAAGAGGCGGATTCGCTTGGCGAAATCCGCCGCTGTTTCGTCCGCGCCGAGTAGCAAGCCGTTGGCATCATAAGCCGCCAGCGTATCGATATTTCCGCTGGCGGCTTGTTGCAGGTTGTCCTCTGAAAAAGGATTGTCCATGGATTTTTCAGAATTCCACTTTCGGAGCGGCTTTTTCCGTTTCGGGCACTTCAAAATACGGCTTCTGCTCGTAGTGGAGGGTGTTGCCCGGCCACTGCTTGATTTTCGTATTGAACGTCCGCACGGCGTCGTTGTAATCCTTTCTGGCGACGGCGATTCGGTTTTCCGTTCCGGCCAATTCATCCGCAAGGGCGCGGAAATTCTGGTTGGCCTTCAGTTCGGGATTGCTTTCGGAGATGACGAGCAGCCGTGAAATAGCGGCACCGACTTCACCCTCCGCTTTCATGCGATCGGCCTGCGAAAGGTTGCCGCCAGCCAGTTTTTCGCGGGCGGCGGTGATGGTCTCGATGGCCTTCATCTCATGGGCGGCATAGCCTTTGACAGTGGATACGAAGTTGGGAATCAAGTCGTTGCGGCGTTTGAGCTGATTCTCAATCTGGGCCCATTGGCCGTTGACGTTTTCCTCCATGGCGATGATTTGGTTTTTCAGACTGATCCATGCACCAAAGACTATGAAACCAGCGATGGCAAGACAGCCGATCAGTATAAAAATTGATTTTCCCATAGTTTTTTCCTTTTTTAGAACCACGAATAGACACTAAGCTCTTAGCTTCGCGAATGCGGCTAGTCTCCGGCGGCTCGGCGGTTTTCATCCGCTTCGCGGGGCACTGCTTACATAGTCAATTGTTAATTGTTAATTAGTTTAGAATTTGCCTGCGAGCAGTTTTTCAAAATACTCGATTGTCTTCTTAAGCCCTTCTTCCAGAGGAACTTTTGGTTCCCAATTGAGCAATTGCTTCGCAAGTGTGATGTCCGGTTTGCGTTGACGCGGGTCGTCTTGCGGCAATGGCTTGAAAACGAGTTTCGATTTGGAGCCAGTCAGCTGGATGACCTTTTCGGCAAGTTCGCGAATCGTGAATTCGCCTGGATTGCCGACGTTGACAGGGCCTGTCACGTCATCGCCTGTGTTCATGAGACGGACCATGCCTTCGATCAGATCGTCCACATAGCAGAAGGAGCGAGTCTGGTTGCCGTCGCCGAAAAGCGTAATATCTTGGTTATTAAGGGCTTGAACGATGAAATTCGAAACAACGCGGCCGTCGTTTGGATGCATGCGCGGGCCGTATGTGTTGAAAATGCGGATGACTTTGATACGCGTCTTGTGCTGCCGCCAATAATCGAAAAACAACGTTTCCGCGCAGCGCTTCCCTTCGTCATAGCAGGAACGGATGCCTGTGCAATTGACGTGGCCCCAATAGGATTCGACTTGCGGATGGACTTCCGGATCGCCATAGACTTCCGAAGTGGAAGCCTGCAAGATCTTGGCTTTCACGCGTTTGGCGAGGCCGAGCATGTTGATGGCGCCGTGGACGGAGGTTTTCGTCGTCTGGACAGGATCGAACTGGTAATGGACAGGTGAGGCGGGGCAGGCCAGATTGAAGATTTCATCAACTTCGACGTACAACGGGAACGTGACGTCATGGCGCATGATTTCAAGATGCGGATTGCCCATGAGATGCTTCAGATTGTCCTTCGTGCCGGTGAAGAAATTGTCGGCGACGAGCACGTCATGGCCTTCCTTGAGCATGCGTTCGGCGAGATGGGAGCCCAGAAAGCCCGCGCCGCCGGTGATGAGAATACGTTTGCGAATGGAATAGTTCTGCATAGGTTGATGGTTTTATTATCGGTTGTATAGATTTTTTACGTCCATAACGAACGGATGAAAAGAATCATTTGTTATTAAGGCAGAATGGATTGAAGCGGATATGTCGCAACGGCCAGATTGGCGGAGGCCTCGAACGGTGTCTCAACGGCAGGCGTAACGGCTTCATGGGCGATATAGACTAGACCGTCGGCGGAGAAGATTTCGACAGCAGTCGTGTCGAAATAGATCGTCGCGTCAAATGGTTTGTTTGGAATCCAGTCATAGACGCGGTTGTTGACGGTCAGCTTAGCATCTGCAGGATTGATTGCGAATGAAAGACTTCCGACTTTGAAAAAGGCTGGTTGATTATCTTTTGCCACGACATGGAGTTCGCAGGGCATCGGCAGGGCGGTTGCGTTGGCGGGCAGCGGTTCGCCGCGCAGAGTGGCGAGTTCCGCCATGGGCTTGCGCGTCAGGCGGATGCCGTCCGCCGTTTTGACGAGACCGAGTTCATGCGGGACGGACATGGACTGGTTGAACCGCATGCCCGGAGCGTATGCGCGGAGCCATGCGAGCATGATGCGGCGGCCATCTGGCACATTGAAATAGGTCTGCGCGGCGTAAGAGCAGCCTTGCGTTCCCGTAAGTCGTTCCACTTCAGGTGTGAACGCCGTTCCATCGAATTTGCCGATGGCATAGACGGCATTGGCGGCGATGACCACCCATCGCGTCTCGTTTGTGCCATCGACAGGCAGTTCGAAATAGTCGGGGCATTCATAGAGGAAACCATTGCCGTTGCAGTCGCCTGGATAGACGGAGGCTTTCTTCCATTCCTTCAGATTCGGCGACGTCCAGAATTCAACGGTATGGACTTGGTTCGGATGGCCGACGTAGAAGAGCATCGTCCAGAGTTGCGTCTTGTCGTTCCAATAGACCTTTGGGTCGCGATTGCCGTTCGTCTGGTTCGGGACGACGGGATTGCCATCGTATTTTGTGAAAGTCCGGCCGTCCAGTGAATAGGCGATGCACTGCGTAAATGGTTTTCCCGCAGCGGTATAGATGAGAACCATGGGCGGATTCTGCTCCGTTCCGAAGCCCGATGTGTTGTTGACATCGACGACGGCGCTGCCGCTGAACATCGTGCCGAATTTGTCCGGATGAAGCGCATCTCCAAGTTCCTTCCAATGAATGAGATCCTTCGAAACGGCATGGCCCCATGTCATGTTGCCCCAGTCGGTTCCGTATGGATTATGCTGGAAGAAGAGATGGTATTCGCCTTTGTAGAAAACAAGTCCGTTTGGGTCGTTCGTCCAGCCAAGGGCGGGGGAGAAGCGTGTCCGCGGGCGGAGCGATTCTTTGTAAATATCTTTTGGCCAAGGCCTTGCGGCGCAATAACAATATTGCGTATGGATGGCGTTGTCGTTGATGGAAACGGTCAGCGTCTTGCCGGAAAACGCGCCGACGGGAATTGGCGTGAACCAATCGGCGGCCTTTCCGTTGGCGAGTTTCATGTCGAAAGCCTTGATAATGGTGTCGCCGCAGGTGATCGTGACATCAACCTTCTTTCCAGTGTTGTCAACAGGAAGCATGAGCCACGGCTTCGCGGCGGAGACGGTGAATGAAAATAATTTCATAGTGGTTAGTGGTTAGTGGTTTGGGAGGGCTGCGCTCCTGCGCGGCCGATGGTGGAATGGGAGGGTCCCGCTCCAGCGGGACCGGTCATTATTTTCGATAATTCCTGTAGCCGTAGTACAGCTTGGTGACGCAATCGTCTGGCAGTTCCGCGAGAAAACGACTTGGCATGCGCGGCTCGCGGTGGTTCCACATCATGCGCGTGGCGCTGTGGATAAGGCATAACTGCTTCTTGGCACGTGTGATACCGACATAGAAAAGACGTCTTTCCTCTTCGACGCCGTCTTCGTCATACAAGCTATTTGCATGTGGTAGCAGGCCTTCTTCGACGCCTGTTATGAAAACATACGGGAATTCGAGACCTTTGGAACTGTGAAGCGTCATGAGCGTGACAAAATCCGCATTCGCGTCGTGCGCGTCAACATCCGCGACAAGAGCGACTTCCTGCAAAAAAGAATTGAGATCCGCATCATCATGTTCGTCTGCGAACGTGATGGCGTTGGAGATCAGTTCGTGCATGTTGGAGATACGATCCTCCGCGTTGATTTCCGTTTCATATTTTTCCTCAAGTTGCGACAGGTCAAGGACTTGTTCAACGCAGTCCGCCAACGGCGCCATGGGAATCTCCAATAGGCTGCGGAGGAATTTTGCGAATGCTTTGACTTTCGGGCTCGCTTTTGGATAACGGGATTCGAAATCCGGAGCCGCCAGAAATTCGACTACAGGCTTATGTTGTTCCAGCGCAATGGCTTCAAGCTTGGCAAGCGTCGCCGCGCCGATGCCGCAGCCCAAACAACCAATGATGCGTTCAAGCGAGATGATGTCGCTCTTGTTGACTTTCAGCCGCAGAAACGCGAGGAAGTCCTTGATTTCGGCGCGTTCATAGAAACGGATGCCGCCGAGCAGCTGGTAGGGGACATGATTGCGGACGAACGCTTCCTCCAATGTGCGGGATTGGCTGTTCGTGCGATAGAAGACGGCGATATCCTTTAGATCTTCGCCGCTGGCCCGTAACGTCATGACCTTCTGGCAGAGCCATTCGGCCTCCTGCAAATCTGTCCCAGTCGTGATGTCATAGACGGGGCAGCCACAGTCATTATCCGTGAAGAGATTCTTTTCGAAACGGTTGCCGTTGTTGACGATAAGATGGTTGGCGGTTTCGAGGATGACCTGCGTGGAGCGGTAGTTTTGCTCCAGGCGGACGATCCGCGCGTCCGGATAGTCGTCCTTGAAACTCATGATGTTATGATAATCCGCGCCGCGCCATGAATAGATGCTCTGATCCGGATCGCCCGTCACATGGATGTTCTGCGACGGGCCAACGAGCAGCCGCATCAGTTCATATTGGAGGTGATTCGTATCTTGATATTCATCTATAAGTATGTAGCGGAAGCGGTTATGATAGATGTCGCGCACGTCTGGATGTTCCTCCAGAAGCTTGGCGGTTAAAGAAAGAAGATCGTCGAAATCGACGGCGTTGAGTTGGACCATCTTCTCTTCATAGAGGTCTGCGATTCGCGCGAGTTTTTCTGGAACAGTGATATTCTCTCCGACGGCGTAGTCGAAAAACGGCTGTCGTTTGCATTTCGCTTTGGAAATCAATTCGTTGAAAGCCCGTGGCGTCATACCTTCCGGAAGCTTAAAATTCGCCTCCTTGAGGACTTTTTTCAAGACGGACTGCTGTTCGGACGTGTCATAAATCGTGAAATCGCGTGTACGGCCTGTCTTCAAAAGTTCGATATCCGAACGAAGGAACCGCGCGCAGCAGGAATGGAACGTGCCGCATGCGCGCGGTTCTTCACCGACCAATGCCGCGACACGGCTTTTCATTTCCTTCGCGGCTTTGTTCGTAAACGTCATGGCCAGAATCTGGCTCGGCCAGACGCCTTGTGATATAAGGTATGCGATACGCCGCGTCACGACGCGCGTCTTGCCGGAGCCTGCTCCCGCGATGACCAGCATCGGCCCGTCCTTATGGATGACCGCTTCCAGCTGCGGTGGCGTCAAATTGGAGAGAATGTCATCATCCATGATAATTGGCGGGCGGTGCGGCGTGGCTATGGTCACTTCTCGTCGTCATCCGGAGCGATATCGCCGCTCTTCGGGATGTTTTCGAGGATACCGTCCGCTTCGAGCATGTTGCGCAGCTTGTCCAACGCCTGATTCTGAATCTGGCGGACACGTTCGCGTGTGCGGCCGATGCTTTGGCTGACTTCTTCCAACGTTTTGGCGCGGTCGCCGTTGAGGCCGAAACGCAACGTCAGGATCGTACGTTCACGCTCTTCGAGGCGGTCGCACAACTTGATCATATGGCTGAGGGTCTCTTCGTCCTGCACCAATTCATCCGGAGCGGCGGATTTGTCATCCGGAATGATATCACGGAATTCGCCGTCTTCACCATGCTGGATTGGATCATGGAGGGAGATGGTGGTCGTCTTGCCGAGGCGGAGGCCGGTAACGGTGCGTTCGGTCAGATTGACTTCGCTGGCGATTTCCTTATCCGTCGGATCACGACCGAGATTTTCCGTAAGTTTCGCCTTGGCGGCCTGGATTTTCGAGATTTTGGAGGCTGATTGCACAGGTATGCGGATGGTGCGGGCCTGATTGGCGAGCGCGCGGCGCATGGACTGCTTGATCCACCAAGCGGCGTAGCTGGAGAGCTTTGCGCCTTTGCTCGGATCGAATTTCTCCACGGCGCGCATAAGGCCGATGTTCCCTTCTGAAATCAAGTCAAGTAACGGGAGGCCAAGACCTTTGAAATCATGGGCGATCTTGACAACCAGACGGAGATTGCTGCGAATCAGCTTCGCGCGGGCATCCGCACTCGTCTGCGGATCCCCGTTCTTGATTTTCTCGGCGAGCTCCACCTCTTCGTCCGTTGAGACCAAGGGGTACTGGCCGATGTTCTGCATGTACAATTTCATCGTGTCATTATCTGACAGCATTGCAAAAATCCTCCAAATAACGTTGTTACTTCCCCCCGCATGCATCTTAGACGGCGCCGCAGATGCAAGGTTCCCGATTTTACGCAAACAATCATTATACGCCTTTTTCCCCTGAAATGCAAGTGCATGCCCGAAAAAAAAGACAATAATGCATTATAATAAAGCAAGCGGCTTCCCGCAAGCACTTCTATAACGGACATGCGGCATCATTTATTGACACACATAGATAAATTAGGACGCAAGACGAAGGAAAACAGCGGGAAAAGTTGAAATTTGAATTAATGGCAATACATTATGTCTTTCCACAACGTGGAGTCATTCTGTTTTTTCATTAATCTCACATAGCAGCGAGGAGTTCAACATGTCCGTACATCCCAGTCTGAAGACGAAAGGTTCCGTTGGCGAAAAGCGCAACGTCATGAAGCGCTATGAGCGCATTGACCAGCTGAAGAAAGAAGGCCGCTACAAGGATGGCGACAAGGCCTGGGGTCTTCCGAAGACGAAACCTGTGGAATAAGCATCCACCGATTCCCAATCTTCAAAGCCGGATTTTCGTTATGTATGAAAATCCGGCTTTTTTATTTTGTTCACACGATTTAGCAACAGGAGAAGACCATGCGGTTGTCGTTATTGGCGTTGATGATGAGTTCGGCGGCTTTGGTGGCGCAGTTCAAGCCTGAAATCGCAGGAATTGAAATCGGAACGCGGACGCTACGGCCCGGCGACGCGACCTACATGACGGTGAAATTCGTCAATCGCGGCACGGAGCCGTCGGTGGAGGAATACCGCGCATTTGTCCACATCGAAGACGCCGAGAAGAAATGCGACGTCATCCGTGGCCATCACGATCATGAACTGGTGGATTATCCAACGACGATGTGGAGGCCAGGAGAAGTCGTAACAGACGGTCCGTTCATGATTTCCGTTCCATTGTCCACGCCGCCTGGAAAATATCTTGTCCACGTCGGCATCTTCGATTTGAACGCTGGCACACGCTATCTGGACAGCTACGCCGGCGGCGAAATCACGATTGATCCAAACGCTCCGGAAGTCGTGAACAAGGCTCCCGAGCCGCTGGCGGCGGATGTGGCGGCGGTGCGGAAGGCGAAGTTGGACGCGCGGCTCGATGGCGCACCGTATGTCATTGACATGCCGTCGCTTCGCTTCCGTCTCTCGGCGGATGGCCGTTATTATGATCTGCTGGACAAACGCGGCGGCGCGTTGTGGCATTCCAACGCCGCCGGCCCTGCCTTCGGCTATGCCGGTTATGAGGAGAACGGCAAGAAGAAACGTGCGGAACTCGTTCCGTTCGACCGTATTGTGAAAAATGAAACGGCGAATTCGCTCACGTTGGAGAAGAAAATCAATGACGATTTGCAAGTTGCCATTACCATCGAACCAGCGACTGGCCCAGAAGGATTACGCTTCTCCATGAAGAACACGGGGAAACTGGCGGACACATGCGGTGTCCAAATCCTAAATCGTTCGTTCCCAGTATCGAACAGCGACAAAGGTGCGACCGTCGTTGGCTATCGTACAGGTGAACGCTTTGATACGAATCGGTCGTTGCGTCCCATTCGTCGGAGCTGGGGGACGACGTACAGCTGGGATTCGACAATGGCGATGATGGGACAGGAAAAAGACGGTTGCGCGTTGCTTGTCAACTGGACACATCCGCACACGGCGTATGATTTCATCTCCAACTGGACGTATGCGGAGGCCATGCCGGGCACGGTTGTGCAGATGATGAATATACGGCTTAATCCTGGCGCGACGGAATGTTTCGTCCGTCCGCTCGGTAAAGGCTCGTATGTGCAAATCGCGAAAGCGTATCGCGAAATTGCGATGAATCTGGGACTTGTGAAAACATGGAAGATGAAGGAGGCAGACACTGGGCCGGCCGTCCGCAAGATGGCGGGTGCGGCGGATTTCAAGCCGTTCGTCTTCAACCGCAGTGTTCCGACGTCCCGTTACAACCATTCGGGCAAGGTGGAATCATATGTCGGGTACACGTTGGACGAAGTCTCGCAGATCGCGGAGCATCTGCACAACGATCTGGGCATCGACAAAGCGATGATGGTGTTGGCCGGCTGGGTTCACGGCGGCTATGACAACCAGCATCCGGATCCGTTGCCAGTCGCTCCTGAACTTGGTGGAAACGAAGAACTTGTGAAAGCGTCGAAGCGGATTCGTGACACAGGCTTCCTCTTCGGCCTGCATGACAATTATCAGGACATGTATAAAGACGCGCCATCGTGGAACCCCGACTACGTTGCAAAGAACCGCGACGGTTCGCTTGTGCAGGGCGGCAACTGGGCGGGCGGCCCATGCTGGATCGTCTGCGCGGAGAAGCAGGTCGAACTCGCTTCCAGAAAAGAAACGAATCTGCCGAAGATCGAAGAGCTGTTCCATCCGACGATTTATTTCATCGATACGATTTTCGCGTCTGGCCTGTACTCCTGCTTCGATCCGAAGCATCCTGAAACGCAGGCAGACGACATGAAATACAAGATCAAGCTCTGTCAGTTGGCGCGCAAGCACTTCGGACTGTTCGGCTCCGAAGAGGGCCGTGAATGGGCCGTGCCGTATGCGGACTACATGGAAGGCATTTTTGGCCATCGCGTACATTGGCTGGACAAAACAAACTATTTCCATTCGCATATGGGTGGTGATATGGTTCCATTGTTCGAAATGGTCTATGGCGACTGCGTGAACCTCTATCCGCATCAAGGCGACCGTGCCGTTCCAGGTAGCGATGACTACATTCTGGCCTGCGTCGCCAACGCTGAAGTCCCGCTCTACAATTTCGGCGGTCATCTGTATTTCAAGACGGAAGTCCATACGGCTCCGATTATTCTTGAAAAGGTTGATGTAAAGCCACTTGGAGATCGGAAATTCAACATGGTCTATACATGGCGGTTCACGGAGGACTATGACAAACAGCTCAACATGTTCGTCCATTTCATCCATGAAAATGGAGAGAAAGAGCGTGATAGCATCGCCTTCCAGGACGACCATCCGTTAGTGACGCGGCCCATGAAAGCTGGCGAAACCATAACGGACGATCGGGTGGTCAACGTCCCGAATGGTTTCGATTCCAACATCTTATGGCGTGTCGGCGTGTTTGATAAGAAGACATTGGCGCGGCAGAATGTAAAAACCTTTACTGGCAAAACGCACACCATCCATGTACTAGGCACATTGTCAGTTGACGAAAAACAGACGGTAGTCTTCAAGTCAGGAGAGGCCTTGGGCTCCGATTTGTCCCGCATGGACAACGGCTGGGGTGAAGAGCATCAGCTAAATCGCACGGATGCATTCATCAAAAACACGTATGAAGTCACGTCATGGGTTGCGCGGCTGGCTGCTAATTCACCGATGATCCATCATGATTTCCTGAACGAAACGCGTGATGCGGAATATACGTTATTCAAGGATGATATGGGTAATACGATTCTAATCGTCACCAATCAAAATGAGCAACCGTTAAAAGTGTGCACCCAAGTATTCGGCGAAAAAGAATATGTGGAAATTGGCAAAAACGAGTTTGTCGTACTATCTCCAACATTCGCAGCGATTTACGCCCACTCATTCGATGGTCGTCCGGCGGATTCGCCGTTCCTCTTCACGTTCCGTTCATTAGACGGAAAACCGCTGAACGAAAGCAAGAAAATCCGCGTCTTCCATGGCTTTGGTCCGTCCAAGATAAAATTCTATGGCATGGATGTGGATGTTCGTTCAGAGGCGATTATTGAACGAGAAGAAAAGGATATCATCCGTCCGCCCCGTCCGACCAAGTTTTGTGATTTAGATGATTGATTTTTTGGACAGGAAGCGATCCTTCCTAATCCAAACTTTCCACGGTGTTTATGATGCTTTCTACGGATAGGCCGCGGAGGCATTTGTAGGCCTCCGCGCCATTAAGCGGGCATTCGCGTTTGAAGCATGGGCGGCATGGCGCGTCGGCGGCCATAATAATCCAATGGCCACCAATTGGTCCTGTGCCGATTGGATCCGTCGAGCCGAACAGCGCCACGCCGGTCTTGCCGAGCGCGGCCGCCAGATGCATCGGTCCGGAATCGTTGGAAACGACGACGGTCGCTTTCGCCAACACCGCCATGAGCTGTGCGAGATTTGTCTTACCTGCTACATTCAAGGCATTTGGGATGCTCGCACAGGACTGTTCGGCGGCGGCTCGATCATTCGGACCGCCAACGACGGCGATCCGCCAGCCGTTGGCTGAAAAATGTTTGGCGACAGCGTCGAAATACGACGGCGGCCACTGTTTGGCGGGGCCGTAGGCCGCGCCTGGCGCGAGAACAAGCCAACGACCATCATCCATGCCAAGTTCTTCAGCCAGAGACAGATCGACCTTCAGCGGCTCGCAGTCCGCCGTCCAATCAATGGTTCCGAGCATGGTGGCCAATTCCAAATAATACGACAGCTGATGGCAGACGCCGACGTTTTCGCCGCGTGGCCATTCGCGCAGTCGATGCGTCAGTAACAGGCCGCGGAAGCGGCCTTTGCGGCCGATGCGAATCGGAATGGCCGTCTTGCGGATGTCCATGGCGGAGCCGAACGAATTTGGAAACACGACAGCCGCGCCAAAATCATGCGATTTCACGGCGGTGATTTCATCGGCGGAAATATGCTTTCCATCCATGGAAATGACGTCTGTTATGAATGGACAGGCTTTCCACATAGGGGCCAGATTCTTCGGCGTAAGAATCGAAATTGGAACGTCTTGCGGCACAACCTTGCGGATTTGGCCGACGGCTGGCAGCGTCATCAGCGCATCGCCAAGCCAGTTGGTGGAACGAACGAGAAGACCGCCACGCCAATCGCTGATTTTGACCGGTTGCGGAAGCGCTTCGAATTTCTTTAAGCTCGGTGAATAGAACGTCATAGATATTTAATGGATTAAATCGTTTGGAAGAACGGCGGCAGTTTCGGCGTGTAGGTTTTCCATTCGTCTGGCTGCCAGAAGACTTTCGCGAGGAAGAGGCCTTTGGCGGGAGCGCTGTCCGCCGCTTCGCTGCGGTTTTTCGCCTCCATGACGCGCAGGACGTCTTCAGGCTTCGCGTAGCCCTGCCCGACATGGACCAGATAGCCTGTGAGCCCGCGGACCATTTTGTAGAGGAAACTTTCACCGACGGCGACAACATACAGAAGTCCATCCTGTTCAACGAGTTCGAGACGATATAGGTTGCGGACGGTCGAACCGATGTCGCGGCCCGGATTGGCGGCGAACGACGCGAAATCGTGTTCGCCTTGCAGATAGGCGGCGGCCTGCCGCATGGCGTCGATGTCGAGTTCGTGGGGCGTCCGCCAGACGTATCGTGAGACGAGCGGATGAGTCCGGCGGCCGGGAGACAAGCAGTAAGTGTATGCCTTTCCGTAATTTCCGAAACGGACATTGAAGCCCGCCTCGCGTTCCGTGGCGGAAAGGACAATGATGTCGTCTGGCAACCAACGGTTGAGCTTGCGGACGAATTCAGAGGCGGTGAATTCAGGCGGTGTGGGTGCCGTGAAACAGACTTGCTGATCCAATGCGTGGACGCCTGCATCCGTACGGCTGGAGCCGCCGACCACGAGTTCGGGGCAACGGAGCATGAGCCGCAACCGTTTGCGGATTTCGCCTTGCACGGTTTTCAGCGTGCTTTGGACCTGCCAGCCGCAGTAATCCGTGCCGTCATACGCCACGACAAGATGCCATGTCTTCACAGGGTATTCCGGCGGCGGTGTGGTTTCTTCTTGGATGATGGTTTCTTCAGACATGATAAGATGGATGCTAGAAAAAAGAAACGGAAGGCTTTATGGAAGCCTTACAATCATAGGTGGTTGTGAGATTTTCTGGCGTGAGGGTGGTATCTGGCGGGCCGTCTGCGATGACGGCGCCGTCCTTCAACAGGACAAGCCGTTTGGCGGCGTTGGCGGCCAGTTCGATGTCATGGGTGATGAGCAGGACGGCGGTGTTTTTCAGCAACGAACGCAATGTCTGGACAGTATTAACGACATGGGATGGATCGAGAGCGGAAGTTGGTTCATCCAGAAGGAGATACGTCGGTTTTTGCGCAAGCGCGGCGGCGAGCATGACGCGTTGCAATTCACCGCCGGAGAGCTGGTTGCAGGCTCGGTCGGCAAGTCGTTCGACATCAAAGATTTGCATGGCTTCGACGATGTCATGTTCGTCTTCTTCTGTGAATTTCGTGAAAGGCGACAATCGTGCACGGCGGCCGATGGCGACGCGTTCATAAACCGTGAATCCGAACACGGGCGGAGCGGCTTGTGGAACGACGGCGATTTTCGACGCACGTTGCGTTCCGGACAATTTTCGCAAGGCGGCGCCGTCCATCAGGACGTCGCCATTTTGCGGAACAAGCCGTCCCGCAAGTAGTTGGAGGATCGTGCTTTTGCCGCTTCCGTTCGGACCGAGCAAAACCGTCAGATCGCCTGGAACAAGCGTCAGCGAGAAGTCGCGGACAATCGGCCTGTCGCGATAGGCGAAAGACAGGTTGTCTGCACGGAGGGCTGTTTGGTTGTTCGGTGAATCAGGCATGGTGTTGTTTGTTGAGAAGCCAGAGGAAGAGCGGACCGCCGATGACAGCTGTCATGACGCCGATGGGAATTTCATGTTGCGTTGATATGCAACGAGATAGGATGTCGCAAATCATGAGGAAGGCGGCCCCCCAGAGGGCTGTTGTGAGGACGATGTGGCGGTGGATGCAACCGAAGCATTGTCGGACAATATGCGGAATGATGAGGCCGCAGAAACTGATGATGCCCGCCATGGCGACCGTTTCGGCGGCGAGAAACGACGCGGCGGCGACGAGAACGACGGTGAGTTTGCGTGGATTTCCACCGAGATAGAAGGCCTGTGCTTCACCGAGGGCGATAGCGTCGATTTTGTCCGCCATGCAACGGAACATGACCAGCGCGGCGAACAGGAGCACGACGCCCGGCCAGAGAAGCCGCGGATCCGTGCCCTGCAAATCGCCGAGCGTCCACCACGTAATACCCGCAAGTTCTTCATTCTGAGCAAACGAGAGAATCTGCACAAGAACGTTGGAGGCGATGGTTCCCGCAATGACGCCCGAAAGGAGCAGGCTTTCCGTGCCGTTGCGGCCGCAACGGCTGATCCAAAGCACGATAATTAAAGTAGATATGGCTCCCAGAAAGGCTCCGATTGGAACGGCGAAGACCCATTTGGAATAGAAGCCGAGCACGAACGCCAACGCCGCGCCGATGCTCGCGCCGCCGGACAGTCCGAGCGTAAACGGCTCCGCCAGCGGATTTCGCAAAACAGCCTGCAAAATCAGTCCCGCTAGCGACAAACTGCCGCCGATGGTGATGGCCGTGACCATTCGCTGGAAACGTAGCATGAAAAGCGGCCGCAAGTTCTCGAAATCGTGGATGAACGTCATCGGCGAATACCATCTGGCCCCCCAGCAGATTCCGAGAATCAGCAGGGCGATGTTCAACAGGATGGCGATGATGTCTCGAAGGCGCATGACGGCAGGCGGTTATGGTTTTCTAAGTTGTTCGGCGAGAAGCTTGTAGCCTTCCGTGATGCGGGGGCCAGGGCGTTGCACAAGATCGTTGTTCGGCAGCATGACGACCTTTCCCTGTTTGACGGCTTTCAGATTGCCCCAGAAGCGATGCTCCTTCAGATTGTCCCGTTTGGAGGCCGTCCAGACGATGGCGTCCGGCTGATGCTCCAGCAGCCAGTCGTAGGAACTTTTGAAATAGGCGATTTTCACGTTGCCTGCAATGTTCTCGACGCCAACGCGTTGCAACAGTCCATCCGCCAACGAGCCCGCTCCCGCGACCATCAGCGGCGAATCCCAAATGACCCACAGGACCTTTCGTTTGATTTTCGGCAACGGCTTCGCCTCGCGTTCGACGCGTTCGCATTCCGCTTTCGCCGCTTCAGGGCATTTCAGCACGTCGCCGAGCAGTTTGACCCATTCGACGTATTCCTCTATCGTGCGGCATTGCTTTTGGACGCAACGGATTTTGGCGTTTTCCATGACGGTGCGGACGCCTGGATTGATTAAGTCATTTGTGATGACAAGCGTTGGACGAAGCGTGAGGATGCGCTCCATGTCCGGATCCGCGAAACGGCCCGCCACAGGCAGTTTTTTGACCTCCGGGGGGTAGTCGCACGGCTCGCTTCGAGCGATAAGCTGCCGGCCTTTTCCAAGCTTGAAGACTAGTTCCGTCAAGGCCGGCGACAACGAAATGATGCGTTCTTCCTGCGCCATGAGCGGCAGCGCGAACAGCAATAAGATGGAGAAGAGTTTGTTCATAATGGCAAGCGGTTGCTATCGGTTGCTGATGGCAAAGATAGTCATGTTTAATAGAAGTAGAATCCAAACAGCAAAATTTAAAATGTAATCGTTGATGGATGAAAAGTCTAATCAATTGAAGGCAGGAAAAAGCACATGAAATCGTGTTGTGATGGACGGTCCATAAGCAATCTGGCTATAGATGCTCGCTTCACCCACGGAACTCAATTTTCCAAATCCCTCAGAGTTTGATACATGAAAATGCATGACTGATCATAAGCAGGCTTAATGCGTTTATGCAGTTCTTGTTCAGCCAATGAGGGCAGGCGCTTGAAACCATAACTTTCGTAGGTTGACATCAGTTTCTTATATGGCAAGGCAAAAAGATAAAGCATATAGATGCCAAGATACTCTGACAATTGAGTAACAAAAGGAGCAATCAAATCAAGAAACAAAACTTTGCCTAAACCATGGCTGTTGTATTTTTCTGCAAAGGTTTTATTTATTGCAAAATTAGCCAGTTCAACGCCAGGCAGAGTGTCAAAAGAGATATTTCCAGATTCCTTTTTCTCATTGATTGCGATCAATCCCGCTTTCAGAGAGAAATAGCCGACACATTCGTCTGTCACTTTATGACGCACGACATAGGTTCTCATCAGGTCATTGTATTCATCCTGAAGAGCATATCGTTTGAAATACAATTCCAATCCCTTGCCAGTTTCCCGATGATGGACTTCAAATGTATCCATATCGTCCATGTCTTTTGGGGAATCTCCTATATGCTCGCATTTCAGAATATCACTTTCCGGCAGTTTCATTCTCGCTTCCCTTGGCTCCGATTCGTGCCAGTTGCCTGTTGATGCGCTTGCAGTCCTTTTTCAATTGAGTATTGTCAAAAGGTTCTGAATGAGTGATTGCGTCAATCACCATGCGCCCAAGTTCAGGCGGCAAATCTGTCAAGCATGGCTTGCCGTATCTTGTTGGTTTCTGAATACCCATGTTTTTCATATCCTCCACATTAGTTTATACAAAATATACATATTAATAGAATATGCCATAATTGTATAAATGCAAATTTTTTTGAAAAAAAATGGGAGGATCGCGCTCCTGCGCAATCGACTGAACAGGAGCGCGTAGTTCCGAATCTTATTTC
Organism: Victivallales bacterium; assembly: GCA_017554445.1. GTDB lineage: Bacteria > Verrucomicrobiota > Lentisphaeria > Oligosphaerales > Oligosphaeraceae > UBA1407. The sequence continues at coordinate 28,394 of JAFZIJ010000110.1, forward strand.
TGCATACCAATATAAAGATTGACAGGGCCTAAGAGGCCGGCAGGCTGGAGTTTATCGTCTTTGTTCCAATGATGCCATGTCGTGAAGGCGATGCGGCCCGTGGGGCTCTTCTTGCCTTCCTTGAACCACTGCGGCCATTCTTTCAGCGCGACACCGCGCCATTCGACATCCGGTGGGAGTTGTTCGTCGCCGATGAGACGGTTGATCCAACGGTTGGTCACTTCAATCCGTAAGTCGTTGCTACCAGCCTTCAGGAGTCCCGTTACATTAATGCGATACGGCGATTTCCAAAGGATACCGCAATCGTGGCCGTTGACGAAGACGCGGGCGTTGACCATGACATCGCCAAGATCCAGCAGCAACGGCGCATTCGCGAATTGCGCAGGCAGATCGAAGGACTTTTTATAAGTGGAAGTTCCTGAGAAGTAACGGATTCCGTTGTCGTCGCTATCCGTGTAGGACATGAGTTTCGGGAAGACGGCGGAGGCAGGGGCACCGAGATTCGGCGGGAACGAGACATTCCATGGGCCGTCGATGGCGATTGGCGCGGGAAGATTTTCGATGGCGATTCTCTGTTCGCCATTCAGCGTCTTGACGGCGAGCGTGCCGTTGGCCCAAGCGGTCAGACGGATTGCATTGTTGGCCATATGGAGCTCATAAGTCGGTGTGGATGTGACAGATGCGGGAATGGATATTTCGCTGTTTTCAGCATGGACGGCATGGAAGGGCTTGCCGTCGAACTCATAGTCGATGACGAGCTGCTTGTAGCGCATGGGCGTCGGATCACCACCCATGGTCGCGTTGTTGGCGGCGAAATTGAGCGTACCATCCTTTGCGACCATTTTCTGTATAAGTTCTGTGACATCTTTTCCGCCAGGCCCTTCGATGGCTTCATAGGAGGCTTTTTTGATGACGAGTTTGTGTAAAGAGGCATCACTGCCAGCTGGTGTCCAAGTGGTTGCGGCAAAAGCGCTTTCGGCGGCTCTTGTTACGGTTGTTTTGCGGAAGACGACAAAGATGGAAGCGCCTTGGTCGAGATGCAACTGAACATTGACGGTGCCGTCCTTTTCAACATAAACAGGAGCGGTTTCGCAAACGCCCGTTTCGGCGTTCCAAAGCTCCGGAACTTTACCGCCTACGCGGAATGTCGCCGTGAAATCGGCGGCGATGCTACGTGCGTTGGTGACGAAATACCAGTCACTTCCAGTATCATCGCAACGATGCAGATAGCGGATGTCAAGCCTCTTGCCATCGGTGGCGGTAACAGTGAAATCCGGCTGGACGGAAATGGCTTTGAGAACGGCTTCCGGTGAAACGCCGAAGAAGACGCGCCCTTTGCCAAGTGAGCGAGAGGTTTTCGCCTTACCGTCCATATCGCCCCAAAGCTGTTGCGCAAGAGCGGCTTGGCGATTGTCGGCTGCGGGATAGTTCGTCAGACCAAGAGGGCTGACGGGCCATTCGCCGAGCAGGATGACAGCACCGTTTTCCGCCAATTCGGCGATTTTCGCAAGCAGTTCAGGCGTCGCGTTTTTCGTATGTTTGACGATGAGCAATGGGACGGAAAGGCCGCTCGGCAGGACGATGCGACCATCCTTCACGGTAGCGGATTCGATGAACGTCTTGGAATCCACGCAGTTGCCGTGGTAACCGTATGGCAGCGCGGGCGACATGTCCATGCCGCAGGGCGCACTTTCGGAAGCGACATATAGGGCATCGCTGACGACATGGCCTTGCTGCAGCATGAACTGCGTACGACCGAGATAGGCAAGCCACGCGGGGAACGTACGCCACAACGTGTTATGGCGGTTGAAGTGGAAGCCCCACTGGCCCATCGTCATGCCGGGCGTCGTGACGGTCCATGGTTGGTGGGCGTAGCTATGGAAGATGAAGCGGTTGACGCCCGCGATGTAGGCGTTGTCGCCCTGTATTTTACGGGCGGCGGGATGCATCTGCCAACGGCCATTGGCGGGGTTGGCGGTAAACGTCTCCGTACTGGCGTATTTGCGGCCATAGACCTGCGCAAGATTGCCCGCCAGATTGGCGTTGCCCGTGCCCGTGGCGTTGGGACCACCCCAGAATTCACCCATGGGAACGTCCGCCTCACGGCCTTGAAGCAACTGGTCGAACGGTCCGCCGTACGGTTCGGAGAAGAAATCGAGCTTCGATTCATGGCAGAGCTGTTTGAAATAATCCGCGTAGCACTCTGCGAACAAATCCGTTACGGCGCGGCGATAGTCGTTGAGGAAACGTTCCGTATAATCGGCGGATTCCATGAAACGGCCCGTCAGAATGGGCAGAAGCGGAAGGACGTCATAGCCGCGCAGACGGCGGAAATCGTCACGGAACGTGTCCGTCCAGTTCTGGACACCGACTTCATAACTGTCGATTAATGCGCCTTTTAGAGCGGTTCCCGCCAACGGGCCCGCGTTTTTGACGATCTTGCCCATCATGCCGTCCCATGCGGCTTTGACGGCTTTTTTGGACATTTTGTCGCATTCAAGGCCGCGACCGAATTTAGTCGTGGGATGGTTGTAGCGGCCTGTCAGCGTATAGCCAAAGCGGATGATCGTCCATTTTCCGGCGGGCGCGTCCCATGCGAGTTTGCCGTCGGCATCCATGAATTTGGAAATGTCGATAACACTGTCTTTGGCGATGATGGAAGCGGGCGTCGGATTGGCGCCACGCGCAAAGTTATTGTTTGCAATGAAATACGCCTTTCCCTGCACATTTTGGATGCGCTGTCCGGGCTGAATGGAAATCTGGACAAGCGGCATTTCGGGCTTGTTGATCGTGACGAATTCGAATTTGTAGAACCGTGCGTTCTGCGTATCGAAGCTCAACTGGTTGCGGGTGTTGGTCAATGGCGCGTTGCTGATGAATTTATTGAATTTCACACCATCATTGGAACTATAGGCGTTGAGACGGGCAGTGAGCTGATAGACACTGGCCAGTTCAACGCTTATCGTGCCTGCTTCGAACGGCTTGTCGAATTCAAACGTAATAGAATCGCCTTCGCCGGCCTTTGTGTGGCGTGGGAATTTGATGGTCCGGCGGACGTTGTCGTTGAGGATGTAGTCCAAACGCTGTTCGCCTTGCAGTGTGGAGGTTAATTTGGGATTAGCGGCGCGGAAATCGACGTTGTCGCCCGCGATGGACGGAAACGCCAAAACAGCGATGTCGCGATAGAATTCCATGATGGTTTTCGGTTGCGGAAGTTTGATTTCCAATCGCTTACCACCTTCCGCATAGGTTTCGGAGAACGTGACGGTCTTCATGCCGTCTTCCTTCTTGATCCACGGGCCGCCACTGGACGACCAGCCCGGGCAGTTGTGAAGGCAGACTTCCATGCCGTGCGACGCCGCGCATTCGATAGCGTATTGCACCATCGCAAACCATTCAGGCGAAAGGGTTTTGATATCGCCGTCGGGAAGCCCCTGCCCGATATCCAGAATGGTAAAACCGCCGAGACCCGCCTCGTACATGGCGTCGATGTCGGCTTTGATGCCTTCCTTTGAGATGTTGTAGTCGAGCCAATGCCACCATGTCTGCGGCTTGGCTTGCATGGGCGGCGCGGCAAAACCGTCGTCAAGATAGTCAGCGTGGATGGCGACCGCCATGACGGCCATCAGCAATGTAAGAAAGCGTTTCAGCATGGGTTCTCCTTTTGGTTGTGATGCCTGTGGACGAATGCCTTTAACTAAAATGTAATAGCGTGTAGTCAAAAGTCTAACGATAAGAGAGAATGGCTGTTTTTTTCTAGATTTTAAAATATGATGGCTAAAAAAAAAACGTCCACGCGCACGGAATGGCGCGTGGACGGCTTTGCTTTCAAATCAAATGATGGTTAGGCTTGTTTCTGGGCGGCTTTCGTCTCCTTCATCTTCTTGAAGGAGAGGGCGAGAAGCGCGAGAGCCATAACGAGCAGGAAGGCCGCGATGAAGACCAGCGACCAGTTCTTGTCGATGTTCTGTTTAATCAGAATGACCAACGCCCAGCCGCTGATGATCAACATGAAGAACATGGGCAGGAGAGCGAAGAGGACGGGCCGTTTTGTGCGCATCAGCCAGAGCGAGACGGCGAGAAGCGTCAACGTTGCAAGTAGCTGATTACCAGCACCGAAGATTGGCCAGATGTGGTTGCCTTCGCCGGAGAGGACGAGCCATCCGCCGAGCAAGATGATGATGGTGGTGGAAGTCCAGCGGGAAGCGAAGAACTGACGCGTGGGGCTCATGGCGGGCTGCGGCGCATCGGCATTGTCGGACGATTCGGCGCTGCCCTTCGGGAGAACCATTTCCTGCCAGATGAAGCGGGCGAGACGAGCGGCGGTATCAAGCGATGTCAACATGAAGGCGGAAATGGAGAGGCTGACGAAATTGAGCGCGGCATCATACGAAAGACCGAGCTTCGTGGAGAACTGCGCAAGACCTTTGGCGAAGGCGACCGCCGGCGGAACTTTGTTCGCGCCGCTGAGCATTTCCTTCAGTTCGTCGAGATTGAGATAGCAGACACTGATGATGGTCATGGTCGCGAGAACGCCTTCGATCAGCATGCCGCCGTAGCCGACGGGCAGGACATGGCTTTCCTTAGCGATTTGCTTGGAGGAAGTTCCGGAAGCGACGATCGCATGGAATCCGGAGCATGCGCCGCAGGCGATCGTGACAAACAGCAACGGGAAGAGGCTCGGTGTGAGCTTTCCTTCGCATGCGAACGCGGGAACGTTCAGCGTGGGATGGTAGAAGGCGATGCCGAGGAAGCCGAGAAGCATCATCACATAGAGCAGATAGGAGTTCAGATAGTCACGCGGCTGCAAAAGCACCCAAACGGGCAGAATGGATGCGCAGAACGCATAGATGAGCAGGACGACGGCCCAGATGTTTGTGGCGGCGGCTTTGCTGCAGTTCGTGAGTTTCATGAGATCGAGCGGAATGACCGTGCCCAGCCAGACGCAGACGAAAAGCAACGGTACGAAGATGCAGGTGGCCACGGCCAGCGAGAGGATTTTCTTGTTCGTCAGCACGCCGAAAATAGGCGCGATGAGGATGAAAAGAATGGAGGATGTGGCGACGGCGGGCGTCGTGACAAACGACGATGCGACCTGCGACGTAAAGACGGCCACGACGAGAATCAACGTGGCGACGCAGAAGAACAAGAAGATCTGGCGGCCTGCGTAGCCAAGCTCTTTTTCAATAATATAGGCGATGGAACGGCCTTCGTTGCGGACGGAAAGGAACATGGCGGCGAAGTCGTGCATGGAGCCGATGAATATGCAGCCGAGCACGATCCACATCATGGCGGGTCCCCAGCCGAGATAGGCGGCAAGCACAGGGCCGACGATCGGGCCGGCGCCCGCGATGGAAGCGAAATGGTGGCCGAACAGGACGCAGAGCGGCGTCGGAATGTAGTCGATGCCGTCCTTTTTCGTTTCAGACGGGCATGGGCGTGACGGATCGACTCCGAACGTCCGCTTCAGGAAAGCCCCGTAGCCGAAGTACGCGAGCAGGAACAGAATGACGACGCCTGACAACAACAGCATGCCGTTCATGGCAACAACTCCTTCTTTAGTGGTTAGTGGTTGGGAGGGTCCCGCTCCTGCGGGACCGGTGGTTAGTGGTTAGTGGTTGGGAGAGGGTCCCGCTCCTGCGGGATCGGTGGTTAGTGGTTGGGAGGGTCCCGCTCCTGCGGGATCGGTGGTTAGTGGTGAGTGGTTGGGAGGGTCCCGCTCCTGCGGGATCGGTGGTTAGTGGTGAGTTTTTTTCGGCTGTTTGCACAGCCGACGCTACATTGTAAAATTAGTTGCATTAAAAAACGAGCTGGCAGTTCCAAACATCGATTTCATTGTCTTCGAAGACTGATTTGAGTTTCTGATGGACCTGCTCGCGTTTCACGCCTTTCTTGAGGATGACCTGCAGGAAACCGCCACCGCCTGCGCCACAGATCATACGGCCGTCGATAAACTCCTCGATAGAGGCGAAAATCTGGTCGATGAGCGTGTTCGTGCTGCCTGCATCGACTTTCTGCGAAAGCTCCCAATGGTAGTTGAGCAACTTGGCGAATTCATTGATACGGCCGCGTTCGAGTTCGAATCGCATCAAGGCGGCGACACGTTGAATTTCGTTGAGCGCATAGAGCGATTCAGGCTCATTGCCGACGTAGCGTCCGACGACGTCCCGCAAGAGGTTTCTGGCGAGTCGCCGCTGACCTGTGTAGATCAACGCAAACCGTTCTTCCAGTTCATCTTTCGTGGACTGCGGGAGAATGATATGCTGGACTTGAATTTTCTGTTCCAAGCCCGGCAGTGAGGTGATGTATTTGATGCCTTCCGTGACGCCGCCGACTTGGTCCTGCCAGCCGCCACCAGTTGACATAATCTGTTCCATGCAAAGCACATGCGAATAGAGATCATCTTCCGAATAGGGGATGCCCATGAAGTCGAAAACAGCCTTGACGCACGCGGCGGAAAGAATGGAGCTTGTACCCAAACCACTGCCTTTCGGCACACCTGTGACTTCTGAATGCATGACGAAACCGCCGCCAAGGCGTTTCAGAATGGACGGCAGATCACCGCCGCTCTTCGGGAGGACGCCGCAGGCCAGCAAGGCGGCTTTTTGCAGCGCGAACGGATCGTAGGGATCGCCCGTAAGTTGAAGCGGCGCAAGTGTATCGAACTCGCCGTGGACATCCATGTCACGGCTGTCGAAGACGACTTTCAGTTCATTGATACGCTCCAAGCGAACTTCGACGGGGCGTTGTCCATTGAGCAGAATGGCCGCGTTGAGAACGGTACCGCCGTTTTCGTTGCAGTATGGCGGCGTGTCGCTCCAGCCACCGCCCCAATTGACGCGGAGTGGGAGCTGCACGACATGACGATCCTTCGTGATGCGGCAGGAATCGTTATATTTTAGATTGTCCAACGTGCTGTGCAAGATATACTTCTGAATCGTGTGGAAACATTCGGCCGTCTGCTGATCTCCACCGATGCCGTCCAACGCCGTGCCGACATAATAGTGGAGACGCATGGCTTCACTGAAATCGGCGACTTGAAGATGCTTTTCAAACCATGTCGTCTGGATGGTCGTCAAGGCTTCCTCTTGGAGGACGCCTTTGATTTCGCGGGCGGGACGTTTGGCACGAATGGCCTTCGCAATACCGTCCATGCGGACGAGTTCGTTCATGCGGCGCGTCCAGGCGACGATTGCCTGCGGATCGGCATCATTGAATCCAGAGCACAAGGACTTTCTGGAAGTTTTCCGCCAAATTTCGGCATTGCCGCCGCCATGGGCCATCGCGTAGAGGTTGAGGGCGGCTGCGATGGCATCCTGAATACAATTGCATTCTGGATAAAGTACTGCGTTCCAAAGAGTTTTGGAATCACTATTCTGCCAAAGCTCATCAGCGGTGATGCGATTTTTGGCCATGAAATCTTTCAATGTCGTGCCAAGGAACGAACAATTGCTTTCCAAGGAGGCTTTCGGATTGTCCTGTATGCCGAAAATGCGGACGACGAAACGGCCGTTACGCTGTTTCAGGCCATGCAGGACGACATTGTCTGGAATCGTTTCGTCATGGATGTCGATGAACGACAATACGACGTTGCTGCCAACTGTCGCGCCATGATGGACGTAACTGACTTCCAGATAGCAGTTTTCACCGATTTTGGCCTTGTCTGAAAGGACGCTTTCGTAACCGGCGGTCTGGCCGGAAATGGAACTGGCCACTTGATGGCTCCAACCAAGGCCGCGATAGTCATCGATGCCTTTGCACATCAGCCCGAGAATTTCGCGTGTCGTGCCGAAATGGATGAACTTGGCGGGTGCCAATTGAAGGAGTTTCAGACGATAGGGGCGGAGGGCTGCCCAGACGGCTTCGCGGGCGACCGTAAGTTCGTCACAAAATTCGCCTTCAGGTGCTTCTCGCTGAAAGGCTTCCAACGTGGAATCGGAGGCCAGCGGGTAGAGGAAATCGCCATAGAGGGAGAGACGGACTTTGTCGTTGACAAACTGGTCGTATTTCGCATCGTCAGGCTTGCCGTTCGTCGAAACAAGGCCGAAAAGTGATTGCAGCATATCGGACGAGAAAAGAATCGCGCCAGTGTCGATATCGACGCAATTCCTTGAATTGACGGCACCAAGGGAACGCAATGTCTCTTCGCTTTGCTTGTGGAGGAAACGCGCGACATGACCGTCGTTGCCTTTCAAAAAGACGCCGTGGTTTTTGCCGGTCGTGACGTCTTCTTTGAAGGATATGGCGGCGGCGCCATTGCCCGAGAAGTCGATTTGCAGAGGATTGAAGAGAAGGAGGACGTCTCCGGAAAGAAGGAGCATGCCTTCGCGGAAGCGGGAAGGCACGGATGACATGACGATCATGAATTCGTCAAACAGCGTGGAGCTTCGCCCATTTGGAAGTTCGTGCGGGACAGGCGAGAACAACTTTCCGAGGGCGGAATACTGGGGGACTCGCTTGCTGTCGCCGCCGCTATGGATGACCATCACGCGGAGATGCGAAAAGCTCTCACCACCAGTTTGTTCTGCAAGAAAACGGATGGCGCCGAGCGTGGCGCCGCCGCTTCCAACGCGGACGCCGTCTTTGTCTGGAATGATGGCGAATTTCGTGCGGGCGGGAAGGAATCCGGCGGCCTGCCGTTCGTCCAATTGGGCCTGAAAGGCGGCGGCCTGCTGATCATTGGAGGCTGTCAAGATGATATAGTCCCAGGAGACGAAATTCGGATTGGAAAGCGACCGTTTGTAATCGTCCCAGGTATCCTTGTAGGATTGCGACAGGAAAAGTGAAATCAACGATTGCATAGTTATTTCCTCTAGAATTCTAGCATTCTAGCATTCTAGTTTAGAAAGAGTTAGAGCACACATCCCTTGACCAGAAGCAGATTTCCGTACTGGCGTTCTTCGCCGCTTTGGATGACGACGAACGCCTTTTTGGCGCGTTCATAGAATTCGAAGCGTTCGATTTCGCCAAGCGTCAGGCCAGGGTATTTCGGCCGAAGAATGCTTTCAAAATCAGCCCAGCTTTCAGGCCGTTTCATGCCTTTCGCGGCGTCTCCGGGCGTGAGCTGCATGACGGCTGCGGGATGTTCCGTGTAGGCGATGTCAAGCGGGAAGAGGTCCACGATGGCCTTGAGAATCGCGCTGACATCGACGCCTGGGCAGCGGATAAGTCGTTGTGCGACTGTGTCTCCGGGGAAGTTGGCGTCTGAAATGATGAGAACATCGCCGTGGCCCATGTCGCAGAGAGCCTTGAGCATGTCGCCGGTCAGGATTTTGCTGATGTTGTTGAGCATGATGCACCTTTCTCTGGTGGAAAGCCGTCTGAATATCCTTTTATATTAAGATAGTGCTTTTTTCATCTGTTGCACCTTTTTTGAAGAGAATCTTTTGATTTTTGGCGGTCATCTGCTCTTTTTTCTTTCTAGGACTAGAAAAAATACGATATCCGTCTATTTTACTACTATCATGGATAATTGTTTTCATACTGAACTTGCCATGAAGCAAGCAGTTAAAAACGCTTTTCCATATTTGGCGGTTATGCCGCCCTTCTGTATTCGACAGCCATAGCCCGCGTTTCCATTCGTATCTCATCGACCAACATTTATATATGAAAATTTGGACATGCCTATTCTTCTGCCTGGCTGTGACCATGCTGGCCGCTGCCGATTTGCCGTATAATCTGGAACTGGATGTCGAGTTCATCCAGAAGCTCGGCGAACTGGAGCTCAACGACTACGCGGACATGCAGCTCAAGCAGATGGCCGCCGCTTATCCAAAGCAGCAGGAGCTCATCGGCCTTGAACGTGCGCGTTTCTTCTACGCCACAGGCAATAGCAAGCAGGCGGACGCAGCCGTCGCCGCCATCCGCAAAGATTCCCCCTTCTATCCGCAGGCTTTGATTCTCAAAGGGCAGGTTTATGCCGCAAGACGCCGTTTCGATGATGCGGAAAAGACGTTTCAGGAATATTTTACGATGATTCCGACAGCTCCGAAGAGACGGGCGGACCGGGAGGATTTCAAACGCGCCATCCGTATCTTCAACCGCGTTTTGACGGAGCTCGGCAAAGGAAAGGAAGCCGCCGCCATTCTGGACAAGCTGCCGATGGAGAGTTCGTCGGATGGCGAGCATACGGCGGAACGGCAGGTCGCCTACCTTAAAATACAGGCTCTCATCGACATACAGGAAGCCAACCTCAAGGATAAAAAGCCTGTTGATGTCGCGATTCTCAAATCGTGCATAAATGAGCTGAAACCGTTGCAGTTTGGGCGTGATGGTGTTTCCGCCTCTGCGTCGCTGCAGACGGCGCGTATCTACAACATCATGGGATTCAATGAACTGAATACTGCAAAGGAGAGTGCCAAAGGCAGCATAAAGACATTTTTGGAGGCCATTCGCACGATCAAAATGGTCGATCCGTTTTTGGAAGAAATGGAAAAAGCCCGCGGCAAGGAGTCATCGCTCATGCCGGAGGCCATGTATCTGAAAGGGTTGGCCATTCGCGGCAATGCGGAAGTCATGCATTTTGCGCAAAAGGATGATTTGGCGGCGAAGCAATTGAAAGGCGCAGCCACGTATTTTGAAACGTTGGTCACGAAGTATCCAGATTCCGCCAGGCAGTCGGACGCGCTCGTGGAGCATCAAGCCTGTGCCGCGTTGTCGGATAAATACCAGCTCGGCGTTAAGATTACTCTCTCCGCCTCTGGCGACGGCAGCGCGGAAATCGACGCCAAGCTTGAGCAGGCGAAGAGCCTTTTCGCGGCGAAAAAATATGCGGAAGCCACGCCAATTTATTTGGAAGCGTTGCGGATTGGCCGCCGTTCGCGCAAGCTGCCCACACTGGCCGTCCGCCTATTGATCTGCCTTGGCCAGTTGGATCGTGTCGCGGAAGGCGACGCAATTCTTTCCTATCTTGTGGAAGCATTTCCGGACCAGAAGGATACGGCGGATGCCGCGTTCCGTTTCGGAGGATTACTGTACGAACGGGCCAAAACAGAGAAAAATGCCGCCGTCAAGGCGTCGCTGGAGGAATCATATCTTCGTGCATGGGATCAATTTGTGGCCATTGCCCCCACGCATCCGAAGGCTCCGGAAGTCGCCTACGCCGTCGCACAGCGTACATTCAACATTGCGGCGGATCTGGCCCGCAAGGCCAACGCCGAAAAGAACGCCGCTCGAAAAGATGAATTGAAGGCACAGGCCACGGAGGCCTATCGCGCCGCCATTCCGCCGTTCCAACGGCTCGCCAACGATTTCTCCGCCTTCGACAAAGGCGTGTTGGCTTGGTACAAGCTCGGCTGGATTTATTATTTCATTGATGACAAACAGCAGGCTGCAGAAGCATTCCTCCAGTATGTGGAAAAAGAAAGTTCGCCCGAGCCTGAGCAGCTTTCCAACAAGCTGGAGGCCAAATTCCGCGCGGCTGAACAGCTCCTCTTCGGCGAGACGCCTGAAGATGCATTGCAGTTGTTGAAAGACATCGATCAAGATACGGCGGAAGGCGGTCCGCTGGATCTCCGTAATGAAAAAACAGCCACCATCCGTGAACAGGCCGCCGCCTTCCTGCCTATGACGTTTGATTTTTCCGCTGAAAAGCTCCGTCCGCAATTAGACGAAGTCGCCGCCGAACGCAAAAAGATTCATGCTCGGGCGAAGACATTCAACGAACAGGCCGCCGCATGCGACGCGCAGAACGACGCGATTGACAAAGAGTTGGAGGAGCTTCAGCGGACTGTCGCTGAAACAAAGGAAGCCATTGATCGGCTGAATCTTGATTTTGACAAGCGGGCGGACGCACAGGCAAAACAGCAAGCCAAAGGCGGTAAAACCGACTATGCGGATGCCTATGCGAAACTCCGCCCCGCCATTGAAAAAGCCGCGAATGAAGAGACTTCCGTCATGATCCAAGACACACAGGACGCCATTACACAGAATCGAGCCGCTGTGGAGGCTTTGAAAGCGCAGCTGGCCGGAAAGGATGAAGCGATCGCCCGCCAGAAGGAGGATGTCGCCGCCGCGCAAAAAGAAAACGACGCTTTAAAGAAACGCATTACGGACCGCATGGACGCCTTCCAGAAGATCGACAAGACGATTATTGATGCGGAAGCTGAAAAAGAACGCCTCGAAACGGCCGCCTCTGATGCGCAGACCGCGCTCGACAACGCCGCGAACGACGAACGTCCGCAGGCTCTTGAAAAACTCAAGAAAGCGCAAAAGGCGTTGGATGATTCGACGGAAAAACTGACGCAACTATATAATGACAAGGCGAAAACCGTCACACCAGAGGCCCAAAAGGATCTAGAATCGTGGAAAAAGCTTTATGACGAACAAGTTGCGGAATTGGAAGACAGCCGTCGCGCATCGGCCCGCCAGTTGGATGACCGCGCCGTCGTCGAAGCCCGCATCAAGGCGTCGGAAGCCGCCGCGAAGGTGCTAACGGCTCGAGTGTCCTTCGCGCAGGAAGTCCAAAAGGCCCTCCAACTGCCTGCCGAAGAACGCCTTGCCGCTAACGAGGCCTTGCGCAAGCGTGCGGCCGCATTGCAAAAAGCGGAAGATAAAGTGTTCGGTTTGCAATCGGAGCGTATCTCGCTTCAAAAACAGCATCTGTCGGCATACAAGGAGGAAGGCGGCAAGGCATTGGCGGTCTTCAAACAGCAGGAAGACGCGTTGAACGAACGCATCCGCCCTGTTCAGGAAGACTACAACGCCAGAAAGCAGAACGCCATCAATGGGTATGTCGCGTATTTGAAACGCTATCCGAAGAGCAAGAACGCACCGGTCAGTATGGCCCGCATGGCCGGGGCCTTATTGGAATTGGAAAAGCCAGCCGAAGCCGTCGCGGCTTTGACCAAACTCATGGAAACGTTCCCCGAATACGACGATCGGCAGGCGGACTGCAATCCCGCGAAGGCCTGCCAGACGCTCTACAGCCTGGCCCGCGCCCAGGCGGAAGCAGGGCAAACCGCTGAGTCGGCGGCTTCCTATAAACGACTTCTGGAAAGCGCCAAACTCAAGGCGGAAGTCGAATCGTTCCCGCTTCCAAAACTGCGTTATCTGGCGGAAAAAGGCCTCGAAATCAACGCGCCTGACATTACGTATTTTGCTGGACAGCAGATTCTTGCGCAAGTAGCCGCTGGCAAGCCGGCCGCCGCCGCCCTTTCGAAAGGCATCCTTGAAAACACGGCCGTCGTCACGGCGGAAGCCGCCGTCAAGACGAAAAAGCCCAAAATCGCCATCGAAATCTTGAACAAACTGCTGGCGGACAATCCCAAAACGGCGCGTTTCTTCGACGTGAAATTCCTGCTGGCGGATGCCATGCTCGCCTTAAATCCACCGGATATGGATGGTGCGGAACAAGCTCTCAATGAAATCGCCAATTTCACGAAAAATCCAGCCGTCACCAACCAGGCCATCTGCAAGGCGGCGCAGATTCTCGCCAAATCCGATCAGGAGGATAAACGGCGGCAGGCCCTCAGCCGCTTCCATATGGTTTTCGATTTTGCGGATCAGACCGATCCGGAAAATCTCCCGTGGATCGAACAGTCCATCGCGGGCGCCGTCAAACTCCACAAGTCTCTTGACATCGACACGGATCTAATCCCCAAGCTGACAGCTACTTATAAAAAGCTCTTCCCGAACGGCGAGCTTCTTAAATGACATCACTATTCATAACATACAACCACTGAAAACATTATGAAGAAACTCCTTACTCCCTTCCTTTTCTGCCTGCTGGCCGCGACCTGCCTGTTCGCGCAAAAGCAGGAATGCTATGTCATCACCGCTGCCGGACAGCGCCAGAAGGCCGTCTCCATCAAGGCGGACGCGCAGGGAAATCTTACGGTGAGCGTCGATGGCAAGATGAAAGTCCCGTTCAAGGCGGGCGCCTACAAGATCGCCGTCATCCCCAAGCCAAAGGAAATCGCCGATTTGGAAAAACTTGCGAATGATGAGAAATACGAAGAACTCATCACTGCCGCTCCTGCTGTTTTCGATGCGTATAAATATTTAGGTTGGGCGGACGCCGTCGCCGCGTTGCAATGCGAGGCCTATCTGGCCACGGGCAAGCCGGAGAAGGCGAACGAGACATACCAATTGGCTCTTAAGTTTCCGCGAGAGAACAACGTACGGTTGCAGCGTGTTCAGCTTCTGGATCTTGTTGGCCGCAAGCAATATGACGCGGCCGAAGCCGAAGCCAAAAAACTTATCCTCTCCAAAGACGATGCGCTCGCCGCTTTCGCCTTCAATCTTCGCGGACAGATCCGCGAGGCGCAAGGCCAGAAGAAGGAAGCCGTTCTCGAATATCTGAAAACCGTCCTCCTTTTTGAAGGAAAAGGCAAAATCCGCCGCGACCGTGAAATGGCCCGCCAGAAGGCCGTAGCTCTCATGAAGGAACTCAATGATCCACGCGCCGCTAAAATTGAAGCCTTGAAATAACCTACTTGACTTTTCCATATCGAAATTGTATATTCATAACATTATCATAGAAAACCAAACGGAGCGATTCCCATGAAGAAAACCGTCACCATGTTGCTGTTCCTCGCCTGCTGTATGGCATTTGCGCAGGACGCCAACCCTGAAGCCGCCGAAGCCGCCGCCGAAACGGTCGAGCAGTCTTCCGGCTCCGCCCTGTGGAACGTCCTCTACGGCGGAAGCATCGTCAATCTAATCATTTGGCTCGGCCTGTTCGCCACATCTTTCACGACTATCATCTTCGCCGTCAACGCGTTCTTTTTGGTCAAAGAAGATAAACTAATGCCAAATGCCGTCATAACCGGCGTGCAGGACGCGCTTTCCAAAGGCGATCTGGATGCCGCCGTCAATACATGTGATTCAAATCCCTCCACGCTTTCCTCTATTCTGCGTACCGCCTTCAACAACATCGAAGACGGCTATGACGTCGTCCAGCAGGCCGTTTCCTCCGCGACGGATCTGGAATCAGAAAAGCTCATGCAGAAGGTCAACCGCCTGAACGTCTGCGGTCAGATCGCCCCGATGCTCGGTCTGATGGGAACCGTCACGGGTATGGTTTCCGCCTTCGCGGGATTGGCCACGACCACAGGTGCCGCCAAATCAAAAGTTCTTGCGCAATCCATCTCCACGGCGTTGTGGACGACATGTGTCGGTCTGCTCATTTCCGTTCCCGCTCTTCTTTTCTATACGTATTTCAAGAACAACGCCACGCGTCTGCTGCTTGAATCGGAAGCGAAAGTGCTTGATTTGATCAAAGTTCTCCGCAACGTGGAAGTTGAATCGGAATAAAATAACACTGTCGGATGTAGCGGCGGCGTCCCGCCGTCGGATGTAACGATGGCGTCTCGCCGTCGGATGTAGCGATGGCGTCTCGCCGTCGGATGTAACGATGGCGTCTCGCCGTCGAAAATAATAAAAGGAATCCACATCATGAGAAGAAGCAGCGAAGATACTCTGGAAACGCCGATCACGCAGATGATCGACATCGTTTTCCTGCTCATCATCTTCTTCGTCGTCACGGCCTCCGTCGATAAAGACTTGGTGGACGACACCATCAGTCTTGCGCAGGCCAAGAACACGAACGCGGAGACGACAGCCAAAAAGCTCTCCGTCACGATCAATATGAAAATGGCGCGTGACTCGCAGGGCCGCAAGGTCATGCTCGGAGGACGCCCTAAGATCCTCTATAACATCGCGTTGCAGGAAAAGAGCCTCGATGGCATCCGCCAAGCCCTGCAAACCGTTAAAAACGATACGGGAAATTTCGTCCCTGTCCTTATCCGCGTTGATAAGGACGTGGAATACCGCTACATAGACGAACTTCTCGCGAAAGCCGTCGCGCGGGTGGGCTTCACGAAAGTCTCCATCGTCGCCATTGGAAACGAATAGAGAGGAGTATCATGCGCGTCAAGAAAACAGAAACACTGGCGGTTCCGATGTCGTCGATGATCGACATCGTCTTCCTGTTGCTCATCTACTTCATCGTCACGATGGAGGATGAGATTCCGGAGGCCCACCTTTCCATCAACCTTCCGTCTCCAGGCTCCAAGAAGGAGAACGACTCGCAACCGAAACTCCTTGAGCTCCAAGTCTATAAGAATGAACTCCGCCTGCGCGGCAAGCTGATGTCGTATGATGAAATCGACAGTTTCTTCAAACGATTCGGCAACATGGACAAAGACACCACCGTCATGGTGCAGGTCTCGCAACATGCCCGTGCGCAGGATCTTGTCACTGCACTTGACCTTTGCCGCAAACACGGCTTCAACAACCTCAACGTCCTTTCCATCAACGACTGATTAATCCACAGGATATCCGATTATGTCACAGGAAAATCTCGCCATGGTATTGGCGGCTTACCAGCGCCGCAAGAATCTAGAGAACATGGTCGCGCCATTGGTTTCCATCTGCATCCATGTCCTTGTCGCTCTGGGACTTCTGCTATTCTACAAGCCTGCCGTGCCGCAGGATGCCTCGCCTGTCGTGGAAGTCAAGATGCAGGAGGAGGAAGTCAAGGAGATTGAAGACGAAAAGGTTCTGGAGGAACTTGACAAGTTGGAGCAGCAGGCGGACGAACAGCCTGTGCCGCAGACGGATATTCCGGAAGTCGTCGCCGAACAAGTCGCCGAAATTTCCGAAGATTTCGGCGATCCGGATCTTTCCAATACGAATGACGAAGCCATGGATTTCTCCGACGCGCTAGACATCAAGGCCAATGACACGCCGCTCAAGATTTCCGCTCTCTACGAAGGGCGCTCCACCATCGGCCGCATGAACGCCCTCAAGAAGGCGGGCGGCAATCAGAAGACCGAAAGCGCCGTGCTTCGCGCCCTCCGCTGGCTCAAGAAGACGCAGAACGAAAATGGTTCATGGACGGCTGACAAGAGTTATCTAGACGCCATCACAGGGCTTTGCCTTCTCGCCTATCTCGCTCATGGCGAGACACCTACATCCGAAGAATTTGGCGTCACTGTCCAGAAATCCATGCAGTATTTGGCTGACCGTGTCAACGCCAAAGCCCTGCCGTACGGAACGAATGATGAAAAGAGGCATTATCCATATGTCAACGGCATCGTCGCCTATGCCTTGGCGGAAGCCTATGGCATGACGAAGATTCCATTTCTCAGGCCGCCAATGGAGTCCGCTCTCCAAGTCGTCATAGATGGTCAGCAGACAGGTGGCGGATATGACTACGATTACAAGCAGGGGCCTCGTTGGGATCTTTCCATTGCCTGCTGGCAGTATCAGGCCATGAAGGCCGGTTTCGTCGCCGGAGCGAATGTGAAGGATTTGTCTAAAGGCATGGAAAAAGGCGTGTCTTTCATCAGAAATATAAATTTCACAAAGCCACATTCTGAAACAAATCCCCCGTTCAGATATGATTCTAGTCTAAGAACTTCCAAATCCGACGGCATGCAAGGCGCTGCTGTCCTCTGCCTGCAGCTTTTAGGCGAAGGCAACTGCCCGGAGGCCAAGGCCGGCATTGATTTCATCGACAAGATCGTCAATAACAGCAAGCATTCCAACGACTCACGCGTCCAATGGCGTGATGACATGTGGACGACGCCTGGCCTGTATGCCAATCCCATGTATTATTGGTATTACTGCACGCAGGCCATGTTCCACGCGGGGCAGCGCCCATGGAAGGAATGGAACGAGCATTTCTCGCAGATGTGCATCGCAAAGCAGAATCCGGAAGGCTACTGGAGCAGCCCAGGAGCCACCAAGCAACATCCGATCGACAAATGGTACACGACCGCCCTCTGCGCGCTTTCGTTGCAGGTCTATTACCGCTATCTGCCGACATACAAGATGCCCAAACAGGCCGTCAAAGTCGAGAAGACCACGATGGAATCTCTCGACGACGATCTTGGGTTGGAGCTGTAAAATTTTTCTAGAAGGCTAGTATTCTAGAAGGCTAGTATTCTAGAATACTAGTAAGCAGCCATAAACCTTAAGCCAGTGGCCATAAGCCTTAAGCCATTGGCTATAAGCGGCTTAAGGCGAATGCCTTAAGCCTTCAAGGCGTCTTTCACCAGCTTCAGAATATCCAGATAGACCTTCTGTTTCGGCGCGACGCCGTTGTCATGGGCGAATTTCGCGAAGAAGTCGTCTTCCTGCTTCGCGCCGCCCAGAACTGTCTTGCAAACATCTTCCATCTTCTTCAAGATGGCTTTCGCCTCTTTGGCACGGCCGAGCTCTTTCAACGCAAGTGCTTGGTAATACGGAACCGCCGCAAGGCAGAGACGCGTATTGGCGGTCGGTTCGATCATATCCGCGACGGCCAGTTCGAACTCTTCCTGCGCCTTTTTCGGCTTGTTGGAGAGCTGCCATGTCTTGCCGATGAGATAATGCGTCATGCGGCAACGGACGTCGCGATAGGGACGGCCGACGCCGAGATTGACGGGATACAGCAACGCCGCTTCGAAATCCTTGCGTGCCTTCGCTCCCGTGCCTTTTTCCAGTTCGCGTTTGCCGCGTTCCAGATGCGCTTCCGCGTAGGCATCGTGGACGATGACTTCATTGCCTTCCCAGACATAGAAACGACGGTCGCCGATGAGTTCCAACGCCTTATCGTATTCGCCTTCACGGTTCAGAAGGACGATTTCACGCAGCAGCACGTCGTCGCGCATATCGACGACATTCTGGCGTTCCTTCAAGAAGGCAAGACGGGTGGCGGCGCTTTCGTTCTGCGACTCCATCAGTTTGTCGTATTCGCGGACGAAAATCGGATTGTTCGGTTCGAATTTGATTGCCTTGAGGAGCATTTCTTTCGCTTCGTCCAGACGTTTCGCGCGGTCGTATTCATGGCCGAGGCAATAGTAGAGGTTGCCGAGCTTCGAACCGTCCTTCGCGGCCTGTTCCCAGCAGGCGAACGCCTCATCCTTTCGTTCGTAGTAGCGCATGAGGCAACCCAGCAAGTAGTTGGCCTGGAAGTCTTTGGGATCGGCCTTCAATGCCGCTTTCAAGACCTGTTCGGTCTCCCAGCGGAACGGGAAGCAATAGGCGGACGACAAGCCATGCGCATGTTTCCATGTCGTTTTCGCTTCCGTCTCATAGCCCTGCTTCCACTGGCAGTAGCCGCGATAGTAGTAAACCAGCGGATTGAACGTGTTCAGCGGTTCCAGCTGCGCGAGAGCCGCCTGCCACTGATGGGCGCGGATGGCCGCCGCCGCATTTTCCAACGCGATGTTGGCGGGTTCGCAATGCTTGTAACCATCGTTGTGCCACACGCCTGCCAGAATATCTTTCAGTAGCGCGGCCGCTTCCTGCGGGGCTTTTTCAAGCATGGCGGCGGCTTCCGCCTTGCGGTCCAAGGCCATCAGCAGTTCCGCCAGCGACAACGCCGCAGCGGCCGCCTGGCCCGGATACCACAACGCCTTCTTCAGCATATCTTCCGCTTCGTCGAACTTGTCCTGCGCCTTCAGCGCGACGCCCAATTCGTAGTAGGCGGCACCGTCCTGCGGCGTCGTGTTATTGTATTCCGCGCGTGCAAGTGCCTTGCGGAAATGCGCTTCCGCATCCGCCCACAGGCCGCGCTTCGCCAAACGGACGCCAACCGCGATGTTCGTACGATAGTCGTTCGGATCGCGCTTCAACGCCTCCGCATAGTACGGATCCGACGCAATCACCGAATTATGGAACTGCTCCAACCGCTGTCCGGCCAGATACAGCTCTTCAATCGTTTTGAATTCCGCAGGCTTCGGCGGCGGAACGGTCAGCGTCGGCATCGGGCGTTCCGGATACTTATGATGGTAATAGGTAAAGATCAAGCGGTCTTCCGCCGTCCACAGCGTCACGGTTACCTCTTCCGCTGCAACGCCTTCTATCGTGTAGGAGAACGGTTGATCGGGAGCCAGTGTGGCCGTCAGTTTCTCGCATTTGTCTGCCGCTTTGATTTCAATTTTGGCGTCTTCAAACAGCTTGGTGGCGATGAAGGAAACGCGCAAATCCTTGCCAGTCTGGACGTTGACCGCCGCTTCCGGCGTCGCGTGGTTGAAGCCGCCCAAATTGTGGACAGGGAAGAAATACTGCTTCGAATGTTTCACTTCGCCCGGCTGCAGCCATGTGTAGTCAGGCTGATTGTCGGAATACGAACCCGCCATCAGTTCGAGATACGGGCCATTGTCGTCCGTCAGAATCTGATCCCACACACGCGCCGTCTCATTGTTGCCCCACAGGAAGAATTTCTTTCCTTCCGCCATGTGGCGATCCGCCCAAATCACGACGCCGGCGTCCTTTCCGTGATCGTAGCCGCCGAAGAAATTCTCCTTCGACTTGCCGCAGAAGAACGATGCGGGCGCGGGATGGACCTTCCACCAGCTCAAATCCGCATGGTCGAAATGGATGCCTTTGTACGTCCCGTTGAATTTCGGCCATGGGCATGCCTCATCCTTCGCGTGGTGGATGGCGTAATACACATCCGGCGGGAAAATCACTTGATACTGTTCGTTCGCATGGACGGCCGCGTTCGCCCAGTAGAGGAACGACTGCGGCAGTTCGCCATCGTTGCGGAACGTCAGATTCACTTCCAGACAAGACGTGTCCGGTTTGAGGCAGAGGCCGACTTCCGACCGCATGCGATGGCGTTTCTCCGTCTCCGCGATCCACACCATGGCGGAACCGTCCGCACAACGTTCGATACGATAATCGGCAGGCATAAATGTCGTCGTCCGATGATGATGCGGGAAATTCCACTCTACGCCGCCGGACATCCATGCGCCCAACACACCGATCAGCGCGGGCTTCACGACATCCTGCCGATAGAAGAAATCATAGTTGTTTGTCTTGTCCAATGCGCGCACGATGCGACCGCCCAGATCCGGCAGAATTTCATAGCGGACGTATTCGTTTTCCATGACGAGGCATTTCCATTTGCGGGGCGCCTTGTCTGCCGTCAATTTGTCCTGCAGCGGATACGGATAGACATGGCCCTGCGCGCCTTGGTTGCCGCGGCCTTCATAGAAGATCGGCACGGTCGGGCTGGCCCCTATGCCGTACGTATCCAACATTTTCCACGTTTCCGTTAAACTGGTGGTCTTCATATATTTCCTTGGTGTTAAGGGACTAAAGGGACAAAAGGGGCAAAAGGGACTGGCCTCAGCAGTGATTTATTCCGTGATGCAGGTGATTTCCTTCGGGGCTTTCACGACGGGCTTCTCGCCCTTCACGGCTTCGATTTCAATCTTGCCGTAGGGCGTCGGATAACTGCCGCGAACGAAATCCAGATCCACAAGATTCGGTTTTACAATGATTTTCCGGCAGCCGGGCTCCACAACGCGCACACCGAGAATCTTCTCCGACAGCCATGCGGCGGGGCCACCCGCCCAGCCATGGCACAAACTGTGGCGCAGGCCGATGTAACAGTATTTGCCGAAATCCGCATGCAGATCTTTCTTGCCCGGAATTGGCGGTTCGTCGATACGGTTGGAGTTCGCGATCCAATCCAGATCGAAATCTTCCCAGAACGTTGTCGCGCCATGGGAAAGCATTGCGCCCCAATACTTTCTGATGACGTTCAAGGCACTCGCCTCCGGCTGTGCCAACAGCATGTAGTAGCCGAAGAACGTGCTCACGCCGCGTGTCGCGTCTGTTGTGAGGACCTTCGAGCAGTCGGTGATGCCACCGAGCTTCAGCATCGCGGCAGCTGTCTTGTAACCGAGCGAATCCGGAACGACCTTCTTCAACCAGTCCAGACGCTCAAGAGAGAGCTTCATCGTGTCGTATTCGCCAAGTGCGTCGCACAGGACGGCGGCGCGTTCGAACATCATCGCGAACAAGCCGCGACCACCCGCCTGCTGGACATCTTTGTTGTCGTTCGTCGGCCAATCGAGGAAGCACCAGTTTCCTTTCGTATCGAATTTGCCGTCCTCTGTCACCATCTCGCTGAAATGGCGGATCAAAACGACCAGATAGTCCTTTTGCGACTTCAGATATTCCAGATCACCCGTATGCATGAAGTAGTCGTATTGGTTGACGACCCACCATGACGAATACGTGATGATACCGTTCATGTAGTGCGGCAGCGGCGTGTGGTCGCGGAGGAAATCAAGGCTTTTCGGAATTAGACTCACGTCCGAGAAGGTGGAAAGGATCACGCGGATTTCCGGATTCAGGTCGCCAAGCCATACGAGGCGGTCCCGTTTGATGCCGTCGTAGATGTAGTCCTGCATGTTCAGCTGGACGGTATAAACGCCAGTTTCCCATATTTTGTTAAGCAACGGGTCACTGCTTTCAAATGAACCCGCGCGCTCCAAATCGCGATAGAGGGCGACGGCGATGACATTGATGAGATTCAGCTGATCCGCCAGGATGTCGATTCGCACGAAACGGAAGCCCGTGCAGCCGTATTCCATCATGCCCATCATGGGGACTTCCAGTTCCGCGTCATGGATTGAATGATCTTGGTTCGGCGTCTGCATCGCTTCGCTGACCGATTCGCCGAAACGGACGCGCACTTTGCCGCGACCGCCGCCGCCTGTCACGATGCGGATGCCGCCATGCAGTTCCAGGCCGAAGTCCAGCAGGATGTAGGCGCCTTTCTTCACGGTGACTTGATCCGCGTCCGTCAACGTGTTCAGGCTTTGGATGGCCTGCCGCCCGATGAAAAATTCCGGCTTGGAAAAACCTTCGCTCAGCACGGTCCGCACGGCCGGCAGATATTCACGCACACGATCGTCCCGAATTGCCTGTTTGTACAAAGTCATCGCTTGTCCTTTGGTTCATTACTTCCATTTCAATCTTTCAAACCACTAAACAGTAAATATAATCTTGAACCACGAATAAACACCAATGCACACGAATTTTTTTCACGAATGCCTCGCCGCCGGAGGCCATGTTGCTGATGATGCAATCTGAAAAATAGATCATAAATGCTCAAACATCAAGATGCCTCCGGCGGCTCGGCGGTTCGAATGCGCTTCGCGCGGAAAAATGAAGACATGCGGAAAATTTTTTGTGAAAGGAGTTGTGTGAAGTGTTAATTGTTACAGTACAAGTCTTGTCCATTCCAGTATGGGATGCTTGAAATTCAAGATCAAACCAACCTTACAACCCGTGATTTTCAGATAGTTAAGAATTTGCCCACGTTCAAGATCCGTGATTTTGTCAATGGTTTTCATGTCAATGACGATTGTACCAAATGCAATCAAATCAGGAATGAACTCTCCGACTTTATGATTCTTATAGATAATATTGAAATTTCTCTGTTGCTCATATGGAATCTGCCGCGCCATGAACTCCACGCACAATGCATTTTCGTATGGTTTTTCTAGTAGCCCATGGCCTAATGTGTTCAGTACTTCAAAGGCACAACTGACGATAGTGTATACTTCTTCCTTATACAATAAATCATTGTTATATTGAAGATTGATATTATTATTCATAAATATTATTATTTTTGCTTTTTCAATAAATTGTACATAGCTCCCCTGCTACGCGAAGCGCCATGAATCCGCCGAGCCGCCGTCGGCTATTAAGATTTTCAGCAACCAATGTATCGTTTTCAATCAAAATCATCAACGTTGCGGTCGACGGCGGCTCGGCATTATTCGTGTCCATTGGTGTCCATTGGTGGTTCTTCTTTCGTGTCTATTGGCGGTTTTTGACGGAAGCGGTTCGCGGTTACCACGACGTCGCTGCCATCCTTCACGGCGCCGCTTTCCGCCCAGTCCAAAAGGGTCCCGCCGCTGACCGGATAATACGGAGACACGATGAAGTTTCCTCCGTCTTCTCGGATGACACGGAACTCCTTGACTTTGAACCTCTTGCCTTCATGGATGTCCAGCATGGGCGTGTCCATCGACGGTGGAGTATCAAACAAATACAGCTTCTGGAAGACCTCTTCGCGGTCTTCCTCTGGAATCTCATACTCCTTCGTGAACGTTCCGTCCGACATCGCCAAGAGATGCGTCGGATAATTCAACGGCTTCTGCGGCCCCGTGATCGCCAACATCATCTGGCGTTCTTCATAGCCGAGACGGCCACGGGCAACCCGCTTCTCGCCTTTTTTCTCATCGTCATCGTTCTTGGGATGACCAACTGTGACCGCTATTAATGGCTGTTTCTTTTTCTTTTGTTTTCCTTTTCCTTTTTCCATACTTGCACTCCTTTTCTAGTCTTTCTCTCGCCTAATATCAAATAAATATTCGTGGTAAAAATGACGGTGTTTCCCATAATATGCCCATAGAAAGGATAAATACAAGCTAAATTTGACAAATTTATGAATAATCATAAAGAATCATAATAAGTCATAATAAGTCATAGAAAGTCATCATGACTTTTCTATTGACGGGTATGGCGTTGTAGTCCATTCCAGCGGAAAATCTTCTAAAAACATTGAAAACCTTCCACTTGGGATGGATATTAATAAGGTATTCCATCATGTGTCAACCTGTTCCGCCATCCGCAATCATGCACCGAAAGCCATCCTACGCCTGTTTTTTCGTCCGTTTCGCCAAAAGAGCGTGTAGCGGTGGTTCCTTCTGGTACAAGTTGGGGATATGGCTGTTCGGGCTGAACTGGTTTGTTGGATACGGTGGTATTGCCATTTGCACGGCGTTGGCGTCCGCTACTTCCCGCAGGGGATGGTTGGTGGCGGGCGGCGTGTGCTATGCTGTATCGTGGGGCATGCTCGGGCTGGGCACGCTTCTCATGGGGGTGGAGGCGAAGCGCCGTCTTGTCGGTGAATACAAAACTCAAATCAAAGCATTCAAAAGACTTAGAAAAATGTCCGCTCGTCCGGCGGCTGTTTCATGACCGTATGTTAAACGCTATTCTGATTCTTATTGCCTTCACGTTCATACCGGGCCTCGAACTTCGCGCGTCCATTCCCGTAGGCGCGTTCAAATACGACGACGTTCTGCCGCTTTGGCTCACCGTCATGACGTGTGTGATTTCCAACGTCATCATCGGCTGGCTTGTTTTCACGCTAATCACACCTTGTGCAAACCTCTGCCGCAAAGTTCATTGGATAGACGTCCTGTTCGAAAAATATCTCGAACGCGCACAGCGCAAACTGAAGCCGCAGATTGAAAAATACGGGACATGGGGCCTTGCGTTGTTCATCGGCATCCCGTTGCCGGGCACAGGAGCCTACACGGGAGCCGCAGGAGCGTTCGCGCTCGGCATGAAAAAACGGCAGTTCGCCATTGCGAACATCGCGGGCGTCTGCATGGCGGGAATCGCCGTCACGATCATCGTCATGCTTATCCGGGCCGGCATCGAATCGCCTCTCTTCAACTTCCTCATCAAACGGTAAATCATTAAGCATTCAGCATTCAGCATTCAGCATTAAAAATGGATCTCTGGAACACATACGACACTGTTCGCCCGTTGCTGATGGCCCAATGCAAGCCAGAAGGCTTCAATCCGGACACGGGTCTGGACATTCCCGAACTGGAAAAACTCGTGGCGGACTATGTCGCCGCCCATGAACAGGACGAACCGCGCATCATCCTGCGCGCCAACATGTTCAAGATTCTTCTGGAGAATGGACAGCTCCGCGTCGATCCGTTCGACTGGTTTGCCGACCATATCGCGACTGGCCGAATCATGTGGAAATACCAATCGAAATGGCATGGCGAGGAAGGCCGCAAACGCGTGCCGCCATCTGCTCGCGCAACCAATCCCATCGGCTTCCCGAATCTGGATTTAAGCCATACGACGCCCAGCTGGAAGAACATTTTGAAGTACGGCATCTCCGGACTGATGAAACGCGCGGAGGATGCGTTGAAAACCGCTAAAGACCAGGAAGCAAAGGACTTCTATACAGCCGTTGTCATCGCCTATAAAGCCATTCGCTCCTACATGATTCGTTTGGCAGACGAATCGGAACGCGTCCATTCCATCCGTACGACGGACAGCCTCCGCCGTCTCATCGACAATCCGCCCGCCACCTTCCACGAAGCCCTCCAGCTCTCTTTCATCTACAACCAGATGCAGGAGATCGAAGGCGAATACGTCCGTTCGCAGGGGACGTTCGATCAACTTTACATTGACTTCTACCGCAACGACATAGCCACTGGTCGCCTCACGCGTGACCAGGCGAAGGAGCTCATCAAATTCTTCTTCGACAAATTCTATTCGCAGCATTTTGGCGCGGGTAACAACATCTGTTTCGGCGGCCGCCGTCCAGACGGAAGCGACCTCTGCAACGAATTGACCGAACTCGCTTTTGAGGCGTTTGCCGAACGCGGCGACATTGATCCGAAATTGTCGTTCCGCATCCATAAGAACACACCGCCCAATATCTTACGACAGGCCGCCGAATGCGTTAAAAACGGTTCCAACGCCATCGTTTTCGCCAATGATGACATCGCCTATCCAATGTTCGTCAAGCATGGAAAATCGCCGGAAGACGTCATCGATTTCGTGCCCATCGGCTGTTACGAACCCGCCATCATGGGAAAAGAGCTTAGTTGCACGATGTCCGCCACCTACAATCTTGCCAAACTGCCTGAATACGTCATGGCGGAATTGGAGGAAGCTCCTGATTACCAGACGGTTGTCGATTTTACGAAACGTCTCATGAAGGAGACGCTGGATGAAACATTGGAGCGTGCAAGAATTTGGGAGACCGCCTGGCCGACCGTCAATCCGGCTCCCGTCCTTTCCGGCACGATGGATTCATGCATTGAAAAAGGTCGCGACGTCTCCAACAGCGGCACAAAATACAGCACCAGCGGCGTGATGTGTGCGGGAATCGGCACATTGGCAGATTCCATGGCGGCCATCCAATATCTTGTGTTCCAAGAACATCTGTGCACATGGGCGGAACTTCGCGCCATTATCGCCGCCAATTGGGAAGGCCATGAACATCTGCGCGAAATCGCCCGCAAACGCGCTCCGAAGTGGGGCAACAACCTTTCGGCGGCGGATGAAATCGGCGTCGATCTCGCCATGACTGCCGCGCGGATCATCAACAACACGCCCAACACGCGTGGCGGCCATTTCCAGATGGGCTGCTGGTCCATTGATTATACGCATACCTTTGGAAAACAAACAAAAGCGACTCCGGACGGACGTAAAGATTTTGATCTCATCTCCAAAAATCTCGGCGCCACAATCGCCGCCGACCGCAACGGCGTCACCGCACTCATCGCCTCCGCCGCCAAATTCGACCATACGGAATTTCCGGACGGCTCCGTTCTCGACATCGCGTTGCATCCATCCGCCCTGCAAGGCCGCGATGGCGCGGACGTCATCATGGGGCTCATCCGCACATTCTTCGACGCCGGCGGTTTCTATTGCCATTTCAACATATTCGACGCCAACACGTTGCGGAATGCGCAGACCAATCCTGAAAAGTACGCCAACCTCCAAGTCCGCGTCTGCGGATGGAACACGAAATTCGTCGATCTATCCAAATCCATGCAGGACGCTTTCATTGCGCAAGCGGAAGCGCTTTAATAATGATTAATGAGTAATGATTAATGAGTAATTGTTATAAGGCAGGTATTTAGCGCTTCGCTTACTTTTTGTTTTGCCGCTTCGCGGCCTTATGATATTGTTTTATCTTATAAATCAATCATTAAGCATTAATCATTAATCATTAATCATTAAGCATTGGTTACAGTTCAACTGCAAAAATTCCAATGATAATCAGCGCGACCGCCGCAATCTGACGGTGCGTAAACCGCTCGTGGAACACAAGCGGCGTCACGACGCAGAAGGAAAGAATCTGTGTCGAACACGCAATGGGAAACATGATGCTCAAACGACCGATTTCACCCATGCGATGCAACGCCGCAAAAAGACAGCCGTAGGATGCGACGGCGACAACCGACCACGACAGCCCCGTCTTCAGCAAAACCGCCATGTTCGGCTTCTCCTTGGCGCGGAAAATCAATGCGCTGATGCCGAAGCAAATCGTATATGTCAGTAGCAGCAGCTCGGCTTTCGTAAGAAACGGCAGATCGGTTCCGTGAAGCTTGTTGGCCTTCATAAGACACAATTGGGCCATGCCGCCGACCAGTAAAGCTATGATGCACCATACCAGGCACTTGTGGTTGTATTTACTGTCGATTTCGCTCGTATCTTTCCCGCCTTTGGCCGTCAGGAAGACGGCTGCGACCAGACAGATGATGCCCATGACATTGATCAACGTCGCCTTCTCCCCCCAGACCAGGACGGCCCAGACAAACGAGACCGCGAAACCCATGCGGCACAGCCCGAAATACACGGCCGCGTTGCCTTTCCCAAGCGTCAACATGCCGAAATAATTCGCCACGACGTTGAACAGTGCGTTCAAAATGATGCACCACGCGATCGGCCAAGACCATTCCGCTGGAATGAGCGTCCCCGTAATGAGTTGGTATGGAACGATTACGATCAACGCCCCAAGCGCCGCGACAAGATAGAAATGATCGACGCGGCAGCCGCCACGTCGCGCCGCCGTGAGCAACGAACCGATGCCGCACCACAGGAGACCTGTCGCCATCGTGAGAATAAGACCTAAAAGCATGATACTGGAAGTTCTGGAAGTTCTGGATATTCTGGAAGAAACTGGGAGGGTCCCGCTTCTACGGAACCGGTCCCGCAGGAGCGGGACCCTCCCTTATTTTGTAAGCCTTTTCACCAAATATTCTTCATAGGCGTCCAGATCCACCCAGTCCACCGCCGCCTGTATGGGCTTGCCTTTCGGCGTATCCAGCCGCATGACACCGCCGTCATCAATTTCGATGTTGACGGTCTTCATGACGAGATTGTCATGCGTGTAGGCCAGATAGACGGCCACCGTGTCGAACAGCACGGAGCTTTCCGTCTCGTCCGTCTGGTCCGGCTTGCCGAGCCAATGGCGGTAATTTTCCACAATCATCTTTGCGACAGGCGATTGCGAATCCTTCATCCGCTGATAACGTTCGCCTTTCAGACGGACGAAACCGCACGTGTCCAGCGGCGTGATTGTAATCGATTTCCAGTTCGCGCGGAATACCGTCTGCGCTTCCGGAACTTGGCATTTGACGTTCCATTCCGCCACGGGGCCGTTCGTCTGGTCATGCGCGTAGCCCTTGTAAACGGAACCCGCCATCGACACAAGGTGCGTCTTCGCACAGAGATCCGGCCGCCGCAAACAGACCTGCTGAATGTTCGCCAACGGACCGATCGTAATCAACGTCGGCTCGTCCGATTCCTCCAACGCGGAGATGATCGCATCAACGCCGTCAAAATACACAGGGCCCGGATACATCGTCAAATCATAATCAGCCGCCCAGCCCAACTGCTTGTTGCTGACGGCGTTGACGGCACTGTACAGGCCGATGGCGATTGGCACGTCCGTCCGCCCGAGTCGCGTCAGCATCTTCGCGACGCATTTCGCCCGCAGCAGCGGGTTGCCCGTCGCCGTGCTGACCAGTTTCAGATTCAGTTCGGGCGAATTCACGAGCATACCAAGGGCCCATGTGTCGTCGATGTCGCCGACGATATCCGTATCCAGAATCACATCCTTCGCCGCCTGTCCCATGGCGATGCAGGAGCTCAAAACCAGTGTCGATAGTAGATGTCTGCCCATTTTTCTTTACCTTATATAATATAGATGGTCCATTTTAGACGCCTCCTGACTGGAGTGCAAAAAGACAATAGACATGAAACGCAAAAAAAATCAAATATTTTATGGGAAAATACAGAAAAATCCATATTTTTTTTGTTTTTTTCCATTGCATAATCAAAAAGGAGATTTAAATTATCAATCGCGACATTAAGTTTCCGTTAATTCCAATAAAAAACCCAAACAAATCCCTTCTTTAGGAGGAAAGGACAATGAAGAAGAAACAATTCACATTGATCGAACTCTTGGTGGTTATCGCCATCATCGCCATTCTGGCCGCCATGCTGCTGCCCGCCCTCGGCAAAGCCCGTGAAAAGGCCGAAGGTATCTCCTGCACATCCAATCTGAAACAGATCGCCATGGCCATGACCATGTATCTGACCGCCAACAAGAATGCTTTCAATTATTTTGCTACAGCTAATAATCTTAATAATTCTGATACAATCGGTTATACAAAAATCTGGTTCCACGCCGTCTATGAAAACACCGGTGAAGAAAAACTCTTACTCTGCCCGTCATACGAAAAAGGCACCGTGGGGTCTAAAGGCGTAGGCGATCTTGGATATTTCGTCAATGGTACAACGATAAATGACAACAAAACGCATAGTCCCATTTATCCGACCTACGGCCACAATTGGACGCTTCATCGTCACAAAGGGATGAAGGTGTCCAATGTCCGCAAGCCGTCCCAGGGTGTCTTCTTCTCTGACAGCTATTATTATAACAATGGTGGTGAATGCTATGAAGGCAGTGCAATCGACCCTCAGGGATTTGCTAGGAACATCTGCCGGGCCGGTGCCGGTAGCTACACCAATGGCGAGTATTCAAATATGAACTTGCATGGCCAGAACCGTAACGTCGCCTACCTTGACGGTCACGTCGATACGCTTGACTGGCATGCCTGCAGAGTGAGATATGGTAAGAAAGATAGTAGTTCTGACTATAAGAACTATGGCGGTTCCATGCGTTATAGCTACAAGGATTTGACGGAAGATTAATTATTTTCCAATACATTAGTTTGACAACAGCCTGAGAGAAAATTGTTCAGGCTGTTGTTTTTTATCTGCCAAGGGACTTTTTGATTTGAAGTATCGTCAATAGAAGGTTGGTTTATTTAGTCTTGTGGTTTGATAATATATTTTGGATGATACTTAATATCTATAAGTGGATTTTCCCCAAAAGCTAATCTTTCATTCAAGGAGAAACAACCATGAAGAAAAAACAATTTACGTTGATTGAATTGCTGGTGGTCATCGCCATCATCGCAATTCTGGCCGCCATGTTGTTGCCGGCTCTTGGCAAGGCCCGTGAAAAGGCCGAAGCCATCTCCTGCACGTCCAATCTGAAACAGATTAACATGGCCATGCTCATGTATTTGACTAATAGCAAAAATGCTTTCCCTGAATGGCATACGTCATCGAATAATCTCAACGACGGAGGTACGTATGCGAAAATCTGGATGCACGCTGTTTATGAAAACAGCGGTGAAGAAAAAATCTTCCGTTGCACGACTTTTGAAAATGCCAGCTATGAATCCAACATGGCGAGCGGAAGCCATAAAGGTGTGCATAATTACGGTTATTTCGTCAATGGAACGACCGTTTTGGACAAGAAGGAACATCCCAGCATCTATCCAACCTATGGTTTCAACTATGAGCTTCATGTCCGTAAATTAAAAAGCACGAACATCCGCAAACCGACTCAAAGCGTCATGTTCGGTTGCTCCTATTATTGGCAGAGTGGTGGTTATTGCGATGATGCCATTGATGCCAGCGGCTACATTAAATCATACGGACGCGCGGGCGTCGGTTCATATTCCGCCGGCGATTATTCCAATGTGAGCCTGCATGGCCAGAATCGTAACATCGCCTACATCGACGGTCACGTCGATTCCGTTGAATGGCATGGCCTTCAAGTCAGATGCAATGCAGATGGTTCGACCAAATTTGGCGGCCCCCTGCGTTATGGCAAATATGATTTGACGACCGAATGATCTAGTACTTATCCGTTGAAAATCGACAGCAGCCTGATGGTTATCCATCAGGCTGCTTTTTTTTTGTCTGTATGCAGGCAGGGTTAACTGAATGCGGACAGAGTCATAAGAACGGAAAAATGCATAACATAATGATACATACCTGTTTGTTTGTCTAAAGTCATAAGGAATCATAGAAAATCATTGAAAGTCATAATATATATTAAAAAAAATATTTTATATGGTATCTATTGACTTCCAGCATTGCCGTGCTATGTTGTAATGATGACAAGATTGGAGAGGGGGGAAAATGATGAGACTACAGGGAAACGGCTATGGAAGAAAACACAAAACAACAATTCAGCGCCTTGGGACAGAATCTCCTTGCGGGACAGGATGACCCCAGCGGGGATCCTCTTATCAAGAAAATCTTCAGCAATCGGGAAGTTTTAGCTTGGCTGGTGGTGCATTTTATCAATGAATACAAAATGATTAGTATTCAGGAGGTTATGACAGAATACCTTCCAAACGCGAAGATGGAGATCCGCAAAATTCCTGTCCATCCAGGGGAGGTGCCGCCTGAAAGTGTCAAGACTGACAATGTGGAGGATAGGCAGTTGGCTGAGAGGACGACAGTGTTCGATGTCGTTCTGCTGTTACCCGCCCCAAACCGTCCTGATCGGTCGATTGGTGTGGTCATCGACATCGAAGTGCAGAAAAATGATTCGCCCGGCTATCCAATTGAGTCACGTATGGTATATTATCTATGCCGTACGATATCCAGACAACGTGGCGTCACATTCACGGGGAGTGATTACGGAGATATCTGTAAATGCTATTCGCTGTGGTTCTGTCCAGAGCTGGAGGAGGGCAAGTCACCGTCCATCGATCACTTCTTCCTTGCGGGAGAGCGGGTTTTTGGCGAAGGTAACATGGACGCCAAGAAGGAGGACTATGAACTGCTCGAAGGCTACATCGTTCGGTTCAACGGTGACCCGACGAAGCCCGTGAACGACACAATCCATTATCTGCAGCTTTTGTTGACGAACATCGCCAGCCCGTTGGAACGGCTGGACGAACTTCATGAGAAATATGGTTTAAGCAAGACCCGGGAGGCAGAAGACATGTGCAATTATTCACAGTATTTGGTAGAAAAAGGTATTGAAAAGGGTATTGAAAAAGAGAAACTTGAATTGCTTGAAGAATTGGAGGCTTCTCATTTCAGTGACAAAAGGATTATGAAGTTGTTGAGAATCGACGCAAATCAGTTGGAGGTTTTGCGGAATAAACTTCAGCAAAGATTGCCTGTCATGGCAGATGATTGAAGGAGGGCCATTCCATGAAGGCTGGACGAACTTCATGAGAAATATGGTTTAAGCAAGACCCGGGAGGCAGAA
>JAFZIJ010000111.1 GCA_017554445.1 Victivallales bacterium
CTAGCCACTAGCCACTAGCCACTAGCCACTAGCCACTAGCCACTAGCCACTAGCCACTAGCCACTAGCCACTAGCCACTAATCACTAAAATATGTCTTCTAACCATATATCCAACTCATTCAGACGCAATAGGATGTTTAGGCTTCTACTGACGCTTCTCGTCCTCTTCATGACGGGCATCTTTCTTGTGTCCAGCTTTGCCAACGGACTGCCCGGAACGACAGCCTGCATCAAGCAGATGGCCATCTTCAGCACAATTTCGCTGTTCATCGCCTTCATTGGCATGCGGATGCCGGAAGGCGCGTTCAAAAGACTTCCGTTGTTCTACATTCCGGCGGTCTGGCTAGCGTTGCTATTGCTGTTTCTTCTTGGGAAGGAAGTAAATGGAGCTGTTTCATGGTTTCGTTTCATGGGACTGAGCATCCAACCGTCCGAATTTGCGAAACCTGCCTTCATCCTTTTGCTGGCATACGCATTCACTATGCAATTACCTAAGGGGAAAATAGTTGCACATCTCCGCCCCTATGCGATTCTGTTGTTAGGCGGCATTTTCATCTGCCCCATCGTCTTGCAACCGGATTTGGGCACGGCATGCGTTTTTGCCATCACGTTGCTTATCGTATTCGCAAGCTGCATCCGTTTCACCTATCCCATGGCAGGCATTCTTATCGCCATGCTCGGCGGCGCCATCACAGTCATCCACAGATTTCCACACGCCATGCGGCGGCTTGCCATGTATCAAGACGCCCTGCTCCTTCGGCCTGACATCAAAACAGCTTTCCATAACTACAAACTACAGGAAAGCATCATCAAAGGCGGATGGTTCGGGAGCGGCTTCTGGCCGTGCACAGGTTCCGTGAATCCTCCACTCTCCTACAGCGACTCCTTCTTCGCCGCGACCGTAGAACTACTTGGCGTCATCGGTTCCATCCCCTTCATTTTCATCTATTTGGCATGGTTCCTCCATTGCGCCGCATTAGCCCATCGGACAACATCCATGGCCAACCGCGTCATCTATCTGGCGGCAGGTTCGATGGTTACAACACAGGCTTTCATCCACATCGGTGTCAATCTCGGCCTCCTGCCGATCACAGGCCTTTCCATGCCGCTGCTCGGTACGGGCGGCTCCGCCTTCATCGCCTTCACCATCATCATCACCATGGTCGAACGCCTTTCCATGCTGGAAGACGAAAAACGGCTTGACGAAACCGATTTTTCACCGTCGCCATCGCTTGAAAACGCCTAAACACGCCTCTAATTTATAAAAGGTATTTGGAAAATCGTTTCCAAGTTGTATATTGGTTTGTAGTATGAACAAGCCATGCGGCGGGCGGACGCGGCATCCGAACCGTGTGCAGGCGTGTCAAACAAGGAGGCATCTATGGACAACATCTACAAACTCTTTGAAAACACTTACTTGTTCTGCGCCATCTTCGGAACGACCATTTTCGCCATCCAATTCATATTGACGCTCATCGGTTTCGGCCACGGCGGCGAAGACGCGGACGGTGACGGAATTCCGGACGACATGGACGCACAGGATGCATCGGACATCGACCATGTGGATGCGTCGCAGGCGGCGGATGTCATGCACGTCAACTTCTTCTCCCTGAAGAGCATCATGGCTTTTGTCGCCTTCTACGGTTGGGGCGGCCTCTGCTTCAAGCATTTAGGTTGGGGCGGTTTCGCCATCGCGCTTCTCAGCGGTATTGTCATGATGGTCATCATCTCCGTTCTGATTGCATTGTTGCTCAAGATGCAGCAGTCGGGCAACATCACGCCGAAGGACTTCATCGGCAAAAATGGTTCCGTTTATCTGTCTATTCCAGGCAACCGCGAACCAGGCGGAAAGGCTACCGTCAAGCTTGAAGCGTGCACGCGTGAAATCGACGCCATTTCGGACGAACCGATCCCGACGGGCAAGACCATCACCATCGTCCAGTCCATCGGCAACAACACATATCTCGTCAAAGCAGTCTAACGACAACCACGATAAAGGAGAAAAAAACATGCCCACCCCCAACATCATCTTTCTTGGCTTCTTCGCCGCAATTGTCGTTCTCGCCGTCTTCCTCTCGCTCGTCAAATGCTACCGCAAATGCCCGTCGGACAAAATCATGGTCATCTACGGTAAGACAGGCGGCCATGAGGCATCCAAATGCATCCACGGCGGTGCCAAATTCGTGTGGCCGATCTTCCAGGACTACGGCTTCATCTCCTTGAGGCCGTTGCAGATCACCGTCAATTTGGATAACGCGCTGTGCAAACAGAACATCCGAATCAACGTCCCCTCCGTCTTCACGGTCGGTGTCTCCACGGAGCCTGAAATCATGGGCAACGCCGCCGAACGTCTGTTCGGACAGAGTCCCGAAGCTATCTCCGAACTTGCTAAAGATATCATCTTCGGTCAGTTGCGTCTCGTTATCGCATCCATGATGATTGAAGAGATCAATGCGGACCGCGAAACATTTCTCCGCGCCGTTGAAGCAAACGTCGCAGAAGAATTGAAGAAAATCGGTCTTGTCCTCTTGAATGTTAATATCACGGATATTACGGATGAATCCGGATACATCGTCGCTATCGGTAAACGCGCCGCCGCCGGCGCCATCAACAAGGCGAAGATCGACGTCGCGGAAGAAACCCGCAAAGGTAGCATCGGTGCCGCCGAAGCGCAGAAAGCGGAACGCATCGCCGTCTCCAAAGCGGAAGCCGAAGCCGCAGCCGGTGAAGCGGAAGCGGATCGCGAACGCCGCGTCGCCGTCACGGAAGCGGACGCCAAGGCGGCCGCCGGCGAAGCCGAAGCCAACCGCACACGTCGTATCGCCATCAAGCAGGCGGACGCCACTGCGACACAGGGCGAAAACCAGGCCGCCATCGAAATCGCCAAATCCAACGCCGAACGTTATGAAGCGGAAGCCGAAGCATACCGCAGGACGGAAGCCGCCAAGCAGATCGCGCAAGCCCGTGTCCAACAGGCCCAGTTCGACGCCGAAGCGGAAGCCCAGAAGGCCCGCGCCATCATGGAAGCAGAACGCCAGCATGCGGAAATCATCGTTCCCGCTGAAATCCAGAAGCAACAGATTGAAATCGCCGCCAAGGCACAGGCTGAAAAGGTCCGCCTCGAAGCGCAAGGTCAGGCGGACGCCATCTTCGCCAAACTGCAAGCCGAAGCCAAAGGTAACTTCGAACTCTTGCAGGCCAAAGGACAAGGCTTCCAGAAAATCTACGAATCCTGCGCAGGCAACGCCAACGCCGCCGCCCAGATGCTCATCATCGAAAAACTGCAGGACATCGTCGCCATGCAGACCGAAGCCATCAAGCATATCAAGATCGACAAAGTCATGGTCTGGGACGGTGCGGGAAACGGCGGCAAGTCCTCAACCGCCAACTTTCTCAGCGGCATCGTCCAAAGCCTCCCCCCGCTCCACGAAGTCGCCAAAATGGTCGGCCTCGAACTGCCGCACTATCTCGGCAAGATGGACAAGGAGCATCAGGCGGAAGACGCGGCCATGGGACAGCCCAAACCAACTGAACAGCCTGCTGAAAAGGCTGATGACGGCAAAGCCGAAGCATAACCTCCTTGTCTCCAACGTTTCAACTCCAAATAATGTCATTCACACCGTTTTCGCTTTTGTTCTTCATCCTGAAAAGGCACGCCATGCGCAAGGCTTGCAGCTTCATCCTGTTGCTGTGCCTGGCTATCGCCATGGCGGAGTTCAAAGGTTACGGACAAGGCTTTTTGGAAAAGCTGAAACTGCCGAAGCTGCCTGATCCGCCGCCGCTCCATGAACAGACGGGCGGCGTCCAGCAGACGCCTCCTAACAGCGAAAACGCATCGGAACAAACGCCTGCCACCACGGAACAGCCTGTTGCACAACCACAGGCCGATGCCGCCGAAACGTCGCCCACACCATCAGAAAACAAACTGGCGACGTCGCTTGAAGCCCTCAATTTCCATGAAGGCGAATTCGACTGGCGGAAAGACTGGTGGAAGGCGTTGCTGTTCGCATTGGGCGGCGTCATCGTTGTCGCGTTTCTCATGCGGATTGCCAAACAGCTTTTCCGCATCATCGTGATGACAGCTTGTCTGGCCGCCGGCAGCTTCGGAGCGCGATATTTCGCGCCGCCGTTGACGCCATGGGTCGAAAGCAAACTGCCCCCTTCCCTCACGCAAACCTTCCCACCGCTCTACTGGAGCTTCGCAATTGTATTTCTGGTTTGCTATATTGCCGCGACCATTATTCTTTTCATTCTGAAACGTCCTCTCGACATCATGGACAAACGACAGAAGTGCCAGTCCGGCAAGGTCTAATAACACAGAGGACGGATGACTATGACAGCCAAACCGATTGTCAGCATCGCCCTTTTGGACAGCTATGACGACGCGGCCGCAGTCCGTTCCGCTGTAAAGGCCGCCTTGGCGCCGCTCGGTGGCATGGCGGCCTTCGTCAAGCCTGGCCAACGTGTCTTGTTGAAGCCAAATCTCGTTGCTCCCGCCAAGCCTGAACTGGCCGTGACGACACATCCGGCCATTCTGAAAGCTGTCATCGAAGAGGCGCAGGAGGCACAAGCCGGCTCCGTCAGTTTCGGCGACGGGCCGGGCGTTGGAACCGCCACATCCGTTTCCAGACTGGCCGGTCTTGTGAAAGTCGCAGAAGAAACACAAGCCCAACTGGTCGATTTCGTTGAAACGAAAACGTATGAGAACAACAACAATCGTATTCTCAAGCATTTAGATCTGACGGATCATTTGGCGGAAAATGACGTTCTCATCACGATTCCAAAATTAAAAACGCATTCGCAAATGGCTTTCACCTGCGCACTTAAAAATCAATACGGCCTTATTCCAGGCATGGCGAAAGCTCAGTTCCATTTTCGTTTCCAGAACCGCGACCGTCTAGCGGATCTGATTGTCGATATCAACCGAACGGCCTCCCCTGCTCTCGCCGTCGTCGATGCCGTCATCGGCATGGAGGGGCCCGGCCCGAACAGCGGCACGCCGCGAAAAATCGGTGCCATCATCGCAGGAGCGGATCTGGCCGCCGTTGATACCGTCGCTTCCGCCATCATCGGTCTCACGCCGGAGGAGATACCGATTCTCATGGCAGCGCGTCGGGCCGAATTCGGCGCGACGCGATTGGAAGACATCGATGTGCGTGGAGCGATGGTTGAACAGTTGAAAATCCCTGATTTCGAACTGATTAGGGCTCCAGCCAACATCATGCGCATCATTCCGTTGCCCAAGCCCGCCCTCAAATGGCTTCGTTCGCAAATCGTTCCAAGCCCGTCCATTATAAAGGAAAAATGCATCAAATGCCTGCGTTGCCATAACGGTTGCCCTGTCAGCCCACCTGCCATTATGCCGTTGAATCCAGCCGGCAAGGAACTCAACTCCAAAACCTGCATCCGCTGCTACTGCTGCCATGAGTTCTGCCCCGTAAAAGCCATTGTCTTGAAGAAAAGCCTGCTGGACAGAATCTTCCACATCCAAGCCCTCTGCCGCGGCCTGCATCGCTTTCTCGGCTGGCTTACCACGATAATTCCTGTAAACAAATTCATTGCCAAATAAGCAATGTCCCTTTCGTCCCTTTCGTCCCTCAAATAATTAATGCTCAATGACATAGCACATCCTAATGAACCTCCAGCATGGCTTGATGTCTGGCCAAAACGCTCGCAGTTGCCGGATATTTTTCCCGCGACCCTCCGCAACATAGCCAACCGCATATTGAGCAATCTCGGAACAACGGATGTATCTCTCCAATGGACAGATACGATGATGCGTGCACGCATCGCCAATAACGTCAACACATGGACGCTCGTCAACGGCAAGTGGATGCGCTCCTGCACATGCAAAGCGCCGGGCGTCCATTGCATCCATGACTACATCTCCTGCATGCTCGTGCAAGTCGCCTTCCTGCGGGAAGGCTGGACAGATTCCAATGGAAAACCGACCATTTCCAAACAGCAAGCCGCACCATCGCAAGACGTTCCGCCGCAACAGCAACCGCAACGCCCCGCCATTGATGACAACAAGCCGCGGCCTGTCTCCTTTCCTACGGCACGCGAATCATTTTTCACGCCATCTTCCTTCAATCAACCTGTCCTGCCCATCGCCACGCCAACAGGAAAACAGACGCCTGCCATCACAAAACCTGTCGCCAAAATTGAAGCGGAAATCGATCTGAAAGCGACGCCTAGTGCCATCACCATTCGTTTCTATCAGAAAATCAACGATATGCGTGAATTGCTGACGATGCAGCAGTTCTTCAATCTCGCTGCCGATATCCGCCGTTCCGAACCACGTTATGATTGGTCGCAGGACGATAAGGATTTCATCAGCTGGTGCTCTCCAAAGCTCCGCGCCATGCAGAATGCCCGTATGCTCCCCTTCCAATCGCATTTTTTCACACTAAAACGTGAGGCGTTCTCCCAATGGCTGGACCATTGGGTCGAACAACCCAACCGCTTTATTGAACGCGAATCGCAGAAGCCCTATCATCAGAGCGGTATGACGCGGCCCGTCCGCATCTCCATCGAGCTCGTCAACGACCACGAATTCATCAACGTCATTTTCCGCTATGTCTTCCAAGATGGTTCAAAGAAAACCCTTCTGGAAATCGCCAGACATATCCAAGATGCTCCAGACAAGGAAGATATCCGTGCCGCCCTAAAGGCTTTCAAGCCGCCGTTCGATATGGCGCCGTTCTGGAAAGGAACCGTCAGAATCCGCCGCGAAGATATTGCCACGGAGCTGCCGAAACTATTGGAAGGCCATCTCGAACTCGTCACTGGCAAAAACGTCATCGTCCTTTCGGACAAAGACCGTCCTGTCATCGTAAAGTTTTCCGTACAAGGCGGTTATTTCGTTATTGAAGCGGAATTGGACGGCAAGCCGATCGATCTGGAAGGCCATTCGCCCGTCCAATCCACCGTCAAACATCAATACGGCACGACCGAAATCCGCCTTGGCAAAGTCACGGGCGTCGATGCCGTCCGCGAAGCGATTCATCAGCTGCCGCCCGCCGTCTTCATCCGTGACGGTGCGGCAATCCTCTATGAAACACCGCAGAACGCCGAACATATCAAAAAGTTTTGGGATGCCCTGCCATCAAAGTTACAAAAAGTTGCTTCAAAAGAACTTGTGGGATTCCTTGATCCGCCGAGCAAGCCATTGACGCTCCATCTGGACGCCAAGCCTCGCAACACGGCGTTCACCGCCGTCAATTGCACGTGGTCTTTCGGCGATGGCACGGAATGCTCCACGGAAGATCTGAAGCTCTGCGCCGCCGCCAAACGGCCATTCTTCAAATCATCCGACGGCAAATGGCTAGCCATTGATCAGGAGCAAGCCCGTCAGGCATTGGACAAACTACGAGAAATCGGCCTCGCTAATTTCGTGGATGCGACATTACTGACGGCCCATGCGGGCGAAGCTGTCAAAAAGCTCACGGAAGCATTCCATACGGAAATTCCGCCGGAATCACAGGAGTTTGCGCGGCGGCTGTCGGAGCAGCCGCCACTGTCGCTACCGCCTCTGCCGGAACATCTTGACAATCTTCTCCGCCATTATCAGAAGGAAGGCGCGGAGTTTCTGCTAGACCGCGCCGCATGCGGCGCAGGAGCCATTCTGGCGGATGACATGGGTCTCGGCAAGACGCTTCAAGTTCTCGCCGTTCTGGAGGCCTGCCGCGACGATGCTAAACGCCGCGGCCAGCCGTTCAAATCATTGGTCGTCTGCCCCGCTTCTGTCGTGGCGGTCTGGCTGTCGCAAGCTCAACGGTTCTGCCCGTCATTATCCATCGCCGCCATTTCCGGAACCGCCGCACAACGGAAACGGCAGTTCGCGAATCAGAAGGCGGAAGTTTTCGTGACGCATTACCAGATTGTCCGTCAGGATGTGGAAGTCATTAAGAATCAAGAATTTGATTTTCTGATTCTGGATGAAGCGCAAGCCATCAAGAATCCGTCTGCGCAAGTGACGATCGCTGTCAACAAACTTACCGCAAAACACGCCATCGCATTGACGGGCACACCGTTGGAAAATTCCGCGCAGGATTTGTGGTCCATCATGAACCGCCTCAATCCAGGCTTCCTTGGCAGTTTGGAGGATTTCCAAAGCCGCTACATCCAGAAGAATGGCGGCCTTACCGCCTTGAGCCGCAAGCTCTCGCCGCTGATCATCCGCCGCAACAAGCAGTTGGTCGCACCCGAATTGCCGCCGAAGACGGAAGAAATTATCACCGTGGAACTTACTGATGAGCAACGCGCCTTCTATGATGCGCAGCTTGCCTTCGGCCAAACGGCCTTGAAAGAACATGGAACAGGTTCCCTGCTCGGCACGCTCACACGGTTGCGCGAAGCCTGCTGTCATCCGCAACTTGTCACGAAACGCGAAACAACGCTTGGCTCCGCCAAGCTGGACATGCTTCTTGAAAAACTGTCGGACTTGCAGGCCAGCGGCCATTCATCGCTCGTCTTCAGCCAGTTCACATCCATGCTGGATTTGATTGCACCGAAACTGGATGAACGGCAAATCCCCTATCGCGTCATCACAGGCGAAACGCCTGTCGAAAAACGCGCACAACTTGTGCAAGAATTTGACGCAGATAACAATCCGTCTGTATTTCTGCTCAGCCTGAAGGCCGCCGGAACAGGCCTCACCCTCACAAAGGCCGATTACGTCTTCCTGTTCGATCCGTGGTGGAATCCCGCGGTTGAACGGCAGGCCATCGACCGCACCCACCGAATCGGGCAGGACAAGCCTGTATTCGCCTACAAATTCGTCGCAAAAGACACCGTGGAGGAAAAAGTCCAGACGCTCATCGAACGGAAGAAAGAGCTCTTCGATGAAGTCATGGACGGCGCGGCGGAAAATGCAGCGCCTGCCCGCCTGACGCTGGACGACCTCCGCTCCCTCATCGAATAAACCACTGATGGGTCCCGCTCCTGCGGGATCATAAAAATCCCCCACATACCCAATCACCATGAAAAATTTCACCTGCCAATGCTGCGGCCAATGCTGCAAATGGGAAGGCTTCGTCACTGCCACGGAAGCGGAAATGGACGCAGCCGCAAAACTCCTCGGCATAACGTCAGACGAGTTCATCCAGAAATACACCAAACTGTCAGAAGACAGGCGTTCGCTGGTATTTACAGATCGCGACGACGGAGCCTGCGTCTTTCTGGACGACCATAACCGCTGCAAAATCTACGCGGCTCGTCCATGGCAGTGCCGTACGTTTCCGCATGAATGGGACGTCCCGCCGGAAACACAGAAACTCTGTCCAGGCCATCGTCTTGCAAAAAGAGCAGACGCACCACCGGCATCAGCCCTGCCGCTCATCCACGTTCTCGGCCATCCGGCCCTGCCTGTTGACATCGAAAACGCGCCTGGAGACGCGCAAGTTCTCAACTGCCACAACTTCTGCCTCATGCTGTCGCAACTTGGCATACCATATATATATTACGGTTGCGCAGGCTCGAAGCTACCGCCTGGCGGAACATTCGTAGATTGTGGCAAGCCCACCGGCAAATGGAGCTACCGCAACAAATGGCATCAGATCTACAACAAACGTCTTACCAATCGTTTGGCGAAAAATGTGCTTTTGGACGGCAAGCCGGAAATCATCACATCCATCTACGGCGCCGCGCAATCCGACATCGACACTTTCGGCCTTCCCGTCATCGAACCCATGGTCGGTTATGATCATTGCTGGGCCCCCTACAGAGTCTTTCCGTCATACGCCCATCAGCATACCATCTATGCGCAACAGGCCGATTTCACCGCTAAAAACCGCTTCTTCGACACCGTCATCCCGCATTTTCTTGACGACACGAAATACTGGCCGTCCGACCGTCCGCAGAACTATCTGTTGTTCATTGGGCGGGATGCCCCAGGCAAAGGCCTTCCCATCGCGCAGCAGGCCGCCGAAAAGGCAGGTCTGGAGTTAAAAGTCGTTCATAACGGCTGTTTTGGAGCGGCGAAAACGGAGCTTCTCGCCAACGCGCGGGCCGTCTTGATGCCAACGCTTTACGTCGAGCCGTTCGGCTATGTCGCCATCGAAGCCCAGATGTGCGGCACGCCGATCATCACGACAGACTGGGGGGCCTTTGCGGAAACCGTCCTTCATGGCCTCACGGGCTTCCGCTGCCGCACACAGGCGGAATTCGTCGCCGCCATCGCAAAAACGCCACGTCTCGATCGAAAATTCATCCGCGATTATGCGTTGCATCACTTTTCCATCAAAAAAATTGCGCCTAAATACAAAGCTTATTTCGATTTTGTGTGGAATGTTCACAAAAATGGTGGATATTATGCAGATGCCGCTTTTCGCGACGAAACGTTTCAGTAACCATATATAAATCACTCAGAGGTTGAATCATGGCAAGACGCAACACAAACTCCGATCTCGACTTGCTGCTCGGCGGCGGTGAA
The DNA here is from genome assembly GCA_017554445.1 of Victivallales bacterium. Taxonomy (GTDB): domain Bacteria; phylum Verrucomicrobiota; class Lentisphaeria; order Oligosphaerales; family Oligosphaeraceae; genus UBA1407. The sequence continues at coordinate 10,436 of JAFZIJ010000111.1, forward strand.
ACGAAATCCACCCGCAAGCGCAAGACCACGCCCGCCCCGAACGGCCCAGTCGCCGGTAATCCCTCCGGCCCTGCGATGGCTGGCGGCCCCTCTGGTCCCGCCATGTCCGGCGGCCCCTCCGGCCCCGCCATGTCCGGCGGCCCTTCCGGCCCCGCGATGGCTGGTGGCGAAGCGCCGAAGCGCAGACGCAAGACCTTGAAAGACAACGATACCTTGAGACAGCTTCTCGGCTGATTGAAGCCGCAAATTCTTCCGCAACCAAGCCCCTGCTTGTGCAACTCACACGCATCCAGGGGCTTGAATCATTTCACAAAACCGCCTTCATGTCCTCCCATTCTTCCATTTTCTCTAAACGCGTGCTCTGCCATGAAGCCTTCGAATGGCTGATGGGCCATTTCTCCAATCAGGCCCTCCTTCAATTTGCGCTGTCCAACAACATCCGCAAATGCGCACTGTCCTTCGGCGGTTTCAAACTGAACGTCGGCACGATCCGTTCGAAAACCATGCTGATGCGTTTTGAGCAAGACGACATGCCGAAAGATCTTTTGGCCAAACTAGCCACCATGGACGGCCCGTGGCAACCGCTTATCAACCTCTTTTCAGCTATTGATGAAAAATGGTTGCTCGCCCATTGGCGAAACTTGCTGGAAGATTTCGATTGTCCGCAGGACATCGCTTTCGCCTTGTCGCGTCACTTATCGCCTGCCGTCAAACGACTTGGCAACCGCCTCCTAAAAGTTCCATCCGTATGGCGTGGCAAGACGCCGTCTCTTTCACCGGAATCCCCCGTGCCGTTCTACAAGAAACAGCTCATGGAAGCCGCCAGAAATCTATGCGCCTCTCTCTGTAAACCAACGGATGCTACTGTTCAAGCGGAAGAGCCGAAACAGGAGGAGACTACGTCAGAAACGTCATCGCCAAAACTACAGGATAAATTGCTGAAAGAACAAGCCAGACGACGCGAAATCCAGCGTGAATTCAACGACTTCCAGCAGAAGGCGAAGGAACAGGAACAAGCATTGAAGGCGAAAATTTCCGAACTGTCGCTCTCCCTTCGCGAAACACGCGATTCCATCACGAAACGCCTCCACGAACAGGACATGCAACATGATGCGTTGCTTAAGCAGTTTCTCGAACAGCATTTCGGTTCACATGACGATCTCGCCCTCAAGGCGGAACAAGCTCAATCAACGTCAGATGCGCTTCTGCTGACCATTGAGAAAACCATCGAGGAACAGAAACAACTCGACCAGAAGCATGGCCTCAAGACACGCCTCCGCGAACAACAGGCCAAGCTCACCACTGCTCTTGAAAAGCTGAAAGCCATCACGCTTGATTCAGTCGTCATCCATCCCGCCATCCGCCGCCTCATCCCGCAGACGGAACAACAGATCGCCGAACTCCAAAACGCCATCAGCGGCGAAACAGACGAAATACCACTCTCTAACACAGCATTGCAGCTCTATTCGGAACTGCAGAACATCCATGTCAACACGCCGGAAACGGAGCAGGAACTCAAACGGTTTCAAGAGTTTATCGAAATGTCAGAGCAACGCGGGCTCATCCTTCCGAACGAAAAGGAAACGCTTTTCAATCTCATCGCCAAACAGCAGGAGCTCCATCAGAACATCCGCCAGCTGAAATCAAAGCACTTCCTCCCAAAAAGCGCGGAAGCGGAGGAAATCCTCCAACGGGACAAGCAGGTCATTCTCGTCATGGCAAACTTCCTCGCCGTCATGCCGTCCGTCAATATCGTCATTGATGCGTGCAACGTCATTCTGAAGAACGGATCCCATTGGGAGCGAATCATTAACAGTACGCCGCAAAATGGCTTCACCGCCGCTTCCAAGCAGTTCATTGAACGCTGTCGCAAGAAATCACGCTTCTTCAACTCCGTGACAGTTATCTTTGACAGCGAAAACCAGCTTAGCACCATTGAAACCGACGGCAATATGACCGTCATCTACGCTCGGCACATCCAAGAGGAGCATAATGCGGATCTTGCCATTATCGACAAAATCGCCACCCTCCATGAATCATCGGAAAAGGTCTGGCTGGTGACCGATGATACGGATCTAAAGAACGCAGTCGTCGACACTTGCGACGCATATGTCGTTCCGGAGGCATTCACCAATTTCATTCTCGTCTGACAACAACGGGAGGGTCCTGCTCCTGCGGGAACGGTTGTCCGGGAGGGGCCCGCTCCTGCGGGAACGGTTGTCCGGGAGGGGCCCGCTCCTGCGGGAACGGTTGTCCGGGAGGAGCCCGCTCCTGCGGGAACGGTCACGCGGAAGCGTGACCCTCCCACACCATGATCCATGAGCCATAAGCCACGAAACGATCGGCGTGAACGCTAGTTCACGCCGATCGTTTCGATTTTCTGCGTATGCCGTTCGACGGCGCAGTTTTCCGCCGTGACGGAGCCGCAGTTTGTCAGCTTCATGACCATCGGCATTCCTTCCATCTGGATGTTGTCCAGAAAACGAATATTATCCGCCAGACTCCCCTGAATCGGACAGTCCGTCTTGAAACGGCAATGCGTCACCGTGATATTCTTGTGGTAATACGGTTCTGCCTCTGTTGGAAAGATTTGCGGCGTAATGCGAATGCTCGCTTTCGGCGTTGTGAATGACGTGTCGCGAATCGTCATATCCCGCACACCGCTAGATTCGAACCAAAATGCGCCATCCCCCGTCAATAACACAGGCAGACCGATTTCGCAGTTTTCGATGAGAATCCGCCCCGCCGATTGAAAACGCAGATGCGAATTCGAATTGCGGAAAATACAATTCCGCATCGTGATATCTGCTTGTGCAGTAAGGTTTTCCACCAAACTACCAACTTCATGTTGCCCAACGGGATGATCTAATAGAAGATCAATGAATTCGCCGTCAATGATAGTCTTTTCAATGATTTCATATTCCGCTTCAATATCCGTCGTCTTTCCGCGATGGATTCCGATCCGATCGCCAGCCGCGAAGATCGTATTATCGGTTGTTTCACCTAATTCCGTGTGTTTCAGCGTGATATGGCGACCATTCATCGCCTCCAGCAGATAGAATTGGCTGTGGATGTTAATCGCATCGTCGATCATCCCTTCGAAAACACAGTCTTTGAAATGGAAATCTCCCGAACAGGCGAAAGCGTGCACGGCATCCGCCTGATTGGTGATAATCCCTTGCGATTCATGGTCGTACATGAAGCGGACTTTGTCCAGATAGATGTTTTTCGTATGGATTGGAAGGATGCCCATGCCCGGCCCATTGATAATACGGACATTTTCCAGACGGATGTCACTGCTTTCATAGATGAAAATCGTCGAATAATTCCGCCGTTCATGGCCGATGGCGATGATGCAGCCGATCTTAAAGCAGTCGTGCACAGGCCCATGAAGCCGTATGAGACCACCGCCCAAATCTTCCGCAACATATTGATGGACCGTAAACGGGAACGACGGATCGCGATGGATGGTCTTGCCAATCATGCACAACGGTGCACCGATGCCGTCACGCGTTTCCGCATCAAAGCATTGCATGAACATGTTGATGCGATCAAGCTCCAAATTCTCCCAATATTCGCTTGTCGGAATCAACTTGCCGTCTTCCACACGGCATGGATGATACGGATTGAGCTTGACATCAATATAACCATCGCCGCGTTCCATAACGGTGGCCTCCGTAAAGGATGCTCGGTCATGGACGATGGTTACATTCCGAATCGTCACACCGCTACACCGTTCAATGACAAATGGTTGCTGTTTTCCATGCAACATCAGCATCGCCCCATTGAAATCTAGTGTGACATTCTTTCTATCCTTCAGCAGGACAGCTGTTTTCACTAATCCACCATCCTTGCGGAAACTCATGTTATATGTCCCACAATCATCCGGCCGCACATGGTAAACAGACTGTTCGCCAATATATTCGGAATCATCCTTCCAATTATTTGGAATCAACAATTTCTGCTTCATGTTCATGATCCTTGAAAAGACTTTTTTGCAAACAAATTCCGTCATTCTCCACCTAAATCATCCTCCGCGAAAACAAGTTCAATATAATCCATCGTTTTCATCTGTATATTTTCTGCCGAACAAAAAACGGTCTGTCCACCAAACTACGCCCAAACCATTTCATCAAAATCATCAAGCCAAATATTTTACTTTGAATATTGCTTAACCGTCCGACGAAAACATCAGCGTACATTTGGCGGAGGAAAGCTATTCACAGATTAGTTCGTATGCAAAGACCAGATGGTTGTCGAAACGAACCGTATTGGCGACGAAGGATTTACCGTCCTGATTTTCATCAAGGCTGATTTCATCAATGCGCGTACCGTCCAGATCTACCGCATAGAGTGTTTTTGCACGCGCAGGCAATCGGAAGAGCGCGGTGCCTCTTTTTCCTAAAGGGAGATTTCTTGAGTATTTGACGACTTGTGAAAACGTGTTGCTGGCAAACGTCATTCCCTCCGCCTCCACATTGGTGATGTGGAACAACAGGATCCTCCTTGACTCGTTCAAGTCATATCCATCCATCGAGGCGGCGCTTATGGAGCAGAAGCTGTCATGATTCTCCACTGTGAGAAAATTGCCTTTAGCAGAAATTCCCTCTGGCAGCACGAAGGATTCATGGCGTGGCGTGACCGCTTTCATGGAATGTGTCGTTAGGTCGGTGACGATTTGTCCGTCATCTGTTGTCATGAAACGACCATCGAAAAGTTTTTTTCCAAGAATTGCCTCCAATTTCTCAAGAGGTGAGAGGACGTCGTCGTTGAGTACGGACACATTGAGGCGTGAGACATCCAGGCTAGGGTCCAGTGAATACACCGCGATGGTATCCGCTGGCAATGGCGGCATGATGTCGCCATTGCCGTCGTGGTAAGCAAGTGAGAGGCGGACATGTGCCTGCAACTTGCTAACAACTGCTGGAATCGATGTCATCTTGCCTTTCGGAATCACCACCATGACATTCTTTTTAGAAGCCTTGATGTCGCCGCGCCGCAAGAAGAGCATGGCGATACGTTCGGACATCCATTTAACAGGATCATTCACGGAATCAAAGACATCTAGCCAGTTACGCTGGAAAAGGGCGTCATAATTGTGTGAGTAGGCAAAATGCCAAATGCCGGAAAACCCTTGGAACGCAAGATAGGCGCCATATGCCAGCCCCTCTTCGGAGCGATGCGTGTTTGGATAGACGAAATTGCTTTCCGTCATGAACATGGGCTTTTCCTCAAGGCGTGGAGCGATCCATGAGCCAAAATTCACATGTTGTGAACGGATGATGCTAATGTTGTGGGTGTACCAAGAGGAAAAATTCGGATGGTCCCAGTAAGCGTGGGTGTCCAGAAAGTCCAGCTCCATGCGATTTTCCGGATACACGGTTTCGTTGCTGCTGTTCTGGTCTGAAATCAAGCATTTGATGCCCAGTTCATTGCGCATGAAGAAGAGCATGTCCTGGTAGAAGGAGACAAACACGGAGGAAAGATAGTCGGCAAAGAGTTGCAACCGTGTTTCGGGAGTGACGACGATACCTTTGCGCGCGCAGTTTTCTTCAAAGTCTTTCTCGAAACGCTTCTTGAGCGGTTGTGAGCAGAGCCCCCTGTATTTGATGATGTTGACAATAAGGGAATCCTCATTGACCATGCCGATGTAGAGAAACGCGGGATCCTCGCCCCAGGTCATTCCCGTGTAAGGATTTACATGCTTGAACATTGTCCGAGCAAAATCCTTGAGGTCTTTACGGACTTCCGGATAGAACTGCACCGCGCATTTGTAGTCGCGACTACCCTTGATTTCAGGGCAGATTTTGTGCAATTTGTTCAAATCGGGCTCACGGCTGTTGTAAAGTTCCGTGACCAAATAGATCCCACGCTTTTTCATTGCATAGACCAGATAGTCCAGCTGGTCACGCTTGATTTCATCAATGACGAAATTTCCATCTGCGTCTGTTTTGGCGATATAAGGGTCATAGTGATGAATACGCAAGGAATTGTAGCCAAGTGCAGCCAGTCGTTCAGCAAGCGTATCGGCCTCTTTGTGAGAAAGGAAGAGGCCGGTCATGCAAAGATTGGTTCCGTAGAAGCGGATCGGCTCATCACTGTCGCGAGGATAAAGGATGCCATTTCGGTTTTCAATGGGGCCGAACTTGCCGGCGGGCTGGTGGTTCATGAATGAAAAATCCAGAATCGAGCCGCGTTTGACTTCCCGCGAGGCGGCAAACGGCCTGAACTCGTCTCCGCGACGCACTTGGTACGAGGCGATTTCAGGAAAGGTGAAAGGCGTGTCCACACCGGTTGCCGCCAGAACAATCCATGATCCGGACGATCCCTTGAGAAAACTGATGGATTCCACTTCCTTGTCCTGAATGGGATATGCGGAATAGAAAATCCCGCGGTTGAAATTTTCCCCTTCCAGGGAACGCCAAGCCATTCTGCCATTTGGAAAATCGCGGGGATACTGCCAGTCGCCGAGGTCGTTTTCGCCAATCACGTTGAAATTGTCTTCCGTTTCATCCTTGTAGCGAACATTGAGAATGCCAATCAACGCTCCTTTGCCCGGCATCCATGCGCTGGTGTGCAGAAGGAACAATGTGCGCATTCGCATGGACGACACGGGAAGTGTGATTTTCTTCTGTGGATAGAACCAGCAGAAATAGCTATTGGTCATCACGATGTTCTTGCCGCCATTCCGATCAGGATCCAAAAGCGTGAATTTGACTTCGGGAAGTGTCAGAATGCCAGGCTTCAGGGCCCGAAGGTCGTTGTCCGGCCCCTGGTCTGTGAAATTCTTGAAATCGCCCGCAATGTCGTCTATCGATGACGTGTTTGCAATGGAGCTCAAGTCAAGCATTTGCATTTCCGAATACAAGGGGGAGGCTAGCGAGAGCAGAACAAACGACAGATACAGCACATGACGAAGGCGGGAGTATTTATTCAAGCACATGAAGCGATTCCTTTTTGAGCGAATCAAAATGCGAGGGATAATTAATCAGGATTGATCAATATTGTAATGCCTAAATCCATAAACGCAACGATTGCCCTGTGCACTGCATGCAACAAAGTAATCAAGGGGACGACGGGCTGCCAGCGGAAAGGCTGCCACAACCTAAAATCCCCCATATCTTCTCCACACTACCAAGTTGTCATACTCAATTAAAGTATTATATTTATAGTTTAATTTTTTTATCCGTAGCCATACAACTGGTCATCATTCGGAGGTATATCAAGAAGAGCATGTCAACATCAAAAGTCCGTGTCTATTTCCTTTCGTCGGGACGCATCGGCGTTCCGATTCTGGATGCTTTGTGCCGTGACACGGAACTCGAACTCGTCGGAATCGGTTCTCAACCAGACAAAGAGGCGGGCCGCAAGAAAAAACTCGCCCCCACGCCGCTGGCCTATCATGCGCAAGAGCTTGGACTCACCGTTGACAAGCCTCTCACCGTCAACTCGCCGGATTATCACGAACACCTCAAAGATCTTGGCGTTGAACTACTTGTCGTCGCTTCCTTCGGGCAAATCTTGAAACCCGCCCTTCTTGATCTGCCACGACTTGGCTGTTTGAATGTTCATGCGTCACTTCTGCCGAAATGCCGCGGTGCGGCCCCTATTTCGGAAGTCATCCTCAACGGCGATGAAGAGACTGGCGTGACGTTCATGAAAATGGATCCCGGTCTGGACACAGGCCCTGTCTATTGCGAATCAAAATGTCCCATCTGTCCGACGGAAAATGTCGTCCAGTTGGAAGACAAGCTCGGCGATCTCGCGGCGGAAAGCATCGGCGATGTCATCCGCCGAATCGCCGACGGCACGCTGCAACCCGTTCCGCAACCGGCCGAAGGCTCCACATACGCAAAAAAGATCAAAAAGACAGACGGCGCGGCCGACTGGAATCTTCCTGCCACAGTGCTCGCGAGAAAAGTCCGCGCCTACTATTCCTGGCCGTCGCTCTTCGCCCTCCTGCCCGTTGGCGGCAACTATAAGCGAATCAGCATCAAAGAAGCGGCGCCAATCGATTTACAGCATGGCTCCAAGCCCGGAACGATTCTGGAGGCGAACAACAAGTCGTTCATCATCGCATGCGGGCAAGGAGCGCTCAACATCATCAGACTCATCCCCGAAGGAAAAAAAGAAATGGCTGCATCGGACTTCCTTCGCGGGACGCAAGTCGTCGAAGGCGACGAATTGCCGCCTTCCACGGGAGATTTTCTGACTCAATGAAGCAAATTCTAATCAATAACGAAGAAATGCAAATCCGCGTCGCCGTCGTGCAAGATGGCGTACTGCAGGACTTTTTCATGGAACGAACGAACCGCGACCAGCTCGTCGGTTCGATTTTCAAAGGCAAAATCAAAAATCTGGAGCCTTCCCTTCAAGCCGCCTTCGTTGATATCGGCTGCGGAAAGAACGCCTTCCTGCACTATTGGGACATGCTTCCCGCAACGCAGGATATGCTGGAAGATGGACAGGATGACGCGGATTCCGATCATGAAAACGACCATTCTCAACAGCCTGTCGCGCAACCTCAAAACGCCGCACAGCCCGCTCCGCAACTCCAGAACGCCACGCAATCCAGGAAACAGCGTTCGAAGCAACAGCGTAACAACGTACAGCCGCAGTCTGCACAACAGCCGCAGTCTGAACAGCAGCAGCCCGCTCCGCCCAAGAAAGGCTTTTTGGCCCGCATTCTGGACTTCTTCGCGCGCCGCAAGGAAATGCCGTCAGAGGCTGTAACGCAACCTGTTGCACAGCCTGCACAGACGGCGGATCCTTCGCAGAAGCCGGAGAAAAACAATAACAATACCACCCAGAGCGGCAAAAACCGCCACAAGAAGAACAAGCAGCCGCGCAAGCCGATGCCGACCGTTGAAGACATTCCGAATCTCTTCAAGGTCGATCAGGAGATTCTTGTGCAAGTTACGAAAGGCCCCATCGGCACAAAAGGTTCGCGTGTCACCACAAACCTTTCCATTCCAGGCCGTTATCTAGTTCTTTTACCGAATTCACCGCACATCGGCGTTTCGCGCAAAGTGGAGGAAAAGGCCGAACGTGACCGCCTCCGCAAGATGGTCAAAGGCCTTGAATTGCCCGGAAACAACATGGGGCTCATCTGCCGCACAGTCGGCGAAGGCTGCAAGCTCGAACATTTCCAACGCGATCTGGACATGCTCGTGGAAGCCTGGCAGAACGGCGAGAAGAAGGCCGAATCCAAACGAGCCCCCGTCTGTGTCTATCAGGAGCCAGATCTGGCGGAACGTGCTCTGCGCGACTGTCTTACAGAAGACGTCGATGAAATCGTCACGGATTCTCAGGAAACCTATGACCGCGCCGTTTCGCTGATGAACCGCTACAGCCTCAACGACACGATCAAAGTCAAACTCTACCAGAATCCGACGCCGATTTTCCAAAAATACAATCTGAATCAGCAGATCGACGCCATCTACAACCGAAAGGTCAACCTGCCCGGTGGCGGTTATATCTGCATCGACGAGACGGAGGCGCTCATTGCCATCGATGTCAATACCGGCAAAAACAAATCCGGTAAAGACCAGCCGGAGACGATCCTCGCCACCAATCTCGAAGCCGTTGCGGAAATCGCCCGCCAGATACGTCTGCGCAACGTCGGCGGTCTCGTCGTGCTTGATCTGATCGACATGGCGGACAAGAAAGACCAGCAGCTCGTTTACAAGACACTGAAGGAGCATCTCGCCAAAGATCGTGCCCGTACGCGTGCATATCCCATTTCACCGCTGGGACTTCTGGAAATGACGCGGCAACGTGAAAACGAATCGCTGGAAAGCTCCACGTTCGACAACTGCCCCTACTGCAAAGGACGCGGCCTCGTAAAATCCACCACCAGCATGAGCGTCGAAATCCAGCGGAAGCTGAACGAAGTTCTCGCGAAACGCAAACGTAACAATCTGCTGAAACCTGCACATCCGTTCAAGATCACGGCCAACCCGAAGATTCTGGAACGGTTCAAGAATGAAGACAAGAAGGTACTGCAAGGCATTGAAGACGACTACAACGTCCGCATCGGCCTTCAGCCCGATCCGTCTTTCCATATCGAAGAATTCAAGCTCCATGACGGCGTGTCCGGTATGGAAATTTGAACATCCTCTTGATTTCAAGCCATTTATCATAAGCCATCAGTCAAGCCATGAGCATTTGCAAAACCATTCTGGAAGCGGTCGGCAACACGCCGCTCGTCGAATTGCAGAATCTTCCGTCGGCGGACGACGCCCGTATTCTGGTCAAAGTTGAAGCCGTCAACGTCGGCGGCAGCATCAAGACCAGAACCGCCCTCAATATGATTGAAGCCGCTGAAAAGGAAGGACTTATCCATAAAGGATCCGTCATCATCGAGCC
>JAFZIJ010000112.1 GCA_017554445.1 Victivallales bacterium
ACCCCTTCGGGGTGACATAATACAGCCGTGGGTGAAGCGCACATCGTGCGCGTAACCCACGGTAAATGAAATAATAATGCAGAACCCCGTAGGCGGTGGCATAACATAAAACCCCTTCGGGGTGACATAATACAGCCGTGGGTGAAGCGCACATCGTGCGCGTAACCCACGGTAAATGAAATAATAATGCAGAACCCCGTAGGCGGTGGTATAACACAGCCGTGGGTGTCAACCCACGGCAACCGTGGGTGTGAATCCACGGATATGGGTGATAATCCACAGTGGGCATACCCCACGGACAAAACAAAGGAGCAGATATGGCCAATTCCATGGTAAAAATCGATGTACATCTCATATTCCATATCAAATCCACCAGTGTTCAAATGAACACTGGTGATTTACAACAGATTTTCGCATACATTGGCGGCGTTTTGAAGGAATATGGCAACATACCCTTCATTGTCGGAGGCATCACAGACCATGTTCACATTCTGTCATCGCTACCCCAAAACATGACCATCAGCGAAATGGCCAGAATCACAAAAGCGAACAGCAGCAGATGGATAAAAGCCTTGTCACCCGCCTACTCCAAATTCGCATGGCAGAATGGATACGGAGCGTTCTCCGTAAGCCCGTCCCTTCTCGACAAGACAATCCTTTACATTAAAAATCAGGAGCGTCATCATCGTGTACAAACATTTAAGGACGAATACAAGGCGTTTCTTGACGCCTATAAAATCCCGTATGATGAAAAATATCTTTTCAATGATTAATGATGGAATGGATACGTCATCCGTGGGTTGACACCAACGGATGACGTATGCCACCGCAATGGTCGTGGGTTCATATCCACGGTTGTGTTATATCACCCCTACGGGGTTCGAATGGTGGGGGATACGGTTTCCGTGGGTTATCACCCACGGCTGTGTTATATCACCGCTACGCGGTTCTGTGTTTTGCCACCCCCTACGGGGTTCATGATGCGGTCAAGAAGTTTATTATCTATCCAGAAAAGCAACAGTGAACAATACACCAAACACCACAAACACAATCAGCAAAAGCCACATGAAAACGCTGCAGCCTTTGCGTACTTGTTTGACAGGCGGTGGAATGTAGCCAGGCTCCTCATTCATGATCTTCACCGCTATCTGATTATGAATGACTTCCGACCGCGAACATTCACATGCAGATTTCCAAAAACGTAATCTTGATTTGTCAACCACAGGAAGATGCTGATGACAGATATCACCCATTTTATCAAGCAATAACGCAATGCTGTCAGAATTGTTTATGAAAATCCGCCGTCTTTCTTCTGTCCATCTGCCTTCGCTTTTCAATGTATCCATGCATTTTTGACTAACATCCATATACGCCATAGCAATATTTGAGACCGTTGGAGCTATAATCTCCCTCAATATCCGGTTCTTTTCCTTTTCCTCCTTTGATTCCACTATCAATCTGGCGGTTTCCTCCAAAACTTTGGTAAACTTACCAATTTCCTCAGCTATAGTCTCAAATTCATGATTTCCACGTCCTGTCTTAAGGAAGTTTATTGTGAAAAATCGGTTCCCAATTGTTTGGATCTTCTACCATGATCGCTTCATAGTATTTCAGTGCTTCTTGAACATTATCAAGTTTCAGTTCTCGTCGCGCCAACGTATAAAGATTTTCAAGCTTGGCGTTGTTGTCGATCTTGATTGTTCCGGAGACCACGAGATCGCCGTCGCCTTCCATCATCATCTTTCTGGCTTCTTCGACGGAATATTTCGCGCCGCAATGCTGACAGACAAACAGGCCTTCCTGCTTGACGAGATCCGTGCCGCCGCACATGTCGCATTTCATCTGCCTCAACGTCGTCTTCTTCTCAACCGTGATAGTCTTCCTCGACTTGGGCGGCGGAACTTCCTGCGATGGCGCATCCCGTTGAACGACAAACGATTGCTTGCAGGACTGGCATTCGGTTTCCAGTCCCAAATCGGCTTCGTTCACATCATATTCCTGATGGCAGTTCGGACAATGTATTTTTATTGTCGCCATGATTGTTTCTCAACGGCCAGACATCATATCATAAACGGAATTCACAACGAAAATAAACAAATACTGTATTCATATTCATCCCAAATACAAGAATGAATGGTTCATGAGTATAGCAGGGGCGTGAGTATTCCTACACTCATCATGCTGAATGCTTAATGCCTAATGCTTCATGCAGATCCATGCTATCAAGCAGCCTAAACAAGCGAGACCAATAAGTATGCTGATTCCAATGATCACAAGGCGAATGGCAGGATTACGGACGGCGGGAATTTCCTTTACTGGCGGAACCGCATAATTCGGTTCCAGTCTTTTGATTTTCGACGCAACACGATGATGGATTTCTTCCGACAGCACATTTTCGCAAATCATTTTCCAAAGATCCAAATACGTAGTTCGATCTTTTTGAAAATATTTACGGTAGAGATCCGCTACTTTTTCATACAAAAGCATGATGCTATTTGTATTCTTGATCAAGATTTCACGATTCTCTTGATTCCAAGTATTTAGTTGATTTATGCTATCAAGAATTTGTTTCATGCCATCCATTTGAGTATTACAGACCTCCAGTGATGATGGCAGTACCATATCGCTTAATAAATCATTTCGTTCATTTTCATCCGTTGTCTTTTCAATCAAACGAATTGTTTCATCCAGTTCTTTGCTAAAAGTTGAGACTTCGTCAGCTATATTCTCCCATTTTTGAGTTCCATGTCCCGCTTTGATAAATCTCATCACAAAAACAGGCTCCCAATTGTCGGGATCATCCATAATGATCTTTTTATAATACCAGATGGCATCTTTGTAATTCCCAATCTTGAACTCCCTGCGGGCCAATGTGTAGAGATTCGCCAATTTCTCCTTGTCGTCGATCTTCACGGTATTGGAGACATCGATGTCGTCATCGCTTTCGACGACCATATTTTGGGATGGTGGCGTTTCAGAAGACTCGACATCCGCCTGCAAGACAAACGTCTTCTTGCAGGCCTCGCATTCTGCGTCGTGCCCAAGCTCAGCTTGATCCACATCGTATTCCTGATGGCAGTTCGGACAATGGATTTTTACGGTCGCCATGTTCTACCTCCGTCGGACAAACATTTTATTAAAATACGTAGTAAATTACTATATTACTGCTTTATGACTTTGCAAGACAAAATTTCATCATCAATGATTTTGTTCTGTGGTCGAGCAGAAGATAGACATTCTCCTGGATGATTTTTGAAGAATAGATGATATAGTATGTTTTCTCATACCCCAAACAGGCGCGATACCACAAAAAAGGAAAACTACAATGCTGAAAAAAGCCTTTTGTCTCTCTATAATTGCAACAATCTGTCTTCTAGCGGATTCCGTCAAATACATCGCGCATCGTGGCGACTACGTCGATGCGCCTGAAGGGACGGCCCCCGCATATCGTTTAGCCGTCGAACGGCATTACGACATCATGAAAATGGATGTCCATAAGACGAAGGACAGCGTCATCGTCATGTCGCATGACGGCACACTGAAGCGAACGATGGGATGGGACGTAAAAATAAAAGACGTCACGTATGAGGAAATCAAGCAGCATGGGCCGTTCAAGCCTGTCGGCGATTACAAGGATGAACGAATTGTAACGTTCAAGGAGGCGATCGCCATTGCGAAGGCGCTGCCGGAAATATGGATCGACGCGAAGCATTTTGACGCGGAATTCATGGAGGAAGTTTTGAAACAGGCAAAAGAGGCAGGCGTCACGGAAGACCGCATCATGGTCGCGACGTTCACAAAGGCGGCCATCCTGTACATCAAGCAGAAGCATCCGTCCATCCGCCGCGTGCTGCATGTTTCCATTACACAGGACAAGGAGAAAAATGTGCTCACGACGTCCGCCAGCAAGAGCAGTCCCAAGGTGGAATGCAAAACGATGGACGGCATCGTCGCGGAGATCATTGCCGCAAAAGAGCGGATGGGGCTATACGGTGTGAATATTCCGGCAGCCGGCGGATTCGTCACGGCGGACGTCATCAAGAAACTTCATGATGCAGGCCTGTGGGTCTCGATATGGTATGTGAACAATCCGGAAGTCGCGGAAAAGTTCCGTGCGGCTGGAGCGGACGCCTTCGTCACACGCGGAGCAGACAAAATCCGCCCCAAATGAGTGGTTAGTGGTTAGTGGTTAGTGGTTAGTGGTTAGTGGTTAGTGGTTAGTGGTTAGTGGTTAGTGGTTAGTGGTTAGTGGTTAGTTGCTTTTTCCAGAAGTTCCAGAACTTCCAGAACTTCCAGAACTTCCAGAATACCAGCCATAAGCCATAAGCCTTAAGCCATAAGCGCTTAAGGCACCGCCTTAAGCTTCAAGACGTCCATATTCATGGAATTTTCCAAGTTGACGAAACGGAAGACGTGGCGGCCTTTTGTCAGATTGAAGCGGAAAGGCGTTTTGCCGTCGGCGGTGATGGGCTGCCAACGCCAGTCGTTGCGGTCGGAACTCCAGCCGCCTGTTTCTGTAAATACCAGGGAACGAAGGGCTTCGTCAGGCAGGAAACCATCGACGAGCAACGCGCGGAAGGCGGATGGTCCACCGATGCAATATTTGATTTGCAGTTCGTAGGCGCCGTTCGCTGGCACATCGAATGTATATTCCAGCCAATGGCCAAGCCAATCCCAATGGAGGAACGCCTTGCCGTCGGCTCCGACTTTGTCCGCAACGACAATGGTACCGTTCCCTTCCGCGGTCGGATTTTCCGCCTGGACAACGACTTCCGTGTCTTTTGGCGCAGTGCCACATGGTGGCAACGGCTTGACTTTGAAATCCAGATTTGGCTTGTCGGCATTCGTTGTCTTTTGACGGATTTCATAGGCGGACGGACCCTGCCCCATGACCAGTTCGTATTCGACTTCTCGTTGCATATCAAGAATTAATGATTCATCTCCTTTTTTCATAACGGCGGCTTTTTGTTGCCGTCTGCCATCGCAATCCAGTTCGAAAACAACCATCTCGTAGGTATTCTTGAGTGTTAAAGTCGCTTTTACATCATCGGCAGCCGATATGATTGCAACAGAAGATGATAACGCATTCAGTGAAAACGATGTCTTGCCTGAAAGTTGCACAATGCCAACAGGACTTTCAAGCTTCGTACCGTCAACAAGCCCCATGAAAACCGTCGGAATGGATTGGATTCCTGCGTAAACAGCGCATCGGGCGTCTGTTGTCATCTCGGATGAGCCATCGACGATTGCCTGCTGTTCCGTATCATTGAAAAGCCAATGGTAAACCGTCTTATTCCCCATGTCAACCTTTCCATGGAGGACTCCTGGCAGTTGCATTGGATGGACTTGAAGCTTTGGAGGCTGAACATTGTCATCATCCTTGAACGGATGCAGAACGGTCACGATGTCGCCACGACGGCGCCATTCACGGCTGAAGACGACCGTCGGTATCGGCGACATGGGAATGTCCGGCGGACGGTTTTCACGCACGTTGGCGGACCATCCTTGCACGGGCGGCTCCATCTTTCCTTTTACGATATCCGTCTCGACAGGCCGCCAGAAAGACGCGGCGGATAGGCAAAGCCCCGCATTTTTGGGCGTTGTGGCGACAACGGCGGCTCCGTCCGTCACCTCCGTCTTTTCCGCATTGACATGGTACAGCGCCTCCATCGTATGCGGCAAATTGTCTTCCGCCGTCACAGTATCAATGACAAGCCATATATCCGGCTTGATGTATAGGACGCGGCGGCGATGGCTCAGGCCATGCTGAATCTTCGGCTGGAAGCCCTTAGCCTGCAAATCATAATCCGTGTATTCACGATAGTCGCCCGAATACGTGCCTTCTACGAAATCCATGTGGCGTGTTGAGAACCAGCGGGAATCCGTTTCTGCCGGCTTGTCGCCCTTCCACGGCAACGGCCAATAGTAGTTTCGGTGGCCGTTGAGCTGATCCATGCCGTCAATCAAAACGGAATTGTGGGCGCGAGTCAGCAATTGATAGGCCCGCCAGCGAGAATGGTCGTACATCGTGCAACCACCGTCAGGCATCCACAAATGGCCGTTTGCGTACAGCGACAGCGTCAGCTTGTCTTCATGCTGATGGCCTTTGCCCCACGGCCCCGCATCCATGAGCATGACATTGTCTTGCTTTGTCCAGCCGGACCGCATGACGTAATGGCCCGCCCAATGCATGCCAAATGAATCGCGTTCAGGCTGTTGGAAGTCTTTTGCGCCACCAAGCGCGGCATGGATGAAATCACCGCGATGCGGAAACAGCTGATAGCCTTTCACCAACAACGCACGAACATTCTGATTTCCTGCATCATTCATCGCAAACGCCATCCCATCCGGCATAGAGACTTTCATGAGATAGGCATACATTTTCTCCAGAAGATTCTTGTAATCGTCCGGAAATTCATCGTCCATTCTGTTGAGCAACGCCTTTTCGTAGGCACCGAGAAATTCGTTCAGCGTCCATGTGTTGTAACCCAATGCCAATTCGTATTGTACGCCATCTGGATAGACTTCCTCCGAAAGTTGCCGATGCAACTTGTCGATGGCGTACAACCGCCATGATTTCGCGTCTTTGAATTCGGGGAACATAAGCCCCGCCACATACACACCGTACGATTCCGCCGTCAGCCAATTGCCTTGTGACGGCCACCGTTGCAGATGGCGCACATGCTCCACGTTGGATTTCATGATGTTGACGATGATCTCATCGGTGAACGACGGCGAATCAAGACAGCGGAACAAAGCCTCCGGCCATGTGTTGTGCAGCCGGATGCCCGTGTTGAGCGTCTCCCATGCGTAATGGTACGGCCCGTTGCCGGAACGGAACAGCAGGACGGGATTGTCTTCGATCCATGCGTTCATCTGCTCCGCCAGTTCGCGTGCATATTTGTCGTCGCCGGTCTGCCAATAGGCGTTGATCAGCGGCGAAAAATGGAAGCAACGGTTCAGTTTGGCGTTCCATTCGACCGTTTTCGTTTCGCCTTTGTCCATCGGATTGCAGGACCAGTCGATTCGCGGGCCGAAATCATGGACGGCTTTTCGAAATCCCTGCAACGAAAACTTATGGGCCAGAATTGTATCCGCCTCCACCGTTTCCGGAGCGGCGGAAAGCAACTGAACGGTCAGGCTGCCTACAACGCCATCCGTCGCAAACAGCCTGAACGCAATCTTTTCCGCCTGTGACCAATCGACAGGGCAACGGCGGCAGACCGCCGTCGGAAACAACGACGGGAACTGCCATTTGCCATTATTTGCATCACGTTGCAAAACAGTCCAGCCTGTGGCGTTCGATTCAAAATCGCCCAGCATCCGCTTGGAACCATCCTTGTTGATAATGCAGATATCGTCCAGACGGATGCCGGCGGACGGCGTCATGGTTGTCGGCGCCATCCATCTCATCTGCAAGCCTGATATCATGGACAAGCCCTGTGGCTTGCCAAGTGGCTTGGCATCCGATAGTTGCAATTCCACATCATGCCAATCGGACGGCTTCAACGGAATGGACGGCAGCACATAACGGCCGTCTTCGCCGCGCACATGACGCGCCTTGACAGGCGGTTGACCGCGTGTCGGCCGCTCATTGGCGTTCGTAGTCCAAATCGGCGTTTTGCGTGAACGGATATGCTCCGCCAATGCGTGCTTCGCCGCCGGATAGTCCTTTGCGTCAACGGCCTTTCGGACATTTTCCAATTCTTTCCGACTGTAATCCAACAGGGAGAAGAATTCTTCGTCGTCGATTCGCGGGCCTTTCGTCTTGTCCGTGAATTCGCCTTTCAGCAACCGTAGATTGCTGAGTGTCAAGATGATAGATTTGTCATGCCGTTTCTTTCCAGACCAATCCGCATGGATTTCAACCCAGTCGATCTTGTGCCATCCAACGGGATGGCGCGTTTTGGCAAACTCCGCAAGCGGCCAGACGACATGGTATTCCGTCGCTCCGCGAAGCGGAATGCCGACGAGGTAATAATCCATGCCCGGCTGCTGCGGATCTTCCGATGAAAAAATCATCGACGGCGTGATTTCCGACGCCTTGTTGGCCTTGACGGTGAACGCGATGGCTTGGTATTGCGACCAATCCTGCGGAAGGTTGCGCAGAAACACATTGTCGCTCTTGCTGTAGTCCAGCGTGACGGTCTGCGCAAGCGGCAGGATATCCTGCGCCATCGTAGCAGTGACGAAAAGCAAAACTAACAGCAAGAGTGTGTGTTTCATGGTAGGTATATTGGTTTGTAGGGAGGGTCACGCTCCTGCGTGACCGGCCGCACTAGAGTGCGGCCCTCCCGATATTTCAGAGCTTCACTTCCTGTCCCGTCTTGGCGGATTCATAGACAGCAGACAGAATCTTAATCATATCAACGCCTTGCTGCGGCTTGAAGCACGGTTCGCATTTGCCGTCCAAGACGTCGTAGAAATGGCGCAGGTTGCGGACATGGCCGTCGTCGCGGAGGTTGCCGCCCAACGTCGTGTTCGTCAACTGGCCGTCCTCTTCGGAATAGATTTCCAGGATATGGCCGTCCAGCCACAACATGCCGGCCTTCGTGCCGCGCAATTCGACGAAACGATGCTCCTCTTTCACGTTGGACGCCCAACTGAATTCAATCTGCAAAACCGCCCCGTTGTCGAAGCGGATCATGCCCATGGCGAGATCCTCCACATCGAACGTGCCGCCGGCCTTTTTGTCGCCGAAATTGCTGTTGACGGAATCCGAAACATCGGTATTCGCGAACTTGCAGAACGTGTTGCCGGAAACGGCGACAGGCGTCGGATTGCCCATCAGCCAGACAGCCAAATCGATCATGTGGACGCCCAAATCGATCAACGGACCGCCGCCGGACTGCGCCTTCGTCGTGAACCAACCGCCTTTGCCAGGGATGCCGCGACGGCGCTGCCATGCGCAACGCCCCGCGTAGATTTCGCCCATCTTGCCCGCTTCGATGTACTTTTTCATATAAGCCGACGCATCCGCGAAACGGTTGTTGCGCATGACCATCAGCAGCTTGCCGGCCTTTTCGGCGGCTTCCTTCATGGCGATGGCCTTTTCAGGGCTGACGGCGTCCGGCTTCTCGCTGAAGACATTTTTGCCGTGCGCGAAAGCCGCGACGGCGATTTCCGAATGCAAATAGTTCGGCGTGCAGATATCGACGCAGTCGATGTCCTCCCGCGCGACGAGATCACGATAGTCCGTATAGACCGCCGCCTCCGGATAGCATTCGCGGACAAAGCGTTCAGCGCGTTCCTTGATGATGTCGCAGACGGCGACGACTTTCACGCGCTTGTCGTTCTGGTAGAAGGGATAATGAGCCCAGCGGGAGATTCCGCCGCAACCGACGATACCGACATTGTAAGTCTTCATTTTTGTTTCCTTTTTAGATTATTATATGGGACTAAAGGGACTAAAGGGACATTAATAGAAATTAAGCATTAAGCATTAAGCATTAAGCATTAAGCATTAAGCATTAAGCATTAAGCATTAAGCATTACTCCAAAATAAGCCATCCAAACTGCGAGGAGTCTTTTCCGTCGCAGATGCCGCGCGTCCATTCGCAATAGCCATGGAAGCCTTTGCCGTCGTTGTCCATCAGCGTGAACGAGAACGGGATACGCTGGCCTCTGGATGGATTCTGGATGTTGATTTGCTTCCATGGAATGATGGCACGATATGTCGTCAGATTGCCGTCATGCTTGACGGTGATTTTGGCGTTTTGCATCACGTCGCCGACGCCGAGAGCCTCCCAACGGAAGACGAACGCTCCGTCCTTTCCGTCGGCCAACGCGAACTCCGTCTCGCGGCCGTCGTAGTTCGCATTCTTGTTCATCGGACCGCTACGGAAGGCCAGTTGGATACAATCGCCAAGCCAGACTTCAGGCGTTTTCGGCGGATATTCGAAGATGTTGTCTTTCACTTCCGCGACAATATAAAGATTCACGTCATCCCACAGGCAGCGCAGGCGGCCGGACAGATCGTCTTCACCGCCGTAGTCCTTTTCGACTTTGACCGTTTCCGTTAGTTTTCCGCCGACGGACGTCCAATCGGACTCCGGCCATTTGTCCATGTCTTCGATATTGCCGTTGAAGCGTTTAGCGGCAAGTCGCGGACGCGACTTCTGGACGGGAACCGTTGTCATGGCACTATCCGTCAGCACGGAGGCGGTGATTTTCGTCTGCCCCGCCGCGACTCGTTCAGGAACCGTTACTTTCATTACGACGGATTTTCTGCCGCCGCTCTTCAGCCGCGTCACGTCGAACGTATTGGACGGCTCCGCTTTCCAACCTTCAGGAAGATTCACCAACACACGTCCGGACTGCCTATAATAACTGTGGTTCGTCACAGACACATGGAGTATGAATGTCTCGCCGCCATGGACTTTCGGGACACCGCCGAGCTTCACTTCCAATTTCGGTTTGACAACGACGTTCAGTGGAATCCGCTCATAGCCGTCGCAACCTTTCACGGTCAGCACAATGTCATTGCCTTTCAGCGATAGCCCGTCATCTTCATCCGTCCACAGCATACAGGTAATTTCATTTATTTTTCTTCCTGTCAGTGGCCCAGAAGGGACAATCGTCCGTTGTAAATTTACAAGCGAGAGATTTGTCTCGACATCAGGATTGCCGCCGACCACTTCGTAAGGAATAATCGTCGGTTCAAATCCATTGACAATTGTCAGCGGGGAATCCAGTAATTTGATGGACGCGCCGCCATACGCCCGCAGAAGATGCAGGGCGACGGAATCCTTTAGTTCTTTGTCCTTCAATGACTTGAATTCATCGTTCAAAATATTTTTCAATTCTGATGGCTGGCGTTTGGCGGGACGGAATGTCAGAAGGCAGATTTCCTGCGGTTGCATTGGCTGCGTCCAGTCGATGGCCTTTTCGGCGAAGCCGAGCAGCACTTCACCATGTTCGTTCAGACGCGAGACTTCGCAAAGATTCTCGACAAACGCCAGCGGCACATTCTTGCACGTAAACGTCTGGTAGCTGTCGCTGTAGTTGACGATGGCCATCAGCAGGTCGCCCTGCGGATTCTTCCACAACGTCGATTGGACAGATGGCAGCGTGACATTGTGCGGCGAACGCAGATGCCACGTCGTCGTAAACGACTCCGTTTCAACTGCATTTGGAACTTCGCCAAGCAGTTCACCCAAGACCATGAACTCCTTGGCGGCCTTCTGCAACGCGCCTAGTCGAATGAGATATTCAAGATGGTCGTTGTGTTTTGCGTCCATGATCCATTCGTGGTTCCAGCCGAGCTGGCAGCCCCACAGAAAGTCACGGCCTTGGCAGGCACGGAAGGCAGCGAAATCGTCCTCCGCATACATGGGGCTCGTGAAATAGATGGCATAGCCGCTATAGACGGCGGTCATGGCGGGCACGTCCTCCTGATTGCGCTGCACCCACGTCAGATAACCGTCGATGTTGTCCATGTACGGCTCGGCGATATTCTCAGTCGTCAGCGTAACACCTTTGCCCGCAGCCATTTCCTTGATAGGTGTCAGCATGGCGCGATAACCGTCGCACCAATGGTGGCCGCCGCCAATCGGATGGTTGTGTGTCGGATCGAAACAGAGCTTTGGGGCGGCGGCGCCAATCTGATCCAGATAGATGCCGTTCACGCCGCATTCGTTCATCAATCGCGAGCAGATTTCCTGTATCTTGCCCTGCCACTGCTTCGTGAACGGACAGTTCGGCACGAGACGGCGTTTGGAGCCGTAGATTTCGATGTAAGGCTCGCCCTTTTCATTCTTTGCGGCGGATTTAATGCCTTCCGTTGGGAAACTGTCGATGTCCATGTCCCACAGACGTCCATTAATATAAGGCATGATCATCTGGCCCTTTGCCTTCATGCGGGCGGTCGTTTCCGCGAAACCGTCTTTCGTTGGGAAATAGTTTGGATAAGAATGATCGAAAGGAATCTTATGCCATGAGTACCAATGAGTTCCGAACGGGACGCGTCCTGCGACGCGTTCATCCAATTCATTGAGAATCTTTTCAACACGGGCTGGTTCGCCGTCAAGGCACATCCAGAAGCCGTTGTCGATGAAGCGTTGCGGAAAATCCTTCCGCTGCGCGATGGGACCTTTCGCCGTCCATGGCTGCTGAAGCGCCCACTTGCGGTACTTCTTGGCGGCCTGCCACCAATCGCCGTGATAGAGACTTAAAACGACTGGAAAATCCGTCGCAAACGCGGCTCCGGGCTGTCCCATGTTCTCCGCATACGTTTGGTAGGAAATGTCCTGCTTGGAGGAAACAAGAATGCGTTTCGGACGGGCCGCGCCGTCATGTGCCGCAAAATAGACACCTGTATTGCCGATGTTGAACGCCATGAACTGCATGGGCGCGACGGCGCACGGATACATGAAACCAATGCCTTCACGATTGTTTTTGAACAGCCTTGCCCCCCAGTTGCCGCCTGGCAGCAAGGCATCGCCTTTTCCAGGCTCGAAAACCTGTCCAAGCGACGGATATTCAGACGTCCACAATCCATAGTTTTTACTGCGGTTTGTGAGAGACATGCGGAACTCAAACTGCTTTTCAGCGTCATTCCACGTCACATCGCAAGTCACGTCCAGCACGTCTTTTTCATCGCCAATGGCTTGATTCTTCCAGATGAAACGAAGGCCGTTGTCGATCTTTTCACAGACGCCCTGCCCCACACTGCGGTTCGTCAGTTTCACAGCGGGCAGACTGTCCTGCGCAGGAGCGCCATACAACGGATCCTCCACGACGCCTTCGCCATTCTTTTTCTGTTTCGTGATGTCCAATTTGCGGAATTCCAGAATCCACAAACCTGCATATTCGGGGCGGATATCAAAGAAACGCGTGCCGTTCGTTTTATCGACAAGTCCCTGGCAGGCAAATCCTTCCGACGCATCCGCAAAGACGAGACGCGCATCCTCTGTTTCGATCTGCTGTGCGCTTGTCAACGCAAGTCCCGATTTGGACGGTTCTTCCGTCGCCGCCTTCGCTTCGGCGCCATTCCCCGTTTCGATTTTCAGCTTCGCGTCTTTTCCGAGCCAGCGGGTAAACCATTCGTTGTCATCGCTGGCAGGACCGAAATACATGCTGCCCGCACGAGATTCGCTCGTCTGTCCGACGGACATCGCCTGACGGCTATGGCTGACGTAATAGACGAATTCATCCGACGCGTCCCAGCAGGACAGGCGATGGCCGCTGACGCCCATCGCTTCGTCATTCGTGCTCAGCAATGCCCAGTCCTCTGCGCCGATTCCAGGCCCCTTCACGCCTTTTTCGCGCATGGGAATGATCGTCATCGGCTCGCCTGTGACAAAATGCGTATAGTATTTGTCCTGACGGGACAAATGCAGGAAATGCAATTCGTTCCATTCGATGGGCTGGCCGTCGCCGCGTTCGATATCGACCGTCACATCGACGACTGGCGAATACGCCGTATAGATATAGCGGTAAACGGCATGCAACTTGTCGGGAGCGTAATTCATGCCGCTTTTGTAGCCTGTGCGGGCTTCGACGACGACGCGCAACGGACTCTCGAAAACGACTTTCGCCGTCGCCGCGTCATCCGCCATGATCGTGTATTGGCTATGCGTCTCACGGTTGAAGACACGATCCAGCAGATGGGCCTTCGTGTCCGTATAACCGGACGAACCATAACGGATGTTCTGCGGCATGCCGCCATGGCCTTTCATTGGATGCTCCAATTGGAAATATGTCGTGCCGATGACGATCTTGCCGTCACGTTCTTCGCAGGTCAGATCCGTTTCAAGATTCAAATCAGACAGCTTGTCCGTTGCCTTGAACTGGAAATAGCGGACGCTGCCGGCCTCCGTGATGCCGGGCATGAGCCATGTGACGACAGGCTGCTTGCCGCTTTTGTCAATTTCGGCGACCGTTTCCTGCAAAAAGTTTCCACGATCATCCGTTTCAATGACTTGGAACTTCTTTTCCAGAAGCCATTGTTCCGTTACAGGCTGGCTAACAATCTGTTCGAAGCGTTCCGCCCCGTTATTACGGACGTTTACCTGCAACGCCTCTTGCGCGAACAGCGCCCCCGCGCAAAGCATTGTATTTAAGCAGACTAAAAGATTCTTTTTCATGGGAGTCCTTTGTTATTTTTCAAAAAAATCATTACTCATTACTCATTATTCATTACTCATTACTCATTAAGCTCATACACATGCACGGCAAACGGCTTGAAATCGTCTTGTAAGCCATTTGCGCAATCCACCGTACGGTTTTCAAAGAGAACTTTGGCTTGTTTGAAGCCTTTCACGTCAATGGCCGCTTTCACGTCTCCCGTGGAGGAATTGCACGCCAGCAGGATTTTCGGACCGTCGTTGTCTTTCAGCAGGCATGTGACGGACGGATAGTCCAATCCGTCCGTTTTTGGACCGTCAAGAATCGTGACGGCAGGTTGTTCCTTCGCGTGGCGTGAGCAAAGTTGATCGTGAATAGACGACAGTTCGCCAGCCACCGTGGTGATTTCGCGCCAATGCTCAGGGGTGCTCGTCACGCCGTGATTCTGGTTGTAACCACCGTAGGTGTACCATGTTATGCCATGCGCCCCATGGATGATGGAGAGATAGCTCATAGCGCGCAGTTCGTCGAAGCTTGGAAAACGCTTCCAGCCCCATCCGTCGAAATGCTGAATAATCGCCCAGATGGTTTTCGTGGGAGAACCATTGCGGGAGAGATCATCGAAGATGGTCTTCATATCGCGAATGACCGTCGGTACTTCTGTCGCGTCCGGCTTGTCTTCGCGGACAGGATAGATTTCCGGCATGAAGGAATCCGTGGATTCGATGAACGGTTCATAATAACTTGCGCCGCGCGGCCCCGTGGCATCGGCCTGCGTCGTAAGATGCGCATTGTCAAGGGAATGGCAGATGTCATGATTGCGTCTCACATCTTCCGGCGAGAAATAGGTATGCGTGTCGTCGCCGATGTACCATGCGAGAATGGACGGATGATGGCGTTCATGGATGATGTTGTTGATCATGTCGCTGCCGGGCGTGATCCACAGCTTGAAGCCGTATTTGTCCGCTGTGTTCAGAAATTCCGCAAAATCCGCGTTGCGGCTGGCATTGTAGGTATGGGCGAAATTGAAGCCTGCGGCTTTTAAATCCTTAAATGCCTTGTCGATATTGTTTCCGTTGAACTCGCGCTTCCAGACGGCGTAGAGGCCGATCGGGAAGAACGGCTTGCCGTCAACAAGCACGAAACCATCGTCACGCATCGTCACGACGTTTTCCGTCGCCTCTTTATCGCAAAGAATCATCCGTGAATCATGGAAACGCTTGCCGGAGTAGTCTTTACCTTCGACTTGGAGATGATGGACGTTGGATTTAACAATCGCTTCCGCCGGCCGTAGGCCATCAAACGCAATGACATCCAAATCGAAGAATTCGTCCTTTTTGAGATTCGGCACGTCGAAACCGAACTGGATGGTGCAGCAGGCCGCATTTTCGGGAGCGGCTAGCGTAATCGCTTTTTCCGTCCATTCCGTCAACGGCTTGCCGTAGCGGATGATGATCGGCTCACCGATGGGTTGCATCGCATCCGTCAACCAAACGATGCGGCTCCGATCGTCCGCATTTTCCAAGTTGTTGTTATGACGGATCTTGTAGCGGAGTGTATAAATTTCGCCTCCTTTCACGGCCAGCGGTTGGGATTTGAAGAAGAAACTGCTGTCCTGTTCGACGGCCAGACGGGTGACGCGAACGGCCGTCGGCGAATCTTCCAAATCAATCTGTTTCAACACGCTTTGATAATTGTGGAACGTCCATGTGCGTGGCGACAGCGATGGCGGCAACGGTTTCAACGGCTCCGCAGGCGTGTAGCTGATGACATCGCCATGGCGAACAACTTGCGATGTAATATCTTGGTCATCAAGAAGATAATGAACCGACGGCCAGAAGATGATGTCGCCGTCTTTCATCTGGAAGCGGATTTCGGAGGCCGGATCTTGATTGGGAGATTTGCTCAACATGCTGATGCTTGGGCTTTTATCAATGGTATAAGTCCAATTCTTATCAATGCGGTCATCGATTGTGACGGATTTCAGTCGCGGAGTAGTACCGTGACTTCCCATAATAGCTTTATAACGGAACCACGAATGGCCATTAGGAAGCAAAACTCTACCGGGATGGCGTCCTGTATCATCCGCTTCGCAATT
Organism: Victivallales bacterium; assembly: GCA_017554445.1. Classification (GTDB taxonomy): domain Bacteria; phylum Verrucomicrobiota; class Lentisphaeria; order Oligosphaerales; family Oligosphaeraceae; genus UBA1407. The sequence continues at coordinate 16,166 of JAFZIJ010000112.1, forward strand.
GACGAATTTCGTCCATTCGCCAGGGGTGCCATTATTGTCGGGAGCCGTTGATTTTAAGAAATATAAGTAACTACCTTCTTGCCTTATGGAATTACAGGCCATATCGACATAGCCATTATTTGTAAAATACGGCAGTGAAACGAAGGAACCTTGTTTATAATATGAATGCTTCGTCGTCTTCTGGACGATTTCGACTTCCGAAATGGCCATGTGTTCGCCTTCCGGAACGTTCGGAATGTCGAAACCGACAAAGAACTGCGCCTTCACGGCTTCCTTTGGAACGACGCCATCAATGAACGTATCCGTCCAATCTTTGCTGTTCATCGTGAAACGGTATGGAAAGATGTTCTCCAACCGTTTGCCTTCGACATCGAACCAGTAAAGGCACATTTTATACATGTCCTTGTGGCCAGATGGGTTATGCAGCGGGAACGTGCCCATTGCGCGGATTTTGATGGTGAAATCGGAACCGCCGATGATGTCAAACGGCTTGCCGGCGAGCTCCCACGCCGTGTCGCTGTTCGGCTTCTCCATACCGATGTAAGCGGCTTGTTTGCCAAGAACTCTCCGCACATCCATGATGAGCTTGTTTTCAAAATTCGACGCCTCCCAATTCGCAAAACCATTGGAGAAAATTTCCGAGAATACGATATCGCCCTTTCGATCGAGTTCAACGGCGCCATCCTTTATCTTCAAATGGTCGTTTTCAATCAATGGAGCGGCATGCGCGGCGATAGCCAACGCACAGAGGCTTAGGCAAATACGATGTTGCAATGTCATGGTGTTCCTCCATTTTTATATAATTAATTCATTCCATTTGAATTTCAATGTGGAAATATTTTTCCTGAAACACCACCTGTTTTAGAATCTCCTCCTTGGTGTAACTCCTTCCAACTGGCGCTACAACCCACTTGTCCTCAACGTCATCCAGCCTGTGGATGATGGCGATCAGAATACCCGTGTATTCTTTCATCGGTTCATCCACTCCGAGCAGATAGGCATCCTGTTCTTCACCGTCAGCCGCCATGACGCCTTTTACATATCCATAATTCACAAGATAGTGTGTATTAGGATATTTGGGATGCGTACTGCCTAATGGCCTGTCAACTGTAACCGTCACATGATGACCGATTCGCCCACGATCATCCGTTACAAAGTGTTTTACGGTTTGCTCTGCAATATTCAGTTCTGTATGGAAAAAAGCAGGATAAATCGTTTTCGTTGTGTCTGCTGAAACCCATTCTAAATATTCCTTATGGTCATTTTCCGTGAAACTATTGCTAACTGGTTCAAAATCATCTGGAACTTTCATATAGAAATAAAAGGACAGTTCGTAGATTGTCTTTCCCTCTTTGCCAGGGAAATCGCCCATGAAATAGCATTCATGAACAAAGCCCAGATGGTCGATATCCATCTTGACACCCGTTTCTTCAAGAACTTCGCGCACAACGGCTTCTTCAGTCGTCTCCCCGAACTTGACACGGCCACCAACAGAATAGAGGTAATCAACTTGGTCATTTCCTGCCATTAGAAAACGACCATCCTTTAGTATGATTGCCCCTACTCTTATATTGATGATGCCCCCTTCACAAGGGATGCACATATCCTGTTTCATCATATTTTTCCATATAGAACTTACAGGAACACAGGCTTCAAATGTCTGTCGAAGATGTTTGTGGCGACGTTGTCGCTGATGACATCTTCAAACTCGTCCAATGCATTGAGATAGCGGTCGCCCATCTCGGCGGCGACGCGGAAGGCGACATGCAGCATCTGGCGAAAGTGCATGTTGTAGTCTGCGCAGGATTGGTCATGACGCAGCGTCTTCGTAAACTTATCCGCCGACCATTTCGCAACTTCTGTCGGTTTTGGCAGTTTTGCAGGATTGATGTCGATGACTGTCGCATACGGAATGCTCAATTCTTCGCGGCGTTTGTAGGCGTCTGCATAGACGTCCTTTGCGAGTTTCAAGCCGTCACCGCCTGCTGCGGCCAGACCGATCAGTTCCTCCAACCACGTCGTTCCCGCCGTCTTCAGATGAAGCCCCGCGTCCGCCTTGTGGATGGCCTTGTTGATGATCGGATAGATGGAAAACTTGTCGCTGCCCGAATGGACGCTCAGCTTCAGATTCGCGGGAAGTCCGAACTCCTTGACGGCAAACTGGATAACGGCGATGTCTTCATTGAATTCGCGTTCGAAAACTTTCAAATCGCCGACGTAATCGACACCTTTGTTGAAACGGCCTGTGAACTTCGGCGCGATCGTCTGGGCGGGAATTCCTTCGTCTGCAAAAGCGGCGAGAATGAACAGCATGTCGCGCGGCGTTTGCGGGATGTCCGTCTCGTCCATGGAGACTTCCGGAATGAAATTGCCTTCGCCTTTCGCCTTCAAGATGTAACGATAGAGCTTTCCGGCCTCCTGCACAGCCAGCAAATATTTGTTCGCGATGACTTCCGCTTCCGCTTTGTCAACGACCAAAGGCTCCTTCACGCCGGGAATCGACAACTTCTTGCCGATGAGATTCTTATGCTTGTCCAAGAACTTCTTGACATCGGCCTTCGCGGCAGGCTTGCCCGTGAAATCCGCGACGTCCAACGTGAAGAAATCGCTCGAATCCATGAACCAATCGACATTCTTCAGGCTGATGTGGTCGGCATCGACATGGTATTCGCCATTGAACGAATACGCCCGCATGGCGGCTTCAACGGCGTTCCGCACATCCATCGGGCATGTCCCGATGATCGTATGTTCGCGGTTGGATTTGTTCCAGACCGGAGCGATGGCCGCGCCAACGGCGCGAGCCTTGATGATGGCGCGCATCTGCGCCCTCGCCTGATGCCCGAATCTGTCGCCGATACCCATGCTGTATTTCGCCAACTGCATTGTTTTTCTCCTGTGATGTGAAAATATTGGACGCTTGAATCATTTTTCCATATAAACTAATTTTGACCTTGCGAAAGTCAAGCTATAATACATAGTGTATTTCGTTATGAAAACAAAACAAGGAGCCCACATGAAAAAAGACACGCCCTGGAAAGTCGCCGTCGTCGGCTGCGGCAGTTTCGCCACAGGCCAGTATCTTCCCAATATCTCGAAAACCGCAAACGCTGTGTTGACAGCGGTCTGCGACATCCGCACAGACGTCGCGGAAGCCGCCTGCAAACGCTTTGGCGCGAAAGAATGGTACGGTTCTGTGGAGGAACTCGTCGAAAAAGGCGATTTCGACATCGCGATCGACGCCGCCTCCATTCCCGCCCACGACCACATCAACAAGACCATCCTATCCGCCGGAAAACATCTTTTCAGCCAGAAACCCGCCGCGCTGACGGTGGAGGATTTGACGGAGCAGATTGAAATCGCCAAGAAAAAACATGTCAAATTCGCCTGCGTGCCCATCCACATGATCACGCCGGACATGCTCATGGCGGAACAGATCATCCGCGACGGCGGCATCGGCCGCGTCCTCTCCGTCAAATGCGTCTCCACTCACGGCGGCCCCGAATATTTCCAATACCGTTCCGCCGATCCATCGTGGTTCTACGAGCCCGGAGCGGGAGCGCTGTTCGACATGGGTGTCCACGCGTTGGACAAAGTGACCGGCGTCATGGGCCCCGCCAAATCCGTCTATTGTTTGGCCGCAACCGCCCGCAAGCAGCGCACATGCCGTTCGGGAGCCTTCGACGGCAAAGTCATCCGCACGGACTACATGCCCGACACCTATTACATCTCGCTTGATTTCGGCGACGACCGCATTGGCTTCGTCGATACAGGCTTCACACAGATCGCGACGCGCTGCCCGCCGCTGGAAATCTATGGCGAACAAGGCGTTATCTCCTTCAAGGAGCACGGCGGGACATGGCCGAATCCGGAAGTCTACATCGACTCTCCCGCCATCGGCATGCGCGGCTGGATCACGCCGCAGACGTGGACCAAATCCACCCGCCGCCCGAATTTCACGCAATGCTGCCCGTTGGCGGATCTTGTCGAAGCCATCGAAAACGACACGGAACCCGTTCTCTCGCCGGAACATGCGCGTCACGTTCTGGAAATCATGTGCGCCATTCCGTTATCCATCGAAAAGAAAGCGCCAATTGATTTGCATACAACATTCAAACCTTTCATTTAATATTTTCATTCCATCCAAATTCAACAATAATCCACAAAAAGGGAACTATTTATGAAAATTGGTCTGAGCACATACAGTCTTGCAGGCGCTTTCCGCAGCGGTATTCTGGATTTTCCGTCCATCGTCACGAAAATCGCCGAATTCGGCGGCGAACATGTGGAAGTCGTCCCGCTGGGCAGCGACTTCACCGTTGATTCGGAAATGGTTGACAAAGTCTTGAAAGCCGCGAAAGACGCCAATATTCCGCTTTCCAGCTATACCTTCGGAGCCAATTTTCTGCTGAACGGCGATGGCACGGAACGCAACGCTGAACAAGTCAAGGCGGAAATCGAACGCGTCAAACGGCATATTGACGTCGCCGCGAAGCTTGGCGTGCCGTTCGCGCGTCATGACGCAGGCAGCCGTCCTGTCCAAAACACGTTGGTGGAACAGTTTGACAAAGATCTACCGCTGTTGGCGGACGCCTGTGGCGAAGTCGCCGACTACGCCGCGCAATACGGTATCACGACGGCAATCGAAAACCACGGCAAACACATTCAAGGCAAAGAGCGCGTCCGCCGTCTCGTTCTCGCCGTCAACCGCGTGAACTTCCGCAGTTTCATCGACGTCGGCAATGTCTGCGGCATCGACGAAGATCCCATCGGCATCGTTCGCGACAACGCCGATATTTGCTGCATGTTCCACTTCAAAGACAACTACTTGCGTAAATACGTGCCCGATCCGGAGAACTGGAGCCAGACGAGCCACGGCAACTACGTGAAAGGCTCGATCACAGGATATGGCGATTTGGATCTGCGGACAATTGTCGCCATCATCAAACAAAACGGCTTCGACGGCTTTGTCAGCATCGAATTCGAAGGCCGTGAGGAAAGCCTCTTTGCCGCGAAACGCAGTCTGGACAATGTCAAACGCCTGTTCAGAGGCAATGAATAATCGGAGAAAGTCATCATGACTGACAAGCTGAAAGTCGCAATCGCTGGTCTGGCCCACGTCCACGCCATCGGATTCTACAGCACGTTCAAAAAGTATCCGGAAGAAGTCGATTTCATCGGTTTGGCAGATATTCCGGATCCGAAAGACGCGGCGGCGGAATCGCTGGAAAACCGCCTCAAAAAGAACTTCCGCACGAAAGGCCCCATGCCGCGCATCTTCGATTCGCTAGACAGCCTGCTGGCGGAGAAGCCTGATCTCGTCTGCATCGGCTCCGATATCGCCGACCATGCGACCGTCGCCATCCAATGCCTTCAGCATGGCGTCAACGCCGTCATCGAAAAACCGATGGCGCTGAAAATACAGGACGGCATCCGCATGCTGAACGCCGCACGGAAGAGCACGGCGTCGCTGTTCGTCAACTGGCCCATCGCGTGGTTTCCCGCATTCAACATCGCGAAGCAGATGGTTGATGATGGCAAGATCGGCCGTCCATTGCGTGTCGTTTACAGAAGTCCCGCAACGAAAGGACCTTATTGCAGCGAACCAGGCTTCGATCCGCAGAAATTGGGCGACATTTGGTGGTATCGACACGACCGCGGCGGCGGTTCGTTGGCCGACTATTCCGGATACAGTTTCACGTTGGCGACATGGTTCCTCAAGAAGATGGCGAAGACCGTCTATGGCCTCCGCAAGAACTTCCTCATGCCGTTCACGGATGTGGAGGACTATTCCGATTTCATCATCGATTTCGGCGATGCCGTCGCCCAGGCGGAAGGCTCATGGTCCACATTCTCTTCGGGCGAAATTCCCACGGGCCCAGTCATTTACGGTTCTGAAGGCACGATTGTCTGCGACCGCTTCACGAACATCGTGAAAGTCTATAAGACATTCAAACCGTATGTCCAGACGCCTCCGCCAGAGGAAGTTATCACGCCTGAACCAATGCCCAATTTGAATCTGGCCCGACAGCTCATCGATTTCATCCGCGACGGCAAGCCCATCCACGAGATGATCACGTTGGAATTCAATTTAAAGCAACTGGCCGCGATGGACGCGGGCGTCCGTTCCTGCGAATCCGGCAGTGCGGAAGCCGTCATCAATCCGTTTTGACACGGTGTGGCGGGGCGTCCCACCGTCGCGGGTGTGGCGGCGACGTCCCGCCTGCGCCATTTCAAGCTCTTCAATTATCTGTCAACTTATTCTCTTTCAGCCATTTGGCGCATTCGGACTGCCAACTGGCCCATTCTTCGCCTTTGCCGCAGCCAAGCCCATGTTCGCCTTTTGGCAATTCAAACAACGTCACGGAACGGCCTTTTTCTTCCATCGCTTTCTTGAACAGACGGCTGTTCTCAACGTTGACGACCGTATCCTTCACGGAATGCGCAAGAAACGCCGGCGGCGTGTCTTGCGTCACCAAGAGTTCGTTCGACAGATTGTCCATCAATTCCTGCGACGGATTGTCGCCAAGCAGATTTCGACGTGATCCGCCATGGGTGAATTGTCCCATGCTGATGACGGGATAGACCAATACCATGAAATCCGGACGGCAACTGAAACGCTCCACGGGATCGATGTCGCCCGCCTTGCCCGTATCATAGTGCGTTCCGACCGTTGACGCCAAATGTCCGCCAGCGGAGAAGCCCATGATTCCCAGACGGTTGGAATCAATGCCCCACTCCGCCGCATGGGAGCGGACAAGACGCATGGCGCGCTGCGCGTCGTTCATCGGAATCGGATGGCGATACGGATTCAGGCGGTATTTCAACACAACGCCCGCAATGCCGAACTGATCGAGCCATGCGGCGATGTCATGCCCTTCGTAAGATGAGCACAGGCCGCCGTAACCGCCTCCGGGGCAGATCAATATGGCCGCGCATGGCTTCTTCGCCGACTGCGGGACATAGACGGTGATGGTCGGAATGTCGCGATCCGCCTCACCCATCGCGCCAGGCGCCTTGCCGGGCCAGACGTTCATCGTCGCAATTTTCTCCGCCAGAACTACATTCATCAACGCATAAACCGTCAACAAGAACAAATACCGTTTCATTCAATCTTCCTTTTGAATTGATTTCTGTTGTTATGGATTTATTTTTATTGTATTCCCATTTCATCAGATTATCAAGTCATCCACAGCAATTCACGTCATGAAAACCTACCATATCGCCTCCTATCCCGGTGACGGCATCGGGCCCGATGTCATCAACGAAGCCATCTCCTGCCTGAAAAAAGCCGCACAAAAACACAGCTTTATCATTGACATCACGCACTTTCCATGGAGTTGCGAATGGTCGAAGGAACACGGCGGCGCCGTCGTTCCGGAAAACTTTCTCGACCAATTGAAACCGTTTGACGCGATCTTTCTGGGCGCCGTCGGCAATCCGAAAATCGTGCCCGACCATATTTCGCTCGTGCCGCTCGTGAGAATGCGGCAGGAATTCGACCAATATGTCTGCCTGCGTCCCGCCACCCTCTTCCCGAACGTTCCGACGCCGCTCGCCAACAAGAAGCCTGAAGACATCGATCTCGTCATCGTCCGCGAAAATTCAGAAGGCGAATACATTCCCGCCGGCGGCGAATTCAAGATGGGCAAGCCGGAGGAAGTCGTCATCCAGACGGCCGTCCATTCCCGCAAAGGCGTAACGCGGATTATTCGGCAGGCATGCGAACTGGCCATGAAACGCCGCAAAGTTTTGACGATGGCCACGAAATCCAATTCACTGACGCACGCCATGGTTTTCTGGGATCGTATTCTCACGGAAGTCTCCAAAGACTATCCGGAGTTGAAAATCAACAAGATGCACATCGATGCGCTGTCCATGGCGCTCGTCCGTTCGCCTGAACGTTTCGACGTCATCGTCGGCTCCAATCTGTTCGGCGACATCCTTAGCGATCTAGCCGCCGCGTTAGTCGGCAGCCTGGGCCTCACGCCGTCCGCCAACATCAATCCGGAACGTGTCTTCCCGAGCCTCTTTGAGCCTGTCCACGGCTCCGCTCCCGACATCGCGGGAAAAGGCATCGCCAATCCGATCGCCGCCATCCGTTCCGCCGCCATGATGATGGACTTTCTTGGCGAAAAAGAGGCCGCCCATTCCATTGAACAGGCGGTCATCGACAATCTGGCGAATGGCAAAATCCGCACGCCGGATTTAGGCGGCAGCTCAACCACCCACGAAGTGGGAGAAGATATCCTTTCCAGAATCTAATCCAGAATATCCAGAATATCCAGAATATCCAGTATATCCAGAACTTCCAGAACTTCCAGAACTTCCAGAACTTCCAGAACTTCCAGAACTTCCAGAACTTAAATCCCCTTCACAGCCGCAGGCAAAATCTCGCCGATGCTTTCATGGAAGACAAGTGTCGCTTCGCCGTCCAATGGCGTGGCCGTGCGGTTGATGATGACAAGTTCCGCGTCGCGGCTCCGTTCGGTCGGAAGACCCGCCGCGGGATAAACCGCCAACGACGTTCCCAAAACCAATACCAAATCCGCTTGTGTCATCGCCTTATAAGATGACATAAGTGCATCCTGCGGAAGCATTTCGCCATAAAACACGATGTCTGGTTTCATGACGCCCATGCAAGTCGGTTCATGGCGAACGACCTTTCCAGACCGAAGTTGCGCATCTAACGCACTGGCAGGAACTTGGCCACCACATTTCTGGCAGGTCAACGACAACATGCCGCCATGCAGTTCATGGACGATTCGCGAACCGGCCTTCTGGTGGAGGCCGTCGATATTCTGTGTCGCAACAACCACCGACTTTCCGTATTTCTCCTCCAGTTCATGCAACGCGAGATGCCCCGCGTTTGGCTCCGATTTCATGATGGAATCATACAGCGGGGCGATGATTTCATAGAAACTCTCCGGCTTGCGGAGGAAATTGCCCAGATCGAAGACCTCTTCGCTCGTGTAGGAATAAAGGCCGTTGGATGAACGGAAGTCCGGAATCCCGCTTTCCGTTGACATGCCCGCTCCCGACAGGACGGCTATCTTCTTCGCCTTTCTCAAAATTTCCGAAAATTGTGCGATTTTTTCCGTTTTTTCCATCTCACTTCTCCTTCATGTGAAACACTCGTTTAATTTTTCTGCTTTTTATCCCGTTTCGGCTAAAAAAAAATTAAACTGCAACTATATTAAGTTAATGTATGTCTTGAATATAATGTCGTTTTAACGAAAAAACAGCGAAAGGGATTTTTTGAACGATGAAAAGCAACGCCTATCAGCAAGCAGGTGTCGATATCGACCTCGCCACGAACCTCCTCAAAAGCGTGAAGGCGAAGATATCGTCCACCCGCCGCCCTGAAGCCCTCGCCCCGATCGGCGGCTTCGGCGGCCTTTTCCAAATAGATTTGAAAAAATGGAAGCAGCCCGTCATGGTGACGTCCATCGACGGCGTCGGCACGAAACTCATGGTGGCGGCGATGTGCAACCAGCACACATCTGTCGGCCATGACATCGTCAACCACTGCATCAACGACATCGCCGTACAGGGTGCCGAACCAGTCTATTTCATGGACTACATCGGCATCGGCAAACTCCGTTCGCCGTTGTACGAGAACGTTTTGACGGGTATTGCTGATGCCTGTCTCGCACAGAACGTGACGCTGATCGGCGGCGAAACGGCGGAAATGCCCGGCATGTACGGAAATGACTACGATCTCGTTGGTTGCATCACCGGTATCGTTGAGAAAGACGAAATCATCACAGGCGAGAACATCAAGCCCGGCCATGTGGCTCTCGGTCTCGCGTCCGTCGGCCTCCACACGAACGGTTTCTCGTTGGCGCGTAAAGTCTTGTTTGAAAAGGCCGGATTCACGGTTGATTCCAAGCCGGCCGAACTAGGCGGCGAAACCGTCGGTGAAGCCCTGTTGAAGCCGCACCGCTGCTATTGGCCTGCAATCCGCGAAGCGATGGCCCGCAAGCTCCCACTGGACGGTATCGCACATATCACGGGCGGCGGTCTCTATGACAACGTGCCGCGAATCCTTCCGGAAGGCGTTGCGGCGGAATTCGATGCATCGACCATTGATGTTCCCGCCATCTTCAAGCTCATCGGCAAGCTCGGCGACATCGAAAAGCATGAGATGTACCGTGTGTTCAACATGGGCGTCGGCATGGTGTGGTTCATTCCGGAAACAGCTGTTGCGGAATGCATCAGCATCTGCAAAGACGCCGGTATTGAAGCGCATGTCGTCGGCCGCGCCGTCAAGGGCGACCGCACGTCCGATGTTCTGAACGTCTAATTTTCACGGAACTTTTCAACATGCCCGGCTCGCTTGCAGAAGAACTCAAACGGATCCTCGCCTTGCAAAAGGCGAAGGGCACGCGTTATGTGTGGCTGTCGCCGCAAAACGCGCAGGCGTTCTTCTTCTCTGCACCGCAACTTAATATGCAACAGCCGCCGATGATGCAACAGCCAATGCAGCAACGGCCACCAATGGTTCAACAGCCTCCCATGCAACGGCCACCGATGGCGCAACCACCAATGCCGCAGCATCCCATGACACCGGTTGCACCGCCGCAACCGTCTCCCGCGCAACCGCCTGCGCCACTTGAAATCAAGGCGGCGGCTCCTGCCGCCGGTTTGGATTGGGATCAGTTGTCAGAGGCGATCCATTCCTGCAAGGCATGTCCGCTATACGCAGGCAAACGGAATTACGTCATGGACGATGGCTTCCGTCAGGCCCGCGTCATGTTTATCGGCGAAGGGCCAGGCGAAGACGAAGACAGGCAAGGCGTTCCGTTTGTCGGTCGCGCAGGACAGCTGCTGACACGCATGATTCTCGCCATGGGGCTCGATCGCACGGCGCGTGACGCCGAACGCGGTTGCTACATCGCGAACATTGTCAAATGCCGTCCGCCAGGCAACCGCAATCCGGAGCCAGAGGAAGGTACCGCCTGCCTGCCCTATCTGCATCGCCAGATCGAGCTGGTCAAGCCGGAGGCCATCATCTTGCTCGGTGCCGTCCCGCTCAACTTCCTCATGAACCGTCGCGGCATCACGGCCGCACGAGGCAAATGGCTGGAATACAAAGGGATACCAGTCATGCCGACATTCCATCCAGCCTATCTGCTCCGTTTTGAACGCAACCGAGAGCAGTTCATTGCGGAAAAGCGCAAAGTCTGGTCCGACCTCCAGCAGGTCATGGCGAGACTTGGCCTGAAACAACCACCCAGACAAAGCTGAAAGCTTAAAGCTTAATGCTTAAAGCTTAAAGCAAAGGCAAATCCAAAAGCTTAAAGCTTAAAGCAAAAGCAAATCCAAAAGCATAAAGCCAAAAGCTTAAAGCAAAAGCAAATCCAAAAGCTTAAAGCCAAAAGCTTAAAGCAAATGCAATAGGTTACGCTTCACGCGAATTCTATTTGCGAATCAACCACTTGAATAATAAAATCATTAACATAACATCAACACAAAGGCCGAAAATCATGAAAACATCGTTCATTCACATCTGTCTGTCTGTCATGCTGACAGTCGCCGTCATCAACGCCCTCGCGGATGATGGCGCAGACTATAACCGTCCGCCATTGCCGAAAAAGCTCTCTTTGGAAGAGGCCAAGAAGATCGCGTTGCAGGCCAATCCATCCCTGCAGGTCACCGTTGCACGCCTTCAGGCCGCCACCGCGCAGTTGCAGCAGGCCCAGTCGAACTACATGCCCACGCTGGATCTGACCGCCTCCGTGCAACGCACACAGGAAGTTCCCAAGCAGAATGGCGGCAACGGCCGTTCCCATTTCACAACCTACAACGCGGGAGCCTCCTTCGACTGGACGCTCTACGACGGCATGGCACGCAAATACGACAACATCGCCAAGCAAGTCGGCCTTAAGATCGCGCAGTCCAACCATGAAGACGCGCAGCGGAGCCTTCTTCTATCCGTCGCAACCGCCTATTACGACACGTTGCTGGAAGTCGAGAACATCCGCATCGCCAAAGAAGACCTAAAGTACAATATTGACCTTCAGGACACCGCCCAGAAGAAACTGGAGCGCGGCGCGGGAAACCGTTCCGATGTTTTAAACTTCCAGATCAAGGCCAAAGGCGCGCAAGCCAATCTGATCCAGTCTGAACAGAACTTGAAGATCCGCCACTATACGCTCGTCCAATTGCTCGGCTATTCGCCGTCGGAGATCCCGGAAGGCTTCGAACTCCAGCAGGTGGACGACTATTCAAAGGACGCCGCACTTCCCTCCATCGACGAATGTGTCGCATATGCCTTTGAACACCGTCCGGACATCGCCGCCCAGAACGACGCCATCGAACGCCAAAGCGCCATGGTCGATTATTATAACAGCGACAACCATCCGCAGATCAGCCTCTTCGCCGACTACGGCCTCACGCGTCGCAAGAATCCGAAATTCACCCATCATGATGACTCACTGGTCTTCGGAGCGCAAGTCCGCTGGAACGTCTTCAACGGCAACAAGACCCGTGCGAGAGTCGCCGAAGCGTACGCAGGTGTTCTGGAGGCTCGTGCGTCTTTGGACGCCCTGAAGCAGGATATCGAAAAACAGGTCGCCAACCAGCATACCGCCACGAACGAAGCCCGCACGCTTGCGGATCTGAAGAACGAAACGGAAAAACTCGCCGAAGAGACACGCGATCTCGTCCGAACGGAATACAATATCGGCCGAGTCACGGCGACACGCCTCAACGAAGCCCAGACGGATTTGACGAATGCACAGGCCGCCCGTGCGAAGGCAATCATCCTCTATTGGCAGTATCGTGAAAATCTCGCCGCCACCACGGGAAAAATCATGGATACGGCAAAATAAACAAGAATCTTCCATTCAATTGCTAAAACAAGTTGATTTTTCGCATTCAACCGTTAATATTTTAAGGTAAGATTTTTCAATGGCGGCGGATGCCGCCGGCATCTGTAACGCCATTAGGAGCAAGTTCATGAAAGTCATTATTTTGCCACATGACAAAGCCGTGGCCAAACACGCCTATCAGATCATCATGGACCGGATGAGCAACGGCATCAACGCCATCGGATTGCCTTGCGGCAAAGCCCCGCTCAAACTCTACGGCGAAATTGCAAACGGTTTCAAACGCGGTGAGCTTGATTTTTCCGGCGTCAGCATCTTTAGCCAAACAGAATTCCTCTGTGTCGGCGAAAATGATCCAGGTAGCTGCCGCCAGTTTCTTGAAGACAATCTCTTCTGCTACATCAACATCAATCCGGACAACACGCACCATCTGGACGGCATGACAGACGACCACGTCGCTGAATGCGAGTACTTTGAAGATGAGATGGAATACGTCGGTGGCATCAAGTTGCAGGTACTCGGACTTGGGCCATTTGGCCAGATTGCCTTTAACCAGCCGAGCGGTTCGCTCAATTCCCACACAGGTTTCGTCGCGCTTTCCAAAGAGACACTTGAAGATTACAAGATGTTCTTTCCGACAGACAAAGACTACCCGTTGTACGGATTGTCAATGGGCATTGGCACCATCATGAAAGCAGATGAATGCCTCATCATTGCTTCGGGCGAAGAGATGGCGGACGCCGTCGCGGCCACCGTCGAAGGCCCTGTTTCCGCGGCCTGCCCTGCATCCGCCCTTCAATACCATGAAAAATGCACCATCGTCGTGGACGAAGCCGCCGCAAGCAAACTCCGCTACACCGAATTCTACAAGGCCACTGCCGATGCAGAGGAACGGGCCTTGGAGGAACTCGCAATTCTCCACCAAGAATTGGACGACAGCGAATGATTTTTTTATTGTAATTTTATAAGCGAATGATTTTTTTATTGTAATTTTATATTGGAACTTTATATAATGTAAACGACTTCGGGCACAGCCACGTCAGACGTGGCTTCCGCAAACAAGAGGACAATGCTATGAACATCGCAATCGTTGGATTCGCACACGGTCATTACGGCGCGTACTGCCGCCAGTGGGCTGCCCATCCGGAATGGGACATCATCCCCACCAAGGGATGGGACCACGACACGGCCCGCCTCACCCAAAACGCGCAAAACCTCAAGCTCGACGCCGTCGAAAGCCTGGACGATCTCGTAAAAGACACCTCCATCGACGCCTTCCTCATCACCGCCGAAACCTCCCTCCACGCTGATCTCGTAGAGGCCATCGCCCCCACCCGCAAGCCCATCGCTCTCCAGAAACCCATGGCGCTGACCATCAAGGAAGCCGACCGTATCATCAAGGCCGTCGAAGAGAATCACGCTCCCTTCACCATGCTCTGGCAAATGCGTTGCGACCCGCAGAACCAGTGGATGAAAAAATTCATGGACAGCGGCATCCTCGGCCAAGTTTTCCAGTTCCGCCGCCGCCACAATCTCGGCCTCTGCCTCAATCCCGCCAACGCCAACATCTGGCATTGCATCCCTGAACTCAACCGTGACATCTGGGCGGATGACTGCGCCCATCCCGCAGATCTCATCTACTGGCTCTTCGGCATGCCGAAATCAGTAACAGCCGAAATCGAAACCCTCTACAACCCGCAAATGCCCCATGACAACGGCGTTGTCATCTTCCGTTATCCTGAAAAGAAGCTCATCGCGGAAGTCGCATGCTCCTTCACCGCATCCTCCGCCGAAGTCACGACGGAAATCTACGCCGAAAAAGGCACCGTCGTCCAACGTTACGGCGATGCCGTGACGGCCTCCATGCCGCGCGATCCGGATGCCGTCGGCATGAAATACTATCTGGTCAACGATCAGAAATGGTACAACTGCACGCAGTGGCCGTCACCGAATTCGCAGGCCGTCCGCATCGGCGGCCTCGCGCAACCCATGGCTGAATTCTTCCACGGTCAGCGCAAACCGATCTGCACGGCGTTCGAAGGCCGTGATTCATTGAAGATGATCATCGCCTCCCTCATCTCCTCCGTCGAAGGCCGCCGCGTCTATATGGACGATCCGATGATCGCCAACTTCCCGCTCCCGCTGAAACGCGGCCTCCTGTAATCTGCCGTTCAGTCCCTTTAGTCCCTTTAGTCTTTTTCGTCCCTAAAATAATCTCCCCCAAAAGGTACCATCATGAGCAAACCCAATCTGCTTCTCATCGGCATCGACTCCCTTCTTTCCAAGCACATGAGCTGCTACGGCTACTTCCGCCACACAACGCCCTACATGGATAAATTCGCGGAAGGCGGCACGCTGTTTGAAAACTACTTCTCGCCCCACATCCCGACGACCCCCGGCTACGCCTCCATGTTCACCGGTCTGGACTGCTTCGGCGACAACACCGTCGCCCTCCGCCATCAGGGCCCCATCAGCGGCAAGACGCTCGCTGAAATCCTCAACGACGAAGGCTACAACACGACCTGTATCGGTTTCCGTGGCAACGCCGCCGCCCGCGGCTTCCAGACCTATCTGGATTTCGCCAACTGGAACGCCGGTGAAGACGGCAAGGCCCACAAGGCTGAAAATCTGAACAATGCCTGCCTGCCCGAACTCCGCCGCCTGGCCGCCGAAGACAAGCCGTGGTTCCTCTTCCTCCGCCACATGGATCCGCATACGCCGTATCTCCCGCCGCGTCCGTTCGACCGCCTGTTCTACGAAGGCAACGAATACGATCCGAACAACCACTCCATGGATCCCGTCTTCTCCTTCAAGCCGTTCTGCGACTATTTCATGGATTGGATGCCCACCGGCCCCAACGGCGAACTGCTGACGGACAAAGACTATGTCATCGCCCAGTACGACGGCGCCGTCTGCTACATGGATACCTGCATCAAGAACATCTTCACGACGCTGACCACGCTCGGTCTCGACGACAACACGATCGTCGTCATCACCTCCGACCACGGTGAAACCCTCTATGACCACGACTGCTTCTTCGACCACCACTCCATCAACGACAACACGCTCTGCGTGCCGCTGATCATCCGTTGGCCGGGCCACGTTCCCGCCGGCAAGCGCATCAAAGGCTGGGGCCGCCATCAGGATTTCGTTCCCACGCTCATGGATCTCATGCAGATCGATCCGAAGGTCAAATTCGACGGCGAATCCCTCATGCCGCTCGTCCGTGGCGAAAAGGCCTCCAACTGCTCCGAATTCTACATCACGGAATGCACATGGATGCGCAAGCATGGTTGGCGCACGCCGCAGTGGAAGCTCATCCGCGCATTGGAACCGGACTTCCACTTCAAGCCGGAAGTCGAGCTGTTCGATCTCATCAACGATCCGGAAGAGAACATCAACGTCGCCGAACAGAATCCGGACATCGTCGCCACGCTGACGGCCCGCATGAACGCCTTCATCGCGAAGCGTGAAAAAGAGACGGGCGCCACCAACCCGATGTTCCGTCAGGAATATTGGCACGGCCACACGGAAGTCGGCCCGTACTTCACGTCCTCCCAGCAGGCCTATGACACGATGCACATCGGCAGCGCCCGCCAGGCCGCCAAGCTGCAGTCCAAGACGGAGAAGTAAACCGCTTTTATAAAACGCCGCCCAGCCTTCCATAGGCGGGCGGCTTAACCGTTCATTATAATCTACAAAACTCATTATGAAAACACCGATTAGAGTAGCGGTCATCGGCTGTGGCCCCATCGGGAACCGCCACGCCGACCTGCATAAAGCCAATCCGATGGCGGATCTCGTCGCCGTCTGCGACATCAGCAAAGACCGTTGCGACGCAGCGGCCCAACGTCTTGGCGTGCAAGGCTTTTACGATGTACCGACCATGCTGGCCACCATCAAGCCAGACGTCGTTTCCGTCGCCACTGGCGGCATTGAATACGGCTCCGACCATTTCCTTCCCACCATTCAGGCTCTTGAAGCGGGCTGCCATGTCCTCTGCGAAAAGCCTATCTGCAACACGATTCCCGAAGCGGAACTGATGGTCGCCACCGCGAAAAAGTACAACCGTTGCTTCGGCATCGACTTCAACCACCGCTTCACGGAGGCGGCGAAAGTCGCGAAGAAATGGGTTGATGACGGTCTCATCGGCCAGCAGCTTTTCATCAACATGTCCATGTGGATCAAGAATCCCAACGAGAGCTCTCCTTTCTATATGGTAAAGGCCCTCAATCCGCATTCCGTCGATGTCATGCGCCATTTCGGCGGCGACATCGTCGCCGTGCAGGCGTTCGTCACGAAGGCTCCCGGCCGTACGATCTGGACAACCATGTCAATGAACTGCAAGTTCAAATCCGGTGCTGTCGGCCATCTTTCCGCCAGTTACGACATCGAACGCGGCCATCCCATGGAACGTTGCGAAGTCGCCGGCATCAAAGGCCGTTTCGTTCTGGAGGACATGTGGCGTGAAGCGACGCTTTATCCGGCCGGCAATCTCATCAAGCAGGTTTATACGAATCCTGTGTTCGGCGGTCATCGCGATTTCGTCGATACTTTCCAAAACCGCCTTGCGACGTTCATCCAGCAGGTTGCCGACGATACGCCGCCAGAACTGATCAACGGTTCGGGTGCCGACGGCCTTGCCGCGCAGAAGGTTCTACAAGGCGCCATTGATTCCATCGAATCCGGT
>JAFZIJ010000113.1 GCA_017554445.1 Victivallales bacterium
GGCGCGGCCCAGATGGACGGTGCTATCCTGCTCGTCGCCGCTACGGATGGCCCGATGGCCCAGACCCGTGAGCACATCCTGCTCGCCCGTCAGGTTGGTGTTCCTGCCATCGTCGTTTTCGTGAACAAGACCGACCAGGTTGACGATCCCGAACTGATCGAACTGGTTGACATGGAAGTCCGCGAGCTCCTGAGCTCCTACGAATTCCCCGGCGATGAAATTCCGATCATCCACGGTTCCGCCCTGAAGGCTGGCGAAGCCCTCGCCGCCGGCAAGAACTGGGACTGCGAAGAATGCAAGTGCATCTGCGAACTGATGGACGCAGTTGACAACTACATCCCGACGCCCGAGCGCCCGATTGACCAGCCCTTCCTGATGCCGATCGAAGACGTCTTCTCCATCGAAGGTCGTGGTACGGTCGTTACCGGCCGTGTCGAACGCGGTGTCATCAAAGTCGGTCAGGAAGTCCAGATCGTTGGTATCAAGGAAACCCAGAAGACGACGGTTACCGGCGTCGAAATGTTCCGCAAGCTGCTCGAACAGGGCCAGGCCGGCGACAACATCGGTTGCCTGCTCCGCGGTATCAAGAAAGAAGACGTCGAGCGCGGCCAGGTTCTGGCTGTCCCCGGCACCATCACCCCCCATACGAAGTTCTCCGGCGAAGTTTACGTCCTGACCAAGGAAGAAGGCGGCCGTCACAGCTCCTTCAAGCAGGGCTATCGTCCCCAGTTCTACTTCCGTACGACTGACGTGACTGGTATCTGCAATCTGCCGGAAGGCGTTCAGATGGTCATGCCTGGTGACCATATCACCATGAACATCGAACTGATCGCCCCGATCGCTATGGAAAAAGGTCTTCGCTTTGCAATTCGCGAAGGCGGCAAGACCGTCGGCGCAGGCCGTGTTACCGAAATCACCGAGTAATATCAACTCGAAGTGCGCGTTGCCCGATGGAAGTCGGGCAACGTGTCACAAGCGAATCAGGAGCATTAACAATGCCACGCGAAATTGTCATTTTGGCCTGCACCGAGTGCAAGAGCCGTAATTATACGACTACCAAGAACAAGCGTAATACGCCTGGACGTCTTGAAAAGGTCAAGTTCTGCCCAGTTGAAAAGAAGCGTACCCTCCACCGCGAGACCCGCTAGTGTAGGTTGCTGAAGGTAGTGAACGGATAGAGGTTGGAAGGGAGAGTCAAACGTCAGTGATCCGTGCAGGTGAGTAGCTCAATTGGTAGAGCGGCGGTCTCCAAAACCGCAGGTCGCAGGTTCGATTCCTGTCTCACCTGCCATTTTTTTGAAAAGCGGCCAAAAGGCCGCGTCGAGATTTTCGAAGCAGGATTGAAGAGCACATGAAGAATCCAATTGCCGCAATTAAAAAGCTGTATGACGAGACCGTGGCCGAACTGAAGAAATGTACATGGCCGACCCGTCAGGAGCTTTATGAATCCACGATGGTCGTTGTCTCTTCGTTGGTTCTGCTGAGTGTGTTTGTTTTTGTCGCGGACAAGATATTCCTGCTGGCGGTCAATCTGATCACTGGCATGCGCTGAACCCGTCGGCATGCCATTTTTGCGAATCAGTCGAGCCAAATTGGCGTCAATGATTGAACTAGGGGGCATGGAGTCGGCGGAGCAGGATTTTAGAGAGATTTCTAGGAGTATAGGTCGTTATGGAGTCGATGGACAAATCGAGATGGTACACATTGCAGGTCATGTCCGGGCAGGAACGCCGCGTGAAGGACTACCTGTTGAACCGTCGCCAGCAAGATTTGGCCAATGGCGTTGACAACGGCCTGGTGGAAGTTCTGGTTCCGACCACGAGAGTGCTTGAACGCAAGAACGGAAAGACATACGAGCGTGAGCAGAAATGCTACCCCGGATATGTTTTCGTTCGCGCCGTGCTGTTTGATGATACGGGGCGCATTATTCCCGAACATTGGCTGGGCATCAAAGAGACGAAGGGCGTCATCAATTTCATGGGCGGCGAGCATCCGATGGCGCTTTCAGATGAGGAAGTCCAGGGGTTGATGCAAGTCGAGGAAGAAAAAGATAAGCCACGTGTCGAGAATGTCTGGAAGGTCGGTGAGACTGTCATCATCCGAGAAGGCGTATTCGAAGGAAGCGAAGGAACGATCGAGGAAGTCGATGACGATCGGAAACGCTTGAAGCTGAGCGTTGTGATGTTCGGTCGCTCCACTCCTTGTGAATTGGATTTTTGGCAGGTGGATCGTCCACAATAATCTGGACGGTCGAGAAGTAATGACAATAAGCGACACGATTTCGGGAGAATGCCTGCCAGTTCGTACCGATGTCGTGCAATAGAAGAAGACGATTATGGCAAAGAAAGTCGTGGGCGAAGTGCGTTTGCAGATTCCCGCTGGCGCCGCCAATCCAGCTCCTCCCGTCGGGCCGAGCTTGGGTCAGGCCGGTGTCAACATCATGGAATTCTGCAAGCAGTTCAACGCGGCGACCCAGTCACAGGCGGGGTTGATCATCCCTGTCGTGATCACAGTTTACCAAGATCGGTCTTTCACGTTCATCACGAAATCCCCACCCGCAGCGGTTCTTCTGAAGAAGGCCGCGAACATCGCCTCGGGTTCCAAGACACCAGGGCGCGAGACGGTGGCGAAGGTCAACCGCAAGCAACTCGAAGAGATTGCGAAGACCAAGGAAAAGGACTTGAACGCGAAAAGTCTGGAGGCTGCTGTGAAAGTCATCGCTGGGACGGCGCGTAGCATGGGTATTGAGGTGGTCGATGAAGAGAAGTAAACTTTATCGCGCCCGTTTGGCAAAGTTTTCTCGCACGGAATTCTATTCTCTGGAGAATGGAGTCCAGGCGTTGAAATCGATGCCTACCACCAAATTTGACGAGACTGTGGAGCTCAGCTTCCGTCTCGGCATCGACCCCCGCCAGTCGGATCAGATTGTCCGCGGTGCATTGGTTCTTCCTCAGGGAACCGGCAAGAAGCAGACAGTCGTAGTGATTGCCGAGGGTGAATTCGCACAGCGCGCAAAAGACGCGGGTGCTGACGAAGTCGGCTATGAGGAGCTGATTCAGAGAATCAAAGGCGGCTGGTTGGAGTTTGACGTGTTGATTGCGACTCCGTCGGCCATGAAAGAAGTCCGGACATTGGGTAGAGTGTTGGGTCCCCGTGGCCTGATGCCGAATCCGAAGACTGGAACGGTTACGGAAGACACGGCGACAGCAGTTCGCGAGGCGAAAGCCGGACGAGTTGAGTATCGTTGTGACCGCGCCGGTGTGGTGAACGTGCCGATAGGCAAGCTGTCCTTCAGCGCTGAGGCGTTGGTCGAGAACGCGAATGCGGTCTTGACGACGATTCTTCGTGCTCGTCCGGCGGCCGCCAAAGGCATCTATCTGCAGTCTTGGACGTTGAGTAGCACAATGAGTCCGGGCATCCGTCTGGATGCCAAATCCGCAGCAAAGGCGTAAACCATGAGAGCAGAAAAACAACAAATGGTTGCGGCTGTGAGCGAGATGCTGAAGGATCGTCCTGCGATTCTGATCAGCTATCAGGGCTTGACGGCCAATGTTTTCAATGAGTTTCGTGGCAAGCTTACGGCCATCGGGGCCGAATGCCACGTAGTGCCGAACACGTTGGTGAAGAAAGCGGCGGAGAAGCTGGGCTTGGAAAATCTGGCCGGCGTGGAGCTTACCGGGGATACCGCCCTGGTGAGCGGTTCATGCGATGCCGTTCAGATTGCGAAACTGGTTCGTGAGTTTGCCAAGGCGAAGGAACAGGTCAAGGTCAAGTATGGTGTTCTGGATGGGAGTCTTCTGACGCCTGCCGATGTGGACGCCCTTGCCGATCTTCCTTCCCGGGAAGTGCTTCTGGCTCAGTTGCTGGGTCTTTTGCAGGCTCCCGGAAGCCAGCTGGTCCGTGTGCTCAACGCCAAAGTGGCGAGCATTGTTTATGTGTTGGATGCTTACTGCAAATCGAAAGAGCAGGTAGCTTAAGCAAGAAAAATTGGAGAATACACCAATGTCGGAAGAAAAAGTTGCAGTTGATGCGAAGATGGAAGAGTTCATCTCCTACATCGAAGGTTTGACGGTTCTCGAAGTCAGCAAGCTTGTCAAAGCTCTTGAAGAACGTCTGGGCGTGAGCGCCGCAGCCCCCGTGGCGGCGGTTGCTGCTGCTCCGGCCGCTGGCGGCGCCGCCGCTCCGGCTGAAGAAGAGAAGACCGAGTTCGATGTCATCCTGGCGGATGGCGGCGCGAACAAGATCGCCGTGATCAAGGAAGTCCGTGGCATTACGGGTCTGGGCCTGAAGGAAGCCAAGGATCTGGTTACGGAAGCTCCGAAACCGGTCAAGACCGGCGTCAGCAAGGACGAAGCGAACGAAATCAAGAAGAAGCTGGAAGAAGCCGGCGCGAAGGTTGAAGTTAAGTAAATCTTCTGGTCGGTCAACAGTTGATCCGGAACTCTTCGGAGTCCGGATCCGCTGTCCGGTGCGGCAGGGGCTTTGACTGATGTCAATGCCCCGCTTGCCGGAAAAGAGGGAACACGTAAAAAAGCGAAAAGGGGGTCGTGAAAGGGAAGGAATACATGGAAAATGTCCGGAAGTTGGTGAATTTTGGTCCGACTCCGGTTTTTTGTTTAACTGGTCGTTAAGGCGGCCAGCGATGGTGGTTGGAGTTGCACGTAGGAGCGTGCTAGTTGAAAGAGAAGTATTTAGGACACGCTGAACAACGTGCGCGTTAACCACAAAGGCAGGAACCATACAGGCGGGGAAACATGTCACAACGCAAGAATTTTGGTTGTCTGAAGAATGAAGTGCTGGAAATTCCGGATCTCATTGAGATTCAGACAAAATCGTTCGCGGATTTTTTACAGAAGGATACGCCTCCGGAAGAGCGTTTGAACCAAGGGCTGCAGGAAGCTTTTAAGGATATCTTCCCTGCTCAGAAGGAACCAGACGGGAAGGCGAGTCTTGAGTTTGTGAAATATGAAATCGGTGAACCCAAGAAGGGGTTGGTCGAATGCTTGAAGGACGGTCTGACCTATCAGGCGGCCTTGAATGTCACATTCCGCCTTCACACGGCCAACGGCAAGGATGTGAAGGAGGAAAGCATTTACATTGGCGATATTCCGCTGATGACGGAGCGCGGCTCATTTGTCATCAATGGCGCGGAACGCGTCATTGTGAGTCAGTTGCATCGTTCGCCTGGCGTGAGTTTCGAACGTAATCGCCATGCCAGTGGAAAGATGCTGTGTTCCTACAAAGTGATCGCCGACCATGGTTCGTGGCTGGAAGTTCAATTCGACCAAAGCGACTGCATCCAGATTTATCTGGATCGCAAGCGTCGTCGCAGAAAGTTTCTTGTCAGTACATTCCTCCGCGCTTTCGGCTATGATGGCAATGAAGACATTCTGGATGCCGTGTACTATCTGGAAGAGCAGCCGTTGACGGAGCTGAGAAAGCTTGAAGATCCGTCAAAAGTTTATATTGCAAGCGATGTGAAGGCTTCTGGCAAGGACAATGGTCTTGCCGTGGAAGGCCTCGCACCCTGCAGCGAAATGGTGTTTGACGCATTGCAGGCGAATGGCATCAAGAAGGTAAAAGTCGTCCATACAGATTGTCTGGTCGAGGAGCTGAATGTCCATCAGATTGAAAAGCTTCTTGAAATGGACCGTGAGGATCTGGCCTACAAGCTGGAAAACGAAGGCTGGCGTACGGGCAATACGATCTACATGGCAAAAACACCAATCAACACGGACGACAACCGTGAAGTTTTGGTCAAATGCCTCTATGACAAGTGCGATGCTCCTTCCGCGAAGGCCGGAGCCGTCAAACTGGTGGAGCGGAATGTGAAAGTCACGGCCGACATTCTGTCCACACTGCTGGACGCGATGAAGGAAATCGAAGCTGATCGTGAGGCTGTTGCCGCTGCGGAACCGAATTACAATCTTGACTTTGAATATGGTGTGTCCGTCCGTCTGTTGCGTCCCGGCAAAGGCGGTGACTACTTCATCCGCTGCATGCAGAGAGATACCGTCCATACCACGGAAGATGCCCAGAAGGAGATCTACAAACGCATGCGTCCGACTGATCCGCCGACGGCCGCGAATGCCCGTCAGCTGTTCAAGCGTCTGTTTGAAGATCCGCATCGCTACAATCTCGGCCTTGTCGGTCGTTTCAAAATGAACCAGGCCCTCCACCTCAACTGGGGCCGCCGTCAGTGCGTGCTGACGAAGCAGGATATCGCCCGTTCAACGGCGTTCCTCATGTATTTGCATAACGGTATCGGTAAAGAAGATGATATCGACCATCTGGGCCGCCGCCGCGTCCGCACGGTCGGTGAATTGCTCCAGAAACAATGCCAGGTCGGATTGACCCGTACGGCGACCTTGATGAAGGAAAAGCTTGAGAATACAAACGAAGAGCCGACCATCTCGAAGTTGGTGAATACGAAGGCACTCAGCGGTGTGATTCGTGACTTCTTCGGACGGAACCAGCTGAGCCAGTTCATGGATCAGACGAACTGCTTGGCCGAATTGACGAACAAACGCCGTCTCAGTGCCTTAGGACCTGGCGGCTTGACGCGTGAACGTGCCGGATTCGAAGTCCGTGACGTCCATTCCAGCCATTATGGCCGTGTCTGCCCAATCGAGACGCCTGAAGGTCCGAACATCGGTCTGATCTCTTCTTTGGCGCTCTTCGGCAAGATTGACGAATATGGCTTCATCGAAGCTCCATATCGCCAGGTCAAGGATACGAAGGTCACCAACAAAGTCGATTACCTGACGGCTGACGAGGAAGAGGCCTTCGTTATCGCGCAGGCCAACGCCCCGCAGGCCGAGGATGGAACGTTGCTTAATCGCGACGTTCTCTGTCGGCACGAAGGCGAGTCTGGCGAATTTGAACGTGAAAAAGTTCAG
Source organism: Victivallales bacterium (assembly GCA_017554445.1). Taxonomy (GTDB): domain Bacteria; phylum Verrucomicrobiota; class Lentisphaeria; order Oligosphaerales; family Oligosphaeraceae; genus UBA1407. The sequence goes on from JAFZIJ010000113.1 coordinate 6,900, forward strand.
TACATCGATGTGTCGCCGTTGCAGATGATCAGCGCAGCGGCAGGCTTGATCCCGTTCCTGGAGCATGACGACGCCAACCGCGCATTGATGGGATCCAACATGCAACGTCAGGCTGTGCCGTTGCTGCGCTCAGAACGTCCTCTGGTCGGTACAGGCCTCGAAGAGGTTGTCGCCCGTGACTCCCGTGCCACGATGAACGCCCGTGAAGACGGCATTGTCGCAAGCGCGACCGCGGAGCGCGTCATCATTACGAAAGATGGTAAGTTGCCTGACGATACGGCCTATCCGGACTCCGTGCAGGATTATCACCTGTACAAATTCCTCCGCACGAATGCGTCAACCCTGTTCAACCAGCGTCCGATCGTTCATCGCGGCGATGTGGTCAAAAAAGGTCAAGCGATTGCAGATGGCGCCTCTACGGACGGCGGCGAGCTCGCTCTTGGACGGAACGTCTTGGTGGCCTTCATGCCATGGCACGGCTATAACTTCGAAGATGCCATCATCATCAGCGAACGACTGGTGGCCAATGACGTCTATACGAGTATCCATGTGACGCTGGAGGATGTCCAGGCGCGTGAAACAAAGCTTGGACCCGAAGAAATTACGCGTGATATTCCGAATGAAAGCGAAGAGTCTCTGCGTAATCTGGACGCGGACGGTATCGTCCGCGTCGGAGCTGAAGTGAAGCCGGGCGACATCTTGGTCGGCAAGATCACGCCGAAGAATGAGCCTGACCTTGCTCCTGAAGAGCGTCTGATGAAAGCCATTTTCGGTGAAAAAGCGAGTGATGTCAAGAATAGTTCGCTGGTGGTGCCCGGTGGTTGCTCCGGTATCGTCATGGATGTGCGTGTCGATCGCCGTCAGGATCCATCTAAGGCCAAGCAGACCAAGAAGGACATCAACAACCGTGTCAAAGATACGGATCAGAAGTATCGCGAACAGTTGAACCATATCCAGGATGACTTGGTGAAGACTTTGAGCGACGAACTGCTCGGCCAGAAACTGAGCTTCGCCATCACGCGTCTTGTCGCGGGCGAACCGGAGGAGATTATCGCAGCTGATCGCAAGATCACCAAGAGCATGCTGACACGTTTGGCCCAGAGCTATGATACCTACATGCTTGATCCTAGCAGTGACGCCAAGGCCATGGAGAAGCAGGCAAAAATCGAGGATATCCTCAAGAATTTCGCTAAGAAATTCCAGATCACGAAACAGCGCTGGAAAGAGGAACTTGAGAAAGACAAGCAGAGCGATGCCGGCGAACAGGGCGTCGTGAAGGCTGTTAAAGTTTATATCGCCAGCAAGCGCCGTATTTCCATCGGTGACAAGATGGCTGGACGTCATGGAAACAAAGGTATCGTGGCAAAGATCGTCCCGGTCGAAGACATGCCTTTCATGGCCGATGGTACACCAGTCGATATCATCCTGAATCCTCTCGGTGTTCCTTCGCGAATGAATGTCGGTCAGGTGTTCGAAACCCACGTCGGCTATGCCGCCAAGATCCTCGGTATGACTGTTGCGACGCCTGTGTTCGATGGTATTCCGGAAGAGAAGATCTGGTCGATGCTCGACGAGGCGAAGCATATCAAAGTCGCTGAACGCGGCTGGACCGTTCTGGATGATGGCAAAGTCGTTGACCAGAACGGCAATGACCGGACGGAATGCTTCGTTGATACCGACGGCAAGACACGTCTGTTCGACGGCATGACCGGTGCCCCGTTCGCGCAACGCGCGATGGTCGGCCAGATTTACATGCTGAAACTCGACCACTTGGTTGCGAACAAAATCCACGCGCGTGCGGTCGGTCCGTATTCGCTGGTAACGCAGCAACCTCTGGGTGGTAAGGCGCAACATGGCGGACAGCGTTTCGGCGAAATGGAAGTCTGGGCTCTTGAGGCGTATGGCGCGGCTTATACATTGCAGGAGATGCTGACGGTCAAGAGCGATGATACAAAAGGACGCACGAAGATCTACAACGCCATCATGGACGGCGACAACACGTTGACAGCTGGTATACCGGAGTCGTTCAACGTCTTGATGAAGGAAATGCAGAGTCTGTGCCTTGATGTCCGTGTCCGGAACTCAAAAGGTGCCCAGGCATAAGCGTGTCGTGTAAAACATCGGATTTAGTTTAAGTGTCCAATGTCGCGAGGATGGGCGAGAAAGAAAGACTCCTCGCAACGGCGGATGCGAAAAAATAACCCATTTATGGAGGGCTGTAAGTTGGACAGCACAGAAAACCAATTTGGCGGAATCGAGTCAATGGAAAGCGGCAGTTACGTGACGATCGGCGTGGCCAGTCCGGAGACAATCCGTTCCTGGAGTCGCGGTGAGGTCAAGAATCCCGAGACCATTAATTACCGTACTTTCAAACCTGAAAAGGGCGGTCTATTCTGCGAACGGATTTTCGGCCCCACGCGGGACTGGGAATGCGCGTGCGGTAAGTATAAGCGCCAGAAGCACAAGGGTATTGTGTGCGACAAGTGCGGCGTTGAAGTCTGCGAATCACGCGTCCGCCGTGAACGCATGGGACATCTCGACTTGGCGGTGCCAGTGTCGCATGTCTGGTTCTACAAATGTCTTCCGAGCCGTTTGAGCTTGATTCTTGATTTGACTCCGAAGAGTTTGGAGCGCGTTCTATATTATGAGAGCTGGATTGTGACGGAGCCCGGTGATACGCCGTTGCAGGAGAAACAGGTCCTGACGGACGAACAATATAATGAAAACCGTCAGACGTACGGTGATTCCTTCAAGGCTGGCATGGGCGCGGAAGCTATCCAGGAGCTTCTGGGCAAGCTGAATCTGACGGAATTGCAGGAACAGCTAGAAAGCGATTTAAACTCCTCCACCAGCAAGGCGATTCGCAAGAAGATCGCCAAGCGTGTACGGTTGATCGAAGGTTTCCTTGAAAATAACATGGATCCGCGTTGGATGATCTTGAGCGTCCTGCCAGTCATCCCCCCCGAACTGCGTCCTTTGGTCCCGTTGGAAGGCGGCCGTTTTGCAACCAGTGACCTGAATGACCTGTATCGTCGTGTCATCAACCGCAACAATCGTCTCCGCAATCTTTTGCAACTTCATACGCCGGAAGTCATCATCCGTAATGAGAAGCGCATGTTGCAGGAAGCCGTTGATGCTCTTCTGGACAATGGACGTCATGGCCGTGCCGTCACGGGCACGGGCAACCGTCCTCTGAAGTCCCTTACGGACATGCTGAAAGGAAAACAGGGGCGTTTCCGCCAGAACCTGCTCGGCAAGCGAGTTGATTATTCCGGACGCTCCGTCATCGTTGTCGGTCCCGAACTGCGTATCAACCAGTGCGGTCTTCCGAAGGAGATGGCGCTTGTGCTGTTCGAGCCGTTCATCATGAGCCGCTTGAAGCAGAAGGGATACGTCCATACGGTCCGTAACGCAAAAAAGTGGATCGAACAGAAACGCAAGGAAGTCTGGGATATTCTGGATGAAGTGATCAAGGGGCATCCGATTCTCCTGAACCGTGCTCCTACATTGCACCGCTTGTCCATCCAGGCGTTCGACCCAATTCTGATCGAAGGTCAGGCAATCCGTCTGCATCCTCTGGTCTGCACGGCGTTCAACGCCGACTTCGACGGTGACCAGATGGCCGTCCATGTTCCGCTGAGCAACGAAGCCCAGTTGGAGGCCAAGCTGATTATGCTGTCTCCGAATAATATCTTCTCGCCTGCCAGTGGCAAGCCGATCACGACACCTTCGCAGGATATCACGCTTGGTGTCTATTACCTTACATACGAGCATAAGAAGAACAAGAAGGCCTTCTTGGAACAAGCCGAGAAGGAGCAACAATGGGCTGCCCAAACGCGCGAATTGGATCAGGCTTTGGAAGAGGCCAGCAAGGCGTTTGCCTCGAAGAAGCTCAGCGAGAGCAATTTCAAGGCTGCTCAAGAGAAGCATGACACCGCCATCGCTGCCTTGAACGATGAAATCCGTAAATGCCCGAATCGCCTGCGTTGGTTCAATGACTACCATGAACTTTTGCGTGCCTTCGAGGCGGGCGACCTGAAGATGCACGATTTCGTGTATCTCCATAACCCGTATTTCGGCAAGGATACGGTCTGGTCTTCCGAGACGAAGAACGACAAGTACATCGTGACGACGGTTGGCCGTTGTATCTTCAACGAAATTTGGCCCAAGGAGATGGGGTTCTTCAACAAGCAGGTCACGAAGAAAGAGATGAGCGGACTGATCAAGCAGTGCTATGAGGCCGTCGGCCGCATGGGGCTCATCAAAGTTCTGGATCTTCTGAAGGATCTTGGCTACGAATACGCGACGCGCGCCGGCTTCTCCATCGGCATCAAGGACATGATCGTCCCGAAGGAGAAGGCGCAGTTCATCGAAGCCGCCCAGAAGAACATCGACATGATCCGCCAGCAGCGCCGCGAAGGTATGATCACGGAGCAGGAGCGCTACAACAAGTGCATTCAGGAATGGACGAGCGTCAACAACGAACTGGCGGATCGTCTGACAGGCGTGCTGGAGGAGAACGACGGCAAGTCTGAAATCAATCCTGTATTCGCCATGCTTGATTCCGGTGCCCGAGGCAGTAAGGATCAGATCCGCCAGCTGGCCGGCATGCGAGGCCTGATGGCCAAGCCGTCCGGCGATATCATCGAGAACCCGATCAAGGCGAATTTCCGCGAAGGCTTGTCCGTTCTGGAATACTTCATCAGTTCCCACGGCGCCCGTAAAGGTTTGGCCGATACGGCTCTGAAGACTGCTGACTCCGGTTACATGACCCGTCGTCTGGTTGACGTCGCCCACGATGTCATCTGCACGGAAGACGACTGCCATACCGCGAACGGCATCTACATGAAGTCCATCAAGGAAGGCACGAAGGAAACCGTGAAGCTGGAGGATCGTATCATTGGCCGCTTCAGCGCGGAAGACATTTACGACACCGCAACTGGCAACGTGCTGGTCGCGGCTGGCGAGGAAATCACGGCTGAATTGGCTAAGCGCATCGTGGCGATGGGTATCGATAAGGTCCTTATCCGCTCCGTGCTGACCTGCGAAAGCGAACGCGGTGTCTGTTGCAAGTGCTATGGCCGCAATCTGGCGACGGGCGATTTGCCTAAACATGGCGATCCCGTCGGTATCATTGCGGCTCAGTCCATCGGCGAACCTGGTACCCAGCTGACCATGCGTACGTTCCACCTTGGCGGTACGGCCGCGGCCGATGCTAACAAGATGAGCCACAAGGCGCGCAAGGATGGTAACCTCGCCCTGCAGAACTTGATGGTTGGAGACAGCCAGCAACTGGTTCCAATCCAGGTCGTGAAGACGCTTTGCAGCGAGGAAAAGAATCGGAGCAACGCCGGACTTTTCTACAATGGTCCCAAAAACAATCCGCAGAGTAGCAGTGACTATTATAACGAAGGTTTCGCACGTCTCATCAAGGATGAGAAGGCACGCGACCCCTATCTGGATTACTGCAAGCTGAACGGCAAGCCGGTTCCAGCAGAAGCGGCTTTGGCCGAGCAGGTCGCCGACAATCAGCTGATAGCCAAAGGCTATATGGTTCTGACGCAGAACGCGCATGTCACCGTGAACTATACGAACGCCGAGGCGCAAGCCAATGGCGCGGCATCCGAAATCGATGAACTTGAGCTGCCGCAGGGCTCCATCATCTATTTCCAGGATGGCGCAATCAAGTCCGACTTCACGTTCGCTGAATGGGATCCCTTCAACGTGCCGATCAATGCCCCCATCAGCGGTTGTATCGAATATCGCGACTTGGTTGAAGGTTCGACTATTTCCAGCGAGGAGAACAGTCAGACTGCGAAGATCGAGCACAAAGTCGTCGAACACAATGAAGACATCCGCCCCGCTTTCGACATCGTCGATATGCTCCCGTTGGAGCTGGCTGGCGGAAACCGCGTAAAACTGCGTTTCCAACTCCAACTGATCAACACGAGCGCGAAGGGCTACGCCGAAATGATGGAAGACCGCAAAGGCAGTGCGTCGGAACGCATCGTCTATCGTTTCCAGCAAGGCAAGGGCTATTATCAGGATGCCGCTTCCAAGATCGGCGAAGACGAAGTCCGTATCAATCTGGATGCGCAAGGGCGTTGCTCCTTGGTGCTGACGGAAAGCGATCTGAAATCCGGCAAGATCATCCGCATCGACCATTTGAGTTTCGAATCGGACAAGGTCTCCAAAGGTGATACACTCGTCTATGACGACGCTCATAAGACGCTCGTGAAGGCTCCTTGCGACGGTATCGAGATCAAGATTGACGACATCCGCTTCGGTAAGAATCTGATTCATCTGAATGGACTGAAAGTCAACGAGACGATTGAGTTGGATGGTCTGCAGGAAATTGACGGCAAGCGTCTTGGGACGACTTTGACGGGCTTCTTCCGAGTGAAGGAGAATCTACGCAAGTCGGTACATGTCGGAATGGCGGTTGTCAGACGCCGCAGGAACATCCAGTTGCCGACGGGTGCTTACTTCACGCTGGAGGAAGGTGAACTTGTGAATGCTGGTGACGAACTGGCCAAGTTCCCCCGTCAGAACGTCCGTACACGTGATATCACCGGTGGTTTGCCGCGTGTCGCCGAGCTGTTCGAGGCGCGTCGTCCGAAAGAGGCCGCCGAAATTGCGAAGATTGACGGTGTGGTTTATATCGACAAGCCTGTGAAGGGCAAGCAGAACATCCGCATCGAAGATCCAGAAAGCGGTGCAAGCCAGGAACATGTCATCCCGCAGGGTAAGCGAATCGTTGTCACGGAAGGTGACTTCGTCACGAAGGGCACGCCGTTGACGGACGGTGCAGTCGTCCTGCATGAAATGCTCGAGATTTGCGGTCCTCAGGAATTGCAGGAGTACTTGCTGAACGAAGTCCAGCAGGTCTATCGTCTGCAGGGTGTTGAAATCAACGACAAGCACGTTGAAATCATCCTTCGCCAGATGATGCGCAACGTCCGCATCACGCAGCCTGGCCAGACGCGCTTCTTGTTTGGCGAACTCGTGGACAAGCGTGAGTTCCAGGAAGAGAACAAGCGTGTTTTGGAGAATGGCGGCATCGCGGCGGACGCTCAGCCGATCCTGTTGGGTATTACGAAAGCCTCTCTGGCGACGGAAAGCTTCATCTCCGCGGCATCCTTCCAAGATACGACGCGTGTTCTGACTGAAGCCGCGACTCTTGGCCGCGTCGATCATCTGCGTGGTTTCAAGGAAAACGTCATCATGGGGCATCTGATTCCCGCCGGCACGGGCTATCCCGATGCGCAGGACTTCAAGCTGACGTTCAAGGCCAGCACCGCAGAAGAGGCTGCGGCCGAGACGGCGGCGTTGGAGCTCAGTGAAAAGGAGGCGCAGGATAAGGAGCATCTCGACAATCTGCAGAAGTTCTTCGACAACTGATCGAGACAGGAGCCCATCCTGCAAAAAAGAAGGCGGATGCCCCATGCCGATTCGGAAAAACCGAATGGACATGGGGCGTTCGCTTGACATTCTGGATTGGCGTATTAAATTAAAAGAACGATTTTTTATCATATCTATACTATAAGTCAAAGAGAAACGCGAAATGCCGACAATCAATCAGTTGATCAGAAAAGGTCGTAAGGTCAAACCGGTCAAGAGCCGTGTCCGTGCTCTGGATCAGTGCCCGCAGCGCCGTGGTGTCTGTCTTCAGGTCAGCACCCGTACCCCCAAGAAGCCTAACTCCGCTTTGCGTAAGTACGCCCGTGTTCGTCTGACGAACGGGCAGGAAGTCAACGCGTACATCGGTGGTGAAGGTCATAACCTTCAGGAACACAGCGTCGTGTTGGTGCGCGGCGGCCGTGTTCGTGACCTGCCTGGTGTCCGTTATCACATCGTCCGCGGCACCTTGGATACGCTTGGCATTGACAAGCGCCGCCAGGGCCGTTCGAAGTATGGCACGAAGCGCCCGAAGCCCGGTGCGCCCGCGAAAGGCAAGAAGTAATCCGGCAGTATAGGAAGCTCCTTGAGAGGAATACAGGATAATGAGAAGAAGAAAAGCTGAAAAACGTCAAACGATTCCGGATATCCGGTTCAATGACATCATCATCGCGCGTCTCATCAACACGGTTATGGAACGCGGCAAGAAGACGGTTGCTCAGGGAATTGTCTATGGCGCCATGGACATCCTGAAGGAGAAGAAGGCGGACATGGAGCCGCTGGAAGTCTTCCGTCAAGCCCTTGAGAACGTGAAGCCGCGTCTGGAAGTCAAGAGCCGCCGCGTTGGCGGTGCGACGTATCAGGTTCCGCTGGAAGTCCCGGCCGAGCGTCAGACGGCTGTCGCGCTACGCTGGATTGTCGGCTACAGCCGCGCCCGCAAAGGTGTTCCGATGGCGAAAGCTCTCGCCGCCGAATTGCTTGATGCCTTCGACAACACTGGCAACGCCGTGAAGAAGAAGGATGATACGCACAAGATGGCGAACGCCAACAAGGCGTTTGCGCATTACCGCTGGTAATAACTTTCGTTCGAAACTATTCGGACACACATAAGCGACTGGGATTGTAAAGATGAGTTCCACCGCGTTGCGGAATCTGGGAATCATTGCCCATATCGACGCGGGGAAGACGACGCTGACGGAGCGGATACTCCGTCGGACCGGGGAGATACGGTACTGCGGTGAAGTCCATGAAGGCACGACTGTGACGGATTGGCTTCCGCAGGAACGTGAGCATGGCATCAGCATCCTGAGCGCTTCAGTGGTTTGCCAATGGCGTGATGTACGGATCAACGTGGTCGATACGCCTGGCCATGTTGATTTCACGGCGGAGGTTGAACGGGTTCTTCGGGTTCTGGATGGTGCAGTCGCCGTGTTCTGCGGCATACGTGGTGTACAGGCCCAATCGGAAACTGTATGGCGTCAAGCGAACAGGCATCGGATTCCGATGTTGGCGTTCGTGAACAAGCTGGATCGCGAAGGTGCCAGTTACGAGCGAGTCATCCGTCAGATTTCGCAACGTTTCCATGTGTCGGCGGTAGCCATGCAGGTGCCGTTGACAGACGAAAACGGATTCGTCGGCATGATTGACATTTTGACGGGACGATGTATCGGTGAAGGGAGTCCGGACATCGATTTCAGATGCGATGAGCGGGTGGAAGCCGCTCGGACGCATCTTGTGGAATGTCTTGCGGAGACGGACGATGAGGTGATGACCGATTACCTCTCGGATAGGGTGCCAAACGAGGCGACTCTACGCAGGGCATTGCGGATGGCTGTTCTGAATCGGAGCCTGCTTCCGGTGTTCGGTGGTAGCGCCGCCAAAGACATCGGAGTGGACGCGATGTTAGACGCGGTTCGCGATTATCTTCCGTCTCCGTCTGAAAGCATTCGCAAGAAGCTGGAAGGCACCGGGATGCTGGTCTTCAAGGTCTATCCTCCCGAGGTATTCGGCGAAATGTTGTTCTGCGTCAGGCTGTACGGCGGGCATGTCGAAACTGGAACGCGGCTGGTGAATCCGCGAAACGGGGCGACATGCGAAGTCGAAACCGTCTATCGGATGCGAGCGAGCCAGCTGGATCCGATTGAAGGCGCGGAAAATGGCGACATCGTCGCCTTGACCGGTCTTGGTGCAGATGTCGTGACAGGGGATACGCTTTGTGATACGTCCTGCATGGCGGTTTTGGAACGGATGACGTTTCCAGAACCGGTTGTCAGCATCACGATGGAAGGCCGTGGTGGAACGGATAGTGAAACGCTTGGAAAAGCGTTGAAAGCGTTCTGCTTAGAAGATCCGACATTGCGGATGAGCTATGGCCCCGCGCCAGGTCAGTGGACGTTGGCGGGAATGGGTGAGCTTCATCTGGCGATAGTTCAGGAGCGTCTAAAAGGGGATTTCGGCATTGAAGTGACGGCTGGAAAGCCGCAGGTCAACTACCGAAAGACGGTGCAGGGGACTGGACATGGTCGTTGCGAGTTTGAAAAGCGTCTGCCTGACGGGCGGACGATGGGGGCGATGGTAGAGATAGAGGTGGAAGCTCTTCCGCGAGGCGGAGGGCTTAAGATGGATTTGGAGGCTGCGACGGCCGCCGTGGAATCAATCTACAGCGAAGCGGTGAAAGCGGGCCTTCAGGAAATTATCCGTTCGGGTGTCGGAGACGGTAATCCGTTGACGGATATGAAGATAAAGGTCGTAGCTTTGGCTCCTGCGGAAGGCGGGACGTCAGAGCTGGCGTTCCAGACTGCGGCGCACAAGGCTTTGTCGGAAGCGGTGGAGACCGGCGGGCCGCTGGTGTTGGAACCGATCATGAAATTGGAGGTGACGAGCCCGCAGGCTCAGATTGGCAATGTTATTGCCGATTTGACATCGCGTCGGGGGCGTGTCACGGAAGTGGATTCCCTAGATATGGGGATAGCGCGTGTAGTGGCGTTGGTGCCATTGGGCGAGTTGTTCGGCTACGCAAGTTCGTTGCGGTCGCTTAGCGGCGGACGTGGCGATTTCGTGGCAGAGCCGTCAGTTTATGCTCCATTATGACCCGTAGCCGTAAAAGGAGCGGCAACTGAATTGAGCCTAGGCACCCACACTGTTTATAAGTCAGTAAACAAAAGAGTGAGACATGGCAAACAAACAAACCATTCGCATTCGGCTTCAGGCTTTCGAGCACACGATTCTGGATCAAAGCACAGCCGAAATCGTCAACATGGTCAAGCGGACTGGCGCCGATGTCGCCGGCCCGATTCCGTTGCCGACCCGCATCGAGCGCTTTACGGTGAACCGTTCCCCGCACGTCGATAAGAAATCGATGGAACAGTTTGAAATCCGTACACACAAGCGTCTGCTGGACATCATCAACCCCAGCAACCGGACGGTTGAAGAGCTGAAGAAGCTCAATCTTCCCGCCGGTGTTGACATCATCATCAAGATCTGACGGGGGAGGGCGCTAACATGAGAAAAGGATTGATTGGAAAGAAATTGGGCATGACCCATGTTTACACGGAAGATGGCGTCGCTGTTCCTGTGACGGCGATTGAGGTCGGTCCGTGCCCCGTGATTTCGCTTCGTACTCAGAAGCGCAACGGCTACAGTGCGTTGCAACTTGGTTTCGGCAGCCGCAAGGTTAAGAATGTGACGAAGCCCGTGCTCGGCATGCTGAAAGAGGCGAAACTGGAATCGAATCCGCCGATGATCATCCGCGAAATCCGTCTGGAAGAGGATTCCACGGCGTCCGTCGGCGATGTCTTGAAGGCTGATATTTTCGCGAAAGACGAGTTCGTCGATGTCACGGGTCAGACGAAGGGCCGTGGTTTCGCGGGCGTTGTCCGCCGCTGGAAGTTTGGCGGTGGCCGCGCGAGTCATGGTGGTGCGTGGGTTCGCAGAAGCGGTTCCATCGGTATGTGCGCCGCCCCTGGCAAGGTCTATAAAGGCCGCAAGATGCCTGGTCACATGGGCGATGTTCGTCAGACAATTCTGAATCTGAAAGTCATGGATGTCCGCCCCGATGTCAATCTGCTGTTGGTGAAGGGGTCCATTCCCGGCGCGAACGGCTGCTTTGTTATCGTGCGCAACGCAATCAAGAAGCATTAATCGGGGGTGATATCAGATGGCTACTTTGACAGTGAAAAATGCAAGCGGTGCCGATTTGGGTACCCCTATTGAAATTGATTCCAGCTGGCTTGAGTTCGAAAAAGGCGAACAGGCCGTAAAGGACTCCGTGGTCGCGTTTCTGGCCGGTTGCCGTGCAGGCACCGCCTCGACGAAGACCCGCGGCGAAGTGAGTGGCGGCGGTGCGAAACCGTGGCGCCAGAAAGGGAATGGCCGTGCCCGTGCCGGTAGTAACCGCAGCCCCGTGTGGCGCGGTGGTGCGATCGTCTTCGGTCCGAAGCCCCGCAGCTACGCCAAGAAAGTCAACGCCAACGTTGAGACTCTGGCTCTGCGCCGCGTGTTCTCCGACCGCGTGAAAGACAATGAGATCATTGTTGTTGACGACATCAAGCCTGAAACCGCGAAGACAAAGGATTTCGTCGCCTTCCTGAAGGCGATCGGCGTCGAAGGGACGGCTGTCGTTCTCGTCGAATCCGCCGCCATGAATGTGATTGACGACGAGAAGGCGAAGTTTGGCTTCCGCGAACCGAATCTGGTTCTGGCGAGCCGCAATCTCGGCAACGTGATTTTGGTCGCCGCCGAGTCCGTGAATCCCTATACCCTGATGAAGGGTGAAAAAGTTGTGATTACCAGTGCCGGATTGAAGGCCCTCGGGCAGCGCCTGGCGAAGAAGAAGGAGAGATAAGATGTTCAATCCTTACGACGTAGTTTATACCGTTCTTATTACAGAAAAAGCGACGGCGCTCAGCGAGAAGTTCCACCGTTACACGCTCAAGGTGAATCCGCACAGCAACAAGATTGAGATCCGCAAGGCTGTTGAGGCTATATTCGAAAATGTCAAAGTTTCGGATGTCCAAACTATGAATTGCCTTGGCAAGCGCAAGCGCATGCGCAGTGCCCGTCTGGGTAAGCGCCCCGATTGGAAGAAGGCCCTCGTTACCTTGACAGAGGGTAGCATCGAACTGCTGTAAGGCGTAAGCGTTTTTTAAGACAAAGAGGCAATAAGATGGGAATCAAGAAATACAAACCCACGTCTCCTGGACGGAGACAGATGACGGTGTCTGATTTTTCGGAACTGACCCGTCGCAAACCCGAGAAGTCCTTGACGGAAGGCAAGCGTTCGACTGGTGGCCGCAACAACATGGGCCGCGTGACCGTTCGTTTCCGTGGTGGTGGTGTGAAGCGCCGTTACCGCATCATTGATTTCCGCCGCGTGAAAGATGACTGCCCGGCGACCGTGCGCGAGATCGAATACGATCCCAACCGCAGTGCTCGCATTGCTCTTCTCGAATATGAAGATGGCGTGAAATCCTATATCATCTGCCCCGTTGGCCTGAATGTCGGCGACGTCGTCATGAGCGGCGAGAAGGCTGAGTTTAAGCCTGGCCATGTTCATTGCCTGAAGGATATTCCGGATGGTCTGAACGTTCATTGCATCGAGTTGTATCCGGGTCAGGGCGCCTGCATCGCACGTGCGGCTGGCCAGACGGCGATTGTCCGTGCTAAGGAAGGCAACTACGTGCAGGTCAAAATGCCGAGCGGCGAAGTCCGTCTGATCCATGGCAATTGCCGTGCGACGATCGGGCAGGTTGGCAACCTCGACCATAACATCATCAGCTTGGGCAAGGCTGGCAAGAAGCGTTATCTTGGCTTCCGTCCGCATGTCCGTGGTGTTGTGCAGAACCCTGTTGACCACCCCATGGGCGGTGGTGAAGGTCGTGCGAGCGGTGGCCATGCTAAGTCCCCGTGGGGCCAGCTGGCGAAAGGCTATCGTACCCGCAAACCGAAGAAAGCATCTGACAAGTTCATCATTCAGCGGAGGAAGAAGTAATGTCATCACGTTCAATTAAGAAAGGACCGTTTGTTGATGAACACCTTAAGAAAAAGGTGGAAGCTTTGAACGCAAAGAACGAGAAGGCTCCGATCAAGACTTGGTCCCGTCGTTCCATGATCATGCCCGATTTCGTTGGCCACACCTTCGCCGTCCACAACGGCAAAGTGTTCAACAACGTGTTCGTGACGGAAAACATGGTCGGCCATCGTCTTGGCGAGTTCAGTGCGACGCGTACGTTCCGCGGCCACGGCGCCATCTCCGGTAAGTAATCAACCGGCAAAACAGAATCGAGACGGCGCGGTTATGAAAATCGCGCTGTCAAGATGCGAAAAAACGGTTTCAGTGCTACAGTATATGCTGTAGGCATTGGAACCGTTTTTTTTGTGTGTGTTCAGTCAAATAGCATAGGAAAATTGCATTATGGAAATCAGACGCGGATTACCGTCGGATTACGACGTCATGCTGAACCATGTCGTCCAGAGTTTTCGGGAAAACAATCCTGGTCATTTACGCTTTGAGTATTTGTTTCCAGACGTGATCAATGCGTCGCCCGAAACGATGAGCTATTGGCGGTTTGCGTTCATCGACGGCGAGATGGCGGCCGGTATTGAGTTGATACCACGCCAGATGAAAATCGGCGCGGCAGAATTCACAAGCGGCGGCATCGGCAACGTCCATTGCTGGCAGAAATTCCGCAAATCCGGTTGTTTTAGCGCGTTGCTGAACCGTATCATTGAAGACATGAACCAAGAGGGCTGGGGGCTTGGTTTGCTGGGCGGTGACCGTACGCGCTACGGTAATTACGGTTGGGAGCCGGCCGGCGTGGCGCGGCGGATGAATCTGTCGTCCCATATTGTTCGCTTCGAAGATCTTGCACCTGCGCCATCTGTGACAGCTTTCCGGGACTACACAGGCGATGATGAAGACGCGAAGAAAATGTGGCAGGTCCACATGGAGAAGAACGTGCGCTGCACACGACCGACTCTTGAGAAGTTTAAATTGGCGTTGGCGCGTCCAGGCTCTGTGACTTACATCAATGAGACGGCGGAAGAGGGCTTTGCATACGCTACTGTCCGTGGAGGCAGCATCACGGAATACGCTGGTACTACAGCTGCCGTGGAGCGCATCCTTCGTTATCTTTTGAAGAGCGGCGGATGGGGCGTGGAAGTGCCGCCTGTTTCTTGTTCTGGTGAGACGGAAGAGATGTTCTTGCGATATGCGTCCGGCTACGGCATCAACACGACAGCCATGGTTCGCGTGAATTCCATGTGCCGCGTTTTGAACGACTACGCGCCATGGCTCCGTCGCCGTCTGGAGAATTGGACTGGCGAACGCATCATTGAACTGGAAGACGGAGAAAAAGTGTCGATTTTCCGTAAAGGTGAGGCGATGATCATCTCTGAGACGAACCGAATCGCCAACGTGAAACTGACACGGCGCGAAGTGGCGCGGTTGTTCTTTGGTCCGTTCATGCCCGATCTGGGGTGCCAGCAGGAGGACGATTTCTGGCGGCTGGCCTTCCCGTTGCCGCTGTTCTGGGCAGGACCGGACCATGTTTGATCATTTGCAAACGATATTATGATAAGTCTTTCCATCCGACCTGTTTCCATCATCACCCATGATGGCCGCCAATGGCTGGACATCCATGGGGAATCGTCTTGCGTCATGCATGGTCGTCTCCGTGCCGTACAGTTGCCTGAAGAAATCATGCTGGATGAAGCGTCTATCGCCTTGGATACAGGCCATTTCCATCAACGGGTTTTCATGCGTGCACCGCAGGAAGACCTTCCGCATGTTCGTTGGGAGTTTTGGAATAAGGATGGAAATCTTCTATGGCATGACGAAGGCACTTGGCACAAGCCGCGCCATTGGACAATTCATATCGTGATTGCCTCCCATACGGACATTGGTCTCCATAATTCGCAGTACATTCAACGTTTCAACGCCTCCCGCTTCATTGATGAAGCCGCCAAACTTTGTGACGAGACATCCGCAAAAGACGAATCTGTCCGCTATCGCTATTGCATGGAGGGCGACTGGTTCTGGGAGAATTACGGTGCAGACCGCGGCAAGGAGGCTGCCAGGCGAATTGTACGGGATTACATCGATAAAGGGCTGATGGGTGTCTTCGCAGGCCATAGCGGCAATGTCTTCCAGACATTTGGGCGAGAAGAGCTCAAGAGAATTACCGCCATCCGTGAAAAGCTGTCTTGTGAATGGGGCATCCATTGCTCCACGATGACCATGATCGACATGAACGGAATGCCATGGTCGATGATCTCTCCATTCGCAAAGGCCGGTTACCGTAATATCCTTTTTGCTCCAAATCACTGGAATCCACTTCCTTCGACCATTTGGTTTCGGGATGGCAACGTCGGCTTCTTCGAATGGAATCCAGAAGCGTCTGGCGGCGGGGCGCGAATCGACATGCGGCTTGATTCCGCTTTACCGCGCGTTTTCTGGTGGGAGGCAGCGGATGGACAAAACCGCCTATTAGTTTCTTCCGGAGGTAATTACAACCACGGTGGCTGGATTTTCGGTTTGGAACATCAATGGGCTGGAGCCTCGCATATCCTCTCGAGAATGACCTGCGCCATGGCGGAAAATCTTCCCAAACTGGAAGCATCCGTTCCATACGATACATGGATTGTCCCGAACTATGGCGATGATGAAGAACCTAACAGCAAGCTCATCACCCAGCTGGATGTCTGGAATAAAGCCTATGCATGGCCGCATTTCCGCACGGTTGGCGATCCGGATGCGCCGTTTGAAGAGCTTCGCAGCCGTTGGGGAGAGCAAATCCCTGTTGTTCGCGGCGACATCACGGGTGGCTGGTGGCAACTAGCCGTCAGCGCGGCAGATGTGCTGTCTCGCAAATTCGAGGCGGATCGTCGTCTGCCGGAGGCGGAAACGCTTTGTCGTTTGGCAGATGTGAAGATGGCTGATTTCGCGTATCCATCCGAAGAGTTCGACCGCGCATGGGATGCACTTATATGTAATGATGAACATTCCTATGGTTGTAGCGGCTACCAAGGACGGCGTGTCTTCGAGACGTGGCTTCAACACAATGCATGGATTGACCGTGTTCTTGAAACAGCCCGAAAATATTCTAATCACGCCTTGTCCGTCTTGTCTGAAGATGATCATTCAGATGACATTTTTGTCTTCAATGCAACATCTTATCAACGCACGGAACTTGCTGTGCTGTCTGATGGTTCTGCTACGCTTGTAGAGAATCTTTCGCCGTTGTCTGGTTGCCATATCCGCCGTGAGGCTTTCCAGCCAGCAACGTCCATCACCACAACACAGAACGAACCTCCTCAATTGGATACCACGCATTTTCGTGTCCAATTTGCCGCTAATGGCGGAATCGCATCACTTTACGACAAATCACTTGATCGCGAATTGCTTGACACGACGTCTCCATGGGGCGCGGGAACGTTCGTCTATACATATGACAACCATGAAAGCTTCTCCACGTCGCCGCCACCCGTTTTCTCAGTGGCTCATGAACCATTCGGTTGGCGTGTGAGCACTCGCGTCGATTGGCCTGAAAATGGCGCATCGGTAACGCAGGGCTATTTCTTCCCCAATCATGCGAAACGCGTTGAATTCGACATCAGGCTTGACCATGTCCGCGACATGGTAAACGCCAATCGCTACTATCGTTTTCTTTATGCCGCGTTTCCCATCAATGTGCCACAGGCCCGCCGCCTTGTTCACGCAAATGGTTGTACGATGGAATATGCGAAAGATGTAACAGGGCATGGAACTGATACTTACATGGCCGCACGCGATTGGGTGTGTGCTGAAAACGACAATTTCGGTATCGCGCTCACCATGCGGGACAGCCAGTTGATTGAATTCGACCATATCCATCCAGACAAGACGGATGTTGGCGATGCTGGCGAAGGTTCCGCGATGTTTGCCTATCTTGCCAACGACTGGTTGCAGATGCATGTGGCAGGCGGTTCGCATCTGAATTTCCGCTTCCGTTTTGCGCTGTTGCCATACGCTGGAAGCCATGATGAAGCCAATATCGCAGCTGCGACGGAATGCTTTGTCTCGCCGTTGTATCTCTTTGATGCTCAACACTATCAAGAACCGAAAGATCCTCATGCGGCTTTTGCTCCCGCTTACACGGGACTGATCGACGCCCCATGCGCCATTCACGGCGAACGCGACGGGCAGCTTTATGTGCTGTGGGGCAAAAGCACGTTGCCGAATCTTCACCACTATGAAATCCATCGCTCCACGGAGGCTGGTTTCATGCCGTCATCAGAAACGTTGGTTGCTACCGTGGAGCCTGGGCCGTATTGTATTGAACGCTTTGAAGAACTTGAACTAAACACGCATGTTTGCTATTTCCATCGCATCCGCGCCGTGGATAGTAATGGAATGGTTGGGCCATTTTCTGGTGAGTTCTCCGCATGGACACGCGAGCCACTTTCGCAAAAGTCATGATTCCCCAACTGTGTGTAAGTATTTCCACCCCATTTACTTAACAAAATAGATAAATCCCATGAAAATGCACATTCTCCCTGCAATTATCGCGATTTTCAGCGGTGTGACGCTATTGGCTGATGCCACGGCTATAAATCTGTTACAAGACACGGCATTTGACGCCATGCCGGAGGCCTCCGCATGGAATTACGTTGGGCAGCCTGGCTGGCAAGTCGAAAAGGCTCAAGACGGTAGCCGCTCATTAGTCAAACGGCGGGAGGAGGCCACAGGGGAATATGCATTGGTTCATCAGTCATTTCCGCATCAACCGAAGGCTTTCTATGAATTTGGCGGATTAATGAAACTGGAGGCTGTTACAGGGCGTGGTGCCGGAATGGCGGTTGAATGGAAGGATGCTGCGACGGGAGAGCATGTTTATGGAAGTTATATCGACCGTTTCACCGGCAGCCATGGCTGGCAGGCCATCCATGGGCTTTTCCAGGCTCCTGTGAATCCTTTGCGGGAAGACGGTACAGTTCGTGAATTAAGATTGCAGCTCACACTCTATCTGGCTCCGGATTCCACTGGTATGGTAGCCTACCGTGATCTGTATGTCCGCCCCGCGCAACCACGATGGTGTGTCGATGTCAGCCATCCTGCCCGGCATACTCTGACTACTGCTGACCGTGAACTGACCATCCGGCAGAAAATGCTCTTCGTGGATGATGAATGGCGGACGACTGGAAGCATTGTCAAATGGCATCTGAGCAATTACATTGGAAAAGTGGTGGCCAGCGGGCAGGCAGCCGCCGACCAAAGCGCTTTTAAAGTTATGTTTCCGCCATTGCCTCCTGGCCCATCGCGTATGATTCTCTCATTTGCCAAGGAGGATGGCAATCAGATCATTGCACAGGAAGTGATTGATTTTAAAGTTATTACACCTGAGGAACGTGCCACCTGGCGTACGGATTTCGATGCACATGGGCATCTTTTGCTCAATGGAAAGAAATTCCTTCCCGTCGGCATGTTCAAGCATCGTCTGGTTTCACATGAAGAAGTGGACAAAATTAGGGAACTGGGATTCAATGTGGCGTGTATTTATCTTGGATATGAGATCACGGAGGATATCCTGAACTATTGCGCGGAAAAAGGGCTTTATCTTCTGATTCCGCAATTCATCGCCTTGCCGACTGGTGTCCAATACACATGGGATGTTCCTGAATGGCGCGGTCATCGCGGGCCGGCAGCCATCCGCCGCGGGATTGTTGAGGCGTACGCCAAACATCCTGCGGTCATTGGATGGTATTTGGGTGACGAAATAGAGCCATCGTTCATCCACCATCTCAAACAGCTCAATCATGATTGCCATGAACTCTCGCCTGAATTGATGACATGGCATGCGGGATTCTATCACGACATCCTGCCATTGTTTTATGATTGCGCCGATGTGTTTGGCTATGATTTCTATCCCATCGCGCGTATAGGGCAGGAGAAAACAACTGAGATTCCCGTTCGGCTGGAATACTTCCGGCAGGATTTCGGACAATCCGGTTGGTGCTATATTCCACAGTATTTCAATCATGCCACCTTCAACAAGGACGGCGAGACTCCAGAAGGTTTTGCGAAATACCGCTATCCGACTTTTGAGGAGACGCTTTACACAATCATCGCCTCATATCTCCATGGTTCACGTGCTTTTGTCGGTTGGGGATATGATTGCATCCACTATCGGCAGAAGATGGATCCAGGCCGCCCTGAAAAGCAACTTCCAATGCTGGCGCGTGTGAATTCGATTTGCAAGTCGCTGGAAGCGTGGCTTTTATCTGATAGTGAACCTGTTCAGCCTGAACTTGCGGATAAAGTCGGAGATGTCGCTGTCAGTACATTTGTGGATGATAACGGGAAGCCATGCGTGATCATTGCAGCCTCCACTGCGGCACAGGTGACATTCAGTGCTCCCAAAGGATTGCAACCGACTTTCGGACTGTCCACCGAATTCGCAGATGGGCTCTATCGTTTCTCTTGCAATGGTACTGCTGTGGAGATTCTTCGGTAGAAGGTCTTATATTGAAAACTTGATGTTGATAAAATTCGCAATGGTACTCAAAAGGACGAATGATCATGAGCAGGCATAATGTTTTCCTTAAGCGGCGGCGGACAGTCCTGCCGCTGTACAGGCTGCAAAGTTCTTGGCAGAACTCAAAAAGGCAGATTTGTCGAAATGTGATTTGGACGATATCCGCAAGCAGATGATTGATCACATACTGAAGTTGCTTGAAAACAAATAGTTGAAGCAAAAAAAGGTTGAAACAGGTATCGAAGAAATGAATAATGGTTTTCAAAAACTAAGGCATTGGTATGTGTATCGCCCATGGTTTCCATTATGCATTTTCTTGATTCTCATGGTTGCTATGGGGATGACTGCGTTGGTGGCCACAACAGGACGGAACGATCCATTCGGCAACATGTTTTGTGTAATGGCATTTATGCAGATTCTAAACATTTTGTTAATGGGCGTCGTTGGACTTATACATGCTTGTCGCAAAAGATTGCGACTTATGATTGGCTACTGGACGGAGGCGTTTATTTTGTTTGGGGTACTTATGTTTTTTCTGGTCGGTTTTTCGTTTGTATTCCGTTAGGATGTATATATGAATGAAGAAAATTACAAATGCTGTTTTGGTGAGTTAAGTCATTTTGGCGATATCCAAAAGGAAGGTTGATTATATTCAGAAGTATTACGAAGCCAAACAATAAAGCGTATCTTATTGTACAATTTCATGTTGATATAAAAAATTGAATAATTCATAGAATAGATAAAAAGTAAACCAATCCCAAAGTAACACCTATGCAACATCACATGACTTGTTTATTGACATCGTTTGCCGTTGTTTCTCTCACACTTGCGGCCAAGGCGGAGGCTAAATTAACCATTGCCCAAAATGGCAAAAGCGATTATTGCATCCATTTTGACAAGGAGGACAAAGATCCGCGGTTCGTAGCTGCTATTAAGGATTTGGGCGGCTTTCTGCATGAAATCACTGGCGCGACAATACCGTTTGATGATCAGACGGCTGCACACAAAATCATTGTCGGCTATCGTGCGCCTGGAGATGACAAACCATTTTCCGGTGTCCGCGAACGGCGCATAAAGAGCGTCGATGAAGATATATACATCTATGGAGACGGGCAGTTTGGCACCATCGGCGCAGTATATGATTTTCTGGAGAAGTTCTGCGGATGCCGTTGGTTCGGCCCATGGAACGGTGATACATATGTGCCCAAAAATGCGAATTTAATATTGGATTCCATAGACTATTCCCATGCTCCAAGCTTTCGCAGCCTAGAATTAGGTTCCGCCTGGGCGTTGGCGAAAGTGCATCCGGGCGTTGCTGATTATCTGCGCCGTAACCGTTGTTTCCTTCAACCGGACTATAGAGGCCCCAATCCGTCATTGGATGGCTGGAAATACATCGGGCCGACGACGCATGGTCTTTCAGCCTATTTCCCGCCCGGCGGCCATAAGCCCGGCAGTTTTGAAGGTCAATGGGCTGGCCCGCATGTGGCGTTGGCCGACAAGGCATATTTCAAAGAGCATCCTGAATATTTCACAATGGACAAGAACGGCAAACGCGTGCCAAACCGCCAGCCGTGTTTTAGCCATCCAGATGTCCGTCGCATCTTGACAGAAAATATCGAGACGGTTCTGAAATATGAAAAATACAATCTTGATGAATATGCCATATTGGACCTTTCATTCAATGACAGAAGTGGCGGATTTTGTGAATGTCCCGAATGCAAAGCATTGGAGGATAAATATCAAAGCCCGGGAGGACCTTATTACGATTATTTGATTGAACTTGGCAACAATTTCATCAACAAATATCCGAAACTCGTCATCCGCATGATTGCCTATCAGCCATCCATGACCGGTGTGCCTCCCAAAGATGGAATAAAATTCCCTGCGAACATCAGCGTCATTGTCGCCCCATTGATTCAGGACTTTTCCAAACCGTTGTCGCATCCATATAATACAAGTTTCCGTAAAGAATTCGCTGAATGGGGGCGGATTGCCGACAACATGTGGTGGTGGAGCTATCCGGTACTCTATCCTCATGGAATTCGCGCTTATTCTTTGTTCCCAGGAGTTTACCGTAATGCGGAAAATATCAAATATGCATACAATGTCGGAACTCGCTATATCATCAGCGAAATGGGTGGCAGCGTGATTCACAATTGCGCCTTCAAGCAACTAAATAATTATCTGGAAATCAGACTTGCCGATGATGTAAATGATTCTGTCGATCGAATCGTCCAGGAATACTGCGACTACTGTTATGGACCTGCTTCCGACCTCATGGTCAAGTACTTGCGTGAAACCCATGATGAGTCCGTGAAGGATCCTAATTATTTCATCTATTATGATGATCCGCGTTCGATGCGTAGTCTTCATTCTCCTACAAATCTTTTACGTTGGCAAGGTTATTTCAATGAAATGGAACGGCTTGTCGGAAATGACAAGTATAGATTGTTGCAGCTTGGTCGAGCACGCATCAATCTTGATGCGCTGACATTGTTGCAATGGAGTCGAATCCGGGAGGAACGTCCTGAGTTTGCGACATTGGAAAATCTTGAAGCAACCAATAAGCGTTATACTGCCGAAGTCGAGGCCGACAGCGAGAATGTGTGGGGCAGTCAATTCCATGATAAATATGCTCAGGGGTGGGAAAAGCGCCTCTTCATCGGAACTGGTCTTGCGGCATTCTGCGGTGAACGCAAAGTCGCTCCGATACCGGAAGAGCTTGTGCTAAAGTATGGGCGTGAAAATGTTACGCCGATCCGTCTTGATGCGCGAACTGGCGCTCCCAAACGTTTGGACGAGCCGGATGCGGCCAGCGGAGTCGCCGTGGAAGCTCAGATTATCGATGCGCAATTCGGTTATATGCCATGCGTCATGGAACGGATGCCGGATGGTTCATTCAAGAGAAACATTCCGTCGTTCATTCCGTTCAAATCAAGCCCATTAGTTAAGAAGAACCTTCCTGTTTTCAAAGAAGCGAATGGATACAAGCCATATTTTATCGACACAATTACATTGGGTGCGGCGCACACGGTGGTTGTAAGTGGTGTTGACACGAAGGTGCAGTTCTATATCGGCGCGGCGTTTGATCCAGACCATCCAGACCAAAAGTACGATCTATACATTTCCATCAAGTTCCTTGAGGAAGACCGCGTTTTGATAGACAGAATGTATGTCTGTAAAGTAACCAAAAATGATCTCAATGGTAAATAGTAATAGCTTTGAATAACGGAGTTCTGGATTTTTCTGGATGTTTGGGTTATTCTGGATATAGTATCCAGCGGAACCAGAATATCCAGTATATCCATTATAGCATATTTTTCAGGGAAAATGTCTTTTCTTCTCTACCGTTTCCAAATGGAATGGAATTTTGTGAAACGGGCATGTTTGTCTGAAGCCGTCCCGTGGAAGATGTTAACCGTCGATTGATGGTTTTCAAGAGCGGGACGGCAGGCGACAACGCCGTAATTGAGGCCGTCGCCGGAGAAGCATTCGACGGCGGTCGTGTCCATGAAAATGATCAGATGGAATGGCTTGGTGTCTGTTGGCCAGTCCATGACGGTCTTGCCGATGGTAAGTTTTTGATTGGACGCGTCATAGCGGATGTCGATGCCACGGAAGACGCCGCCGATGACAGCGTCTTGTGAGAGTTTTTCCGCTTGTATTTCACATTTGAAAGCTATGGCGTTGGGCAGTTTGACAGATGCGGCGTCGAAGGGAATGTTCAGCGCCATAAGTCCATCGTGGACGGGCGGTTGCAATGGGAAATGCGCAAGACGCGGGCCATCAGATGTTTGGACGAGTTTCAATTCCTGCGGAATGGTCATGCCTTGATTGAAAAACATGTCGGGAGGTGTTCCTGCCTGCAACCAGTAGATTTGAATTCGACGGCCATGCGGTTCGTTGTTAAATGTCTGCGAAGCATAGAGATTGCGGCCACGATGGCCTGGTAGCGGAGGCGTTTCGGGCGTGAACGTGATGCCGTCGAATTTGCCGACGGCGTATTCGCCGTTGGCACCATAGACGATCCATCGTGTCTCATTCGTCCCATCTAACGGTATTTCAAAGATTTCCGGACATTCGTAAAGAAAATGGCTGCCGTTTGTTCCGCCTTGGACGACGGAGCGTTTCGTCCATTCTTTTAGATTTTTCGAGCCCCACAATTCGAGTGTGTGGGTGTTGTTGGGTCGCGAAACATAGAGAGCCATGATCCATGACTGCGTCGGCTCATGCCAAATGACTTTCGGATCGCGGTTGCCAGATGTTTGATTTGGCAGAACAGGATTGCCTGAATATTTTGTAAAGTTCCTACCATCAAGACTGTAGGCGATGCATTGGACGGCGGGATTGCCCGCCGCCGTGTAGATGAGCACGAGTGGAGCAATACCGTCTTTCCCAAAGCCGCTTGTATTGTTTGTATCGACGATAGCGCTGCCGCTGAACATGGGGCCGAGCTGATCAGGAGAGAGGGCGTCTGGCAGTTCTGTCCAATGGAACAGGTCTTTGCTGACGGCATGGCCCCAATGCATGTTGCCCCATTGGATGCCATAAGGGTTGTGTTGGAAGAACATATGATATTCACCATTGTAGAAGACAAGGCCGTTCGGATCGTTGTTCCATCCGCGATAGGGCGTGAAATGAATCAACGGACGGAGCGATTCGCCATATGGATTGTCGTCTTCTGGCAGCGTGTCGGTGAAAATGAATGATTCGGTAAGTTTCGAATCAGGCGGTATGCGGTCGATGATGAATTTCAGTGTTTTGCCGACATGTGCGGACACGTCCATGGCAGGGCGCCACGTCGGTTTATCCGTCAATTTCACGGTGATGGAATGGAGCATGGCGTCGCCGTCTTGAATGATCAGCGTGGAGTCTCGCTCTGTGTTGGAGACAGGCAGGAGAAGCCATGATTTTGTTACAACTAGCTCAAACGCAAGGTTGTAGCGTGGAAGACGCGGCTTTTCGTCAGTGGCAACGATGTGATCGACGTTGATGTGGCCCCAGCCGCCACGATGACCATCGACGATTTCGATGCGGATGCGTTTCCCTTTCAATTCATGGACATCCCAAAATTCAGGGCGGAGCGCTTCGCTACCGCCTTGCTTGACGTTGTTTCCACGTGCCGTTCGGACAATTGTGAATACATTCGGTTCTGTTTCCGCCAACAGATCCATGCGAGTGTCGTCCCATCCGCCGCCGCCAATCAGAAAGCGGATGTATGAATGATTGAGTGTGAACACAGGGGAGGTGAGTTTGCCGACGGAGCCATCACCGCCGTTATAGCTGTTAACAAGGCCACTGCCTTGGAAATCAGAGACATGCATCTGGTTGGGCAATGTACCACGGGCAGGCTTGTCACCAAAGGCCGTGCCTTCGACATGCCAGTCGCCGTAATCGTTGCCTTCAAAATCCGCAATGAGAAAGTCTTCAGCATGCAATGAAAAGATGAATGCGAGAAAGAGGAAGGCTATGGTTTTCATGGAGAGGTGATGGTTCGTGATGGCTTGGGGGGAGTGATGACTTTATAATATACCGTGAAGAAGGAAAAATAAAGGGATGATAAAGGATGAAAGGGATAAAAGGTTTCAGACGGTTGTTTGCAATACGGTTCATTACGTTATATTATTGTAAACAAAATATCCATCCATTGAACAAAACTCAGCAGACATCCTGCAAAACAAGCGAGATAGCATATGACAGAGAAACTGGTCTTCAAGCCTTGGGGCGGGACGATGACGGCCCGTGAGCGTTTCAACGCCCAGATGAACTTCAAGCCGTTCGACCGTTGCTTCAATATGGAATTTGGCTATTGGGAGGAGAATTTCCATCAATGGAAGATGTTTGTCGATAACAACATCCATAACAACTGGGAAGCGGATAGATTCTTCGCGTTCGATCCGTATGCGGGCATTGGCGGCAACGTCTGGTTGCATCCGGGCTTCCCGACGGATAAATGGGTGGAGAACGGCCACACCTACATGCACAATGGCGACGGCGTCATGTGCGAAGTGTTGGCGAGCGGCGATTCGACGATTCCGCATTACATCAAATCGTCCATTACGACCCCTGATGACTGGAAACGTGTGAAGGAAGAGCGTTTCCGCCGCGATGATCCTGTGCGCAAGATTGACATTGAGGCGCTGAAGAAACGCCATCCACAAGGCCCTGGGCGGGACTATCCGCTGGGTGTCAGCGTCGGCTCCATGATTGGTAAAATCCGCGACATGCTGACGATGGAAGGCCTTGCGTATGCGACATTTGACTATCCGGAGATGGTGGAGGACATGGTCGAGACATGCTGCGTTCTCGTGGAGGATTTTCTCGATCAAGTACTGCCGCATTTCGATTTCGACTATGCGTCGTCATGGGAAGACATTTGCTTCAAGAATGGTCCGCTGATCACGTTGGATTTCTTCGAAGAAGTTGTCGTTCCGCGGTATTGCCGCATCAACAAGAAGCTGAAGGAACACGGAATCGGCCTTTGGTGGTGCGACTGCGACGGCGATGTCCGTCCATTATTGCATGGCTTCCTGAAAGGCGGTATCAACTGCCTGTTCCCATACGAAGTGATGGGTTGCACGCATCCGGGCAAGCTGCTGGACGAATATCAAGGCGTTTTACACATCATGGGCGGCTTCGACAAAATGCAATTAGGCGCGGGCCGCAAGGCGATCAAAGACTACATGGAGACGTTGATTCCGTATGTTGAACGCGGCGGATTCATCCCGTTCTGCGATCATCGCTGTCCGCCGAATGTGCCCGAAGAGGATTATTTGTACTATCTTGACTTGAAACGCCAAGTCTTCGGTGGCGGATTCTGATATCTTATTGATTTACATATAATAACAACTAACAGAGGAGCTTTTGAGATGACGGATTATGCAAAACTGAAGCAGTCGATTCTGAAAGGTAAAAAGAACGACACGGTGGCGATCGTTCAGGCCGCCATCGACGCAGGCGAAAGTGCGAGCGAACTGATTGACAAAGGCATGATTCCCGCCATGCGCGAAATTGGTGATAAATTCTCCGCCGGAGACGCTTACGTTCCCGAACTGCTGGTCGCGGCGCGTGCGATGAACAGCGGTTTGGCGTTGATCGAACCGATTTTGGCGGCGAGCGGCCGTCAGCCGAAAGGCGTCATCTGCATCGGCACGGTGAAAGGCGATCTGCATGATATTGGCAAAAATCTGGTCGCCATCATGTTGCGCGGTGCGGACTATAAAGTCATTGATCTCGGTGTCAACTGCGACATTGCGAAATTCGACGAAGGTGTCGCGCAAGGTGCGACGATTGTGGCGTGCAGCGCGTTGCTGACGACGACGATGCCGTATATGAAAGAAATTGTCGAACATTACAAAGGAACGGGCGTGAAGGTCATCGTCGGCGGCGCGGCCGTGTCGCGAGAATTTGCTGAAAGCATTGGCGCGGATGGTTTTAGCTCAGATGCCAACGAAGCTGTGAAGCTTGTTGACAGTTTGATGGCATGACCACCTTCGGTGGTGCTTATGGCCGAAGGCTTATGGCTTATGGGCAATGGGTTATGGTAAAAGGTTGACGCAAGGGAACAGGAAGAATGACGAGCCATAATTATTTCACGGCAACATGTATGATTCTGACCTTTGCGTTCAGCCTATGGCGGGGTGAACCGCGCCATTTTTGGCTATCGGCCGGATTTTTTGCGTCGTGCATCGGCGACTTGTTTCTGGCGAACCGCCATGGGCGGTTGAGTTTTTTCATTGGCGGCGTGGCGGCGTTTTCTGTCGCGCATATCATGTTTTTCATATATGCGTGGCAATACGGCCGTCATCCGAACTGGCTGATTGGTGGTATTGTTTTCGTGTTGTTGTGCGCATGGCCTGCGATTCCAACCGTCATGCGTGTCGGCTGGCAGATTGGTGTCGCCGTGAGTTTTTACACGGCGTTTTCCTGTGCGACATTAGCGTCTGTCAGTGGTATGAAGGCGCCGTGGCCGCAGAAAGGATTGTTTCTGTTAGGTGTCCTGCTTCTGATATTTTCCGACGCGATGATTGCGCAGAGTAATTTTCTCGGCATGAAGCGTAGTGGAAAGCTGATCATTCCGACGTATGTGGCGTCCCATGTCTGCATGCTGGCCTCATGGGCGGTCTGCATAGCCCGTGGACTGTTTTATAAGGCAGGCTAGCCTGCGAAAAGAGACATAAAGGACAAAAGCGATATGAGTGACAGCTGATATTTTAGGCTGTTTTATATGACAATACCTGTAAATATTGGAAAAATTGGCCTTTTATACTATATTAATTTAAAAGTACGAATAATTAGTTTGCCGAAATAATTATAGGTAAGGATGTCATGAACCAGAGGAAAAGCGAGTCGGAGCAATGCTGGCAGCTTATGCATGAAATAGATTTTTTCCTGCATAATGTCTGCAAGATTCCAAATGCCTCCAGCCTGCATCGCATCACGTTTGCGCAGTTGCGGGTTCTGGACATTGTCTGTCGCCATCATCCGAAGGGCTTGAGATTGAAGGACATAACGCGAGAATTAAAACAAACGGCGGCGACAACATCGGTGGCCATCGACACATTGGTGAAAAACGGCTTCGTCGTCCGCGAACAGGACGAGCATGATCGCCGCGCGGTGACCATCCGGTTGACGCCCGAAGGACAGAAGATACGCGATAACAACGCCAAGCGGCTGACAAAGCGGTTTGACGAGGCGTTTGCGTTGTTGTCGGAGGAAGAACGGAAGAGTTTTCATACCACACTCCTGAAAATCTGGGGCATATTTAACAATAATCAAAAGGAAGAAGCATGAAATTGTCGTCTCGAATGATTCGTGTAATGATGGTTATGGTCTGTGTGTTCGCATTGGTGTCGCACGCCCAGATGGAACGGCCGGCGGCTGTGGTTATGGCGCGGCGTGGTTCGACCGTGATGGAAGCGGAGACGCGGAGCTATATCGGCAGTGTGCGTCCTGCCGAGACGGTGAATGTCACGGCGAAGGTTACGGGCACGTTGTGGAAGGCGGATTTCCGTGAAGGCGCGATCGTGAAGAAGGGCGATCTCCTGTTTGAAATCGAAGATACCATCTATAAGCTGAAGCTTCAGGCTGCGGAGGCTGCTCTGAAGCAGGTCGAGGCAGAATACGACTACGCTGTGAAGGAGTTCAATCGTAATCAACAGTTAATTGAAAAAAATATCATTTCCGATGCGGAGTTCGCTGTCTATGCGAAGAACCGTGCGTCGCTGGAAGCGAAGATCGCAGAGATGAAAGCGACGATAAAGCTTTGCGAGAACGATCTTTCCTACACGAAAATCTTTTCGCCGATCACGGGGCGCATCGGCGAACTGGTGGTATCCGTCGGCAATGAAATCGGTCCGAGCACTGGCAAATTGGCGACGATTGTGCAGTTTGATCCGATCAAAATCCGCTTCTCCATGTCCGAAGCGGACTTCTACCAGAACTATAAAGACGGAAAACTTGTGAATCATACAATGGTCGTTCGTGATGCCTCGGGAAAGGAATTGGCGGGCGGCATCAAGATTGACTTCTTCGACAACCAAGTCGATTCCGCGACGGATACGGTCATGATCCAGATGCTCTGCCCGAACGCCGACAACGCGATCGTGCCCGGCGGTTTCGTGAAGATAGATTTCACGCAGAAATTCGACATGCCGCAGCTGGCGATTCCGACGACGGCGGTCATGAACGAAGGAAAGGATCATTACGTTTATGTTGTTGGATTGGATAATGTTATTGAGAAGCGCATGATTGTGACGGGCGACCAAGTTGGCGATCTGCAGGTGGTTTTGGAAGGGCTGACGATTGACGAACTGGTCGTCACAGGCGGTGCTCACAAGACGTATCCTGGCGGAAAAGTCGTATTGGCGCAGACTCAGAAGACGGATGCCTCAGCCGCAGGAAATCTTGAGAAATAAGGAGCGAGCCGCACATGTTTTCAACGATATTCATCAAACGGCCGCGTTTCGCGTTCGTCATATCGCTGGTCATCATGCTGGCCGGCGTCGCGAGTTATTTCACCTTGCCTGTGGCGGAATACCCGCAGGTTTCGCCGCCTGTCATCGTCGTTGGAACGTTCTATCCGGGCGCTTCAGCGCAGGTCATCGCGGATACGGTTGCCGCGCCTTTGGAGACGAGCATCAACGGTGTCGAAGGATTGACGTATTTTGAATCGAAGTCGGACAACGCCGGCAACTATTCGCTGACCATTACGTTTGAAACTGGCGTCAATGAAGACATGGCTCTGACCAACGTCAACAACGCCGTGAAAATGGCGGAATCGAAACTGCCGCAGGAAGTCAAGACCAACTTGTTCAGCTACAAGCGGTCATCAGACATTCTGGGCGTCATCGCGCTTTACAGCAACAATCCCGAACACGACTTGAAATACATCTCCAACTACGCGTCCATCAACATCACGGACAACTTGTCGCGTCTGAAAGGCGTCGGCCAGTCGTTTGTGTTTTCTGACAAAACGTATTCGATGCGTGTCTGGTTGGATCCGTTGAAGCTGCGCGGTTTCAACATGAGCATCGGTGAGATTTCCAACGCCATCCAGTCGCAGAACGTGCAGGCCGCCGCTGGCTCCGTCGGTACGGATTCGTCCAATCCGTACATGTCGTTCAAAATCGATACGCAAGGCCGTCTGAAGACTCCGGAGGAGTTCAAAAACATCATCGTGCGCACGGGCGAAGACGGCAGGCAGATTCTCCTGCGGGATGTGGCGCGTGTGGAGATGGGCTCGGAGAAATACACGGGCCAGACATTGTACAACGGTGGTCCGGCGGCCATCATCGGTGTGTTCAAGATGAACGACGCCAACGCCTTGACGGTTATGACAAAGATTCGTAACGAGATGGATCGTCTGGCGAAAGACTTCCCAGAAGGCATGGAGTGGACCATGGGATACGATTCCACGCGATTCGTGAAAGTGTCCATGAAGGAAATCGCGATGACGTTGCTCATGACGTTCATATTGGTCGTCGTCATCACCTACGCTTTCCTGCCGAGCTGGCGGGCGACGGTCATTCCGTCGGCGACGATTCCCGTGTCGCTGATCGGTACGTTGCTCTTCCTGAAGATATTCAACATGAGCATCAACACGCTGTCCATGTTCGCGTTGATTCTGGTTATCGGCTCCGTCGTCGATAACGCCATCTGCGTGACGGAAAACTGCATGCGACTCATCGACGAAGAAGGGCTTTCGCCATACGACGCGGCAGTCCGTTGCATGAAGGAAATTTCCAACGCCTTGATCGCCAGTACGTTGGTTGTGTTGGCGGTCTATGTGCCGATTGCGTTCTACGGCGGCATGGTCGGTATCATCTACACGCAGTTCGCCGTGACGATGTGTACGGCTTTGGTGCTTTCGACGGTAAATGCGTTGACGTTGTCGCCTGCGTTGTGCGCCATGCTGCTTCGGAAGACGAAGCCCGCGTGGGGGCCGTTCAAAATCTTCAACTGGACGGTCAATACGACGCGTAACGGCTTTGTCTCCGTGTCAGGGCTGTTGGTTCGCCATGTGTTCATTACCTTAATATTATTCGCGGGCATTCTGGCGGGCAATTTCTTCCTGTACGGCCGTATCGCCCCTGCATTCCTGCCGGCTGAAGACAAAGGCGCTCTGTTTGCGGAAGTCATTCTGCCGCCTGGCGCGTCGTTGCCGCGTACGTCCGAAGTGCTGCATGACGTTTTGGAACGCGTGAAGGAAGTCAAAGGCATCCGCAATTCGCTGTTGATTCCGGGCGAATCCATGACGGCAGGCAGCGGTGAAAACTGCGGCTTCGTCATCTTCGAACTGGATTCATGGGAACTGCGCAAGACGCCGGATTTGCAACTGTCTGCCATTCAAGCGGAAATGACGCGTCGCGTGGCGGATGTGGCGGATGCGCGAATCATGGTTCTCGCGCCGCCGCCGATCAACGGCATGGGCGCTTCCGGCGGTGTGACGTTCGCCTTCCAGGCGAAAGGCGAGAAGACGCCGCAACAGTTATGCGCCGCGGCGGAAGAACTGTGCGCGAAAATCATGCAGACAGGCAAGGCCATTTATGCGTTCTCGTCGTTTGACGCGAACACGCCGATGTTGAACATCAACATCGACCGCGCGAAGGCGGAAGCCCTGAATCTTTCGCCGAGCACGATTTTCTATACGTTGCAGGCGTTCTTCGGCTCCATGTACATCAATGACTTCAACCGCTTCTCCAAGACGTATAAGGTCATGATACAAGGTGATTTCGAATACAGAAAGAACTTGAACTACCTGAAGCAGATCTATATTCCTTCGACCACGGGCGCGCAAGTGCCTTTCGACGCCATCGCGACGTTGAATTGGACGCAAGGCTCCCGCCAGGCGGAACGTTTCAACATGTTCCCGTCGGCGAGCATCAACACGCAATCCGTTCCGTTCTTCTCGTCTGGCCAGATGATGACGCTGGTCAGCGACATCATGAAGGATTTCGGGCAGGACTACGGCATCAGCTGGACGGGCATGTCCTATCAGGAAAGCCAGAACCAAGGCAAAATCATCTGGATTCTGGCGATGGCGCTGCTGATGGCGTATCTGTTCCTTGTGGCGCAATATGAAAGTTGGACGCTGCCGATTTCCGTCATTTTGTCCGTTGGAACGGCAACATTGGGCGGTCTTGTGGCGTTGTTTGTGACTCGCGGCGACATGAACATCTACTGCCAGTTGGGACTGTTGATGCTGATTGGTTTGACGGCTAAATCCGCCATTCTGATGGTTGAATACGCCAAGCAGGAACGCGAAGGCGGGGCGTCAATTCGCGAAGCGGCCGTCAGAGGCATGCGCATCCGTTTCCGTTCCGTCATGATGACGGCGCTTTCGTTTGTGTTCGGCGTGTTGCCGTTGCTGTATGCGACGGGCGCTGGCGCGGCTTCCCGCCACGCCGTCGGCGTTACGACGTTCTGGGGCATGGCCGTGGCGGCAATCGTCGGTATGACCTTTATTCCAGGCCTTTACGTCGTGTTCCAGTACATTGGCGAATTCTTCCTGAACATGTTCCATGGAAAGAAAATCGAAACGAAATAGGCCCTTTGGGTTGACATTCCGCAAAATGCATTAATTTAAACCTTGGGTATCAAGGGAGGGATGGCGAAGAACTCCGCCATCCCTTTTGTTTTTCAGGCCAAAATAGGAGAATGACTGATGATGAAGAACAGAATATTTGGAATGTTTGCGTTTTTCTGCATGTTGGTGGGATGCCTATGTGTCGCGCAACAGCAGGAGGAAAAGATTGATTGGGAAGCCGCTCAGATGGTTCGCCCCGGCGTCCGTCTTGTGAAAATGGAATGGCAAGTTCCACGAGCCAAACCGCTTTCGGCGGAGCAAGTGGAGAAGGTGCATCAGGAGATGATTGCGAAAAAGCGTTCACAGGAGACCATCGACAACTACAAGGCGGATGTCCGCCCCATGAAAATCAACGTCATGCGCATTGATTTGACAATGAAGGGATTGACGTTCACGGGAACGGAACGCGCGGAAGGCTGGGGCGAAAAAATGCCTGACCATGCCAAGCAGATCATTCGCACGCGTCGCCTCCGCACGGCTGAATTCATGAAAAAGTGCCGCAAACCGAAAGAAGAGGGCGGTCGTGGTTTGGATATGATCGTCGCAAATAACAGTGCCCCATGGTCGCCGTGGGAGCATCCATACACCCATAAGTTTGGAAATCCCACCGCAGTGAACATCTCCGATGGCGTGATTATCACAGACAATCCGGGCGGACACAAGGCGATTCTCGTCGTCTATAAGAACGGCAAAATCGACATCGTCGATCATATCGACACGGCGCAGTATGAAGCAGAAGGCCGCACAAAATACGATGATATTTGGTTTGCGCATTCAGGCTTTGGCATCATTCTGAAGAACGGCGAAACGACGCCGCAGACGACGTCCGGCTACGACCGTCCGTTGATGCCGCGTATGACATGCGGTTTGGATAAAGATCGTCATTATATGTATTTAGTAACGGTTGATGGCCGTCTGTTCGGTTGGAGCGAAGGCGCCACAGGCACGGATTTGGTCAAAATCATGCGAGCGGCAGGCGCGTATGATGTGATCGACTTCGACGGCGGCGGCTCCGCGACGCTGTGCTATTGGGACGATGAGAAGAAGGCCCCGCAGACTGTCAACCGCCATGATCGCGTTCCCAATGGCTACTACCGTCCCTGCGGCATGAATATGGGGCTTTACATCAAGCATGACAATTGATTATAAACAGGAGAAAATCATGATTCAAGTTTTATGCGACGGTCGTCTGTTCCATTTGCAGACAAAGAATACATCCTACGTCTTTTTCGCGAATCCCGTAGGGCGTCTTGAACATATCTATTATGGTGCGCGTGTGGAAGATCCAGCGACCATGCTGATGCGCCACGGCCGGCCGGCCCCTGCGTCGTTCTGCGTGATGCGGAAAGGTGAATACAGCAACATGGGGCCGGATGTGCTGCCGCAGGAATATGCCGGTTTCAACAGCGGTGACATGCGCATGGCCGCATTGATCTTCAAGACGGAAGATGGCGCCGCATGGACGGATGCGCGATTTGTCTCCGCAAAAGTCGTAACGGAAAAACGCGCGTTGCATGGATTGCCGAGTTCCTTCGTCGGCACGAAGGATACGGATGTCGCGAATCTGGAAGTGACGCTGCTGGATGAAGTTGGCGGCGTGGAAGTGACGTTGCTGTACAGCGTGTTTGCAGACAACGATGTGATTTCACGTTCGGCAATTGTGAAGAACGTGTCCGACAAGATCGTCCGTCTGGAACGCGCCATGAGCGCACAGGTGGATTTCGCTGGCAAGAACCATTATGAAATGGTGAACTTCTACGGCAGTTGGGCCCGCGAACGTTATCTGGACCGCACACCGCTACGCCATGGCATTCAGGCCACGGGCAGTCTGCGTGGAGCGACAGGCCATGTCCATTCGCCCGCTTTGATTCTCTGTGAACCGGGCGCGACGGAAACCATGGGCGAGACGTTCGCCTTTGTGCTGGAATACAGCGGCAACCATTTCGAAGCGGCGGAAGTCGATCAGTTCGACGGCGTGCGTGTTCAGATCGGCATCCATCCAGGCTTGTTCAGCTGGAAACTGAACGCAGGCGAGAGTTTCGAGACGCCTGAAATGTTCATGACACGGTCTGGCGAAGGCTTTGGCAAGATGTCGCGCAATTTGCACGATTTCATGCGGTCGCATCTGATTCGCAGTCCGTGGAACGGCAAACGCCGCCCGATTCTCGTGAACAACTGGGAGGCGACGTATTTCAACTTCGATACGCAGAAGATTCTGGATATCGCGAAGATGGGCGCGAAGCTGAATATCGAAATGCTGGTCTTGGACGACGGCTGGTTCGGCCATCGCGATGACGACAAGTCGTCGCTTGGCGACTGGTTCGAATTCAAGAAGAAGATCGGTGATATGAAGGATTTGGCGGACGGCATCCATGCGCTGGGCATGAAATTCGGCCTGTGGTTTGAGCCTGAGATGATTTCAGAGGACAGTGAATTGTATCGCGCTCATCCTGAATGGGTTCTGTGCGTTCCAAACCGCCCTCGCTGCTATGGCCGCACACAGCTGATTCTGGATTTCAGCCGTCCGGAAGTCGTGCAGCATCTGTACGATGTAATGGCCGGTATGATCGGTCGCGCGGGCATTGATTACATCAAGTGGGACATGAACCGCAACATGTCCGATGTCTTCTCCGCCGCGTTGCCGCCTGATCAGCAGGGCGAAGTCGCCCACCGCTACATTCTCGGCGTCTATAAACTTAATGAGATGCTCATTGAAGCCTTCCCGAATCTGCTCATCGAAGGCTGTTCGGGCGGTGGCGGCCGTTTCGACGCGGGCATGATGTACTATCTGCCGCAGATTTGGTGCAGCGACAACACGAACGCCATGGACCGTCTTGCGATTCAGGCGGGCACATCGCTGATCTATCCCGTGGCGTCCATGGGCGCGCATGTGAATGCACAACATGATGTTGCGCGGTTCATTCCGTTCGAGACGCGCGGCAATGTCGCCATGGCGGGAACGTTTGGATATGAACTTGATTTGACGAAACTTGACGAGAAGGAGCAGGAGACCGCCATCCGCCTCAACAAGGCCTATCATCGCTATCATGACACGATTTCCGAAGGCGACTACTACCGCTTGACGGATATGTTCCATGAGAACGATGTGGAGGCGTGGAGCTGCGCGGCGAAGGACAAGAAGCAGGCTGTGCTGACGGTTGTCCGCCGTACGAAAATCGGTAATATCAAACGTGTTCCGCGTTTCACGGTGCCTGGTCTGGATCCTGCGAAGCATTACTGTTTGGTCGATGACGCCGTCGAAGCTGCAAAGCAGCAGGTCTTCCCCGGCGATGTACTCATGAATTACGGCCTCTGGTGCAGCGAATTGGAATTCCGCGATTGCGCCTCAAAGGTGTATTTGTTTGAGGCGATTGATTAAATGAAACATTTAGGGGCTTCTGGATTTCCAGAAGCCCCTAATAACAAATTATTTCATCTACAAGCCGCTAGCCGCTAGCCACTAACCACTCTTATTTGGCTGATAGATACTTAATATTCTTAAGCCAGTAGGTCATCTGTGTGCCGCGTGGATTGCAACCGAAGCGGAGGAATTTCACCGTGGCGTCGGCGGGAATGGTCTTGTCGAACATGATTCGGCGGACTTCCCACGTGGTCAACGGGCTTGTATAGGAGAAGTTGATGACACGTGTTGAGGCGTTGTCGGGCGTCGTGTAGGCGACCATGACGTATGAGCAATTGAAATCGTTCTCGACTTTGTTCTGCGTCGTTTTCACTTCGAACTGAATGCCTTGCACATCTTTGAAAGATTCTTCTGGCTGTTTGATCGTGTGGACGGGATAGAACCAACGGTCCACATGGGTATTCCATGCGACGTCGAAGCGCAGGGCGTTTTCCGCTTCGTCGAAAACGCATTTGTAGGAATTTGCGGATGTGTTTTCCTCCCATAGGGACGGTTTCATCCAATCCATTGGAATCTGGCGGCAGTTTTGCAGGAAGAGGCCGATGAAATGGACCGGAATGGCCAGTTTTGACGTCTTTTTGCCGTTGAAATTACCTGAAAACACGATATGGCTTTCAAAAACGCCGTCCGGCAGATTAGGCTTGAAGACCGTTTCGAATTCCGTTTTGCCCATGGGCGGAATCGTAATCGTCTGCGGAATGCCACTGAATTCACCGCCTTCAGCGTTGACGGTTCCCGTTTTGGCGGTGTCGCTGAGATTCCAGACGATGACTTTCATACGGCCGCCTTCTGTCTGTTGCATTTCGGCAACGGCCTTCTGGCCTGTAATCGTGAAGTCGTCTTCATGAAGTTCAGCGCGGAAGATGATGGTAAGATCTTCATCCGCAGGAGGATTGGTATGATGGTCGATTTCGCCCGTGGGGAATGGCTTGACATCCACCTTCAGACCATGCAGACCGCTGAGATAGGCGGGATAACGGGTGGCGAGAAGAGTGGCCCGGCCGTTTGCGGCATGGATGACGGACGGCGTGCCGAGCATGTCCGTAAGCGTGTAGTCGCCATCGGCGATTTGGATGTCGAAACGTTCATCCGCCTTGGGATTGTCATGGGAATCGACATATGAAAGTTGCCAGAAAACAAGTACTTGCGACTTATCGGCGCGTTCCATGAGGAACGCCTTGAGGCCGTCCTTCAGCTTGATTTCGCCAAGCATTTTGGCATCGACCAAATGATAGAGCATGGTGGACATGGCGGCGTAGGCGGGCTTGACGGAGCCGTCGCGGCGCATGGTACCCCAATCCTTGCATCCTTCCGCTTCGTTGTATGGCGGGAAGACAAAGAAGTAGTTGCGGGCGATGCCCTGCATCATATGGTAGAGTTGCGATTTCGGATAGAACTCCGCATGGATCATTTCCTGCTCGGGCGAATGCGCTTTGATGTTTTTCATGACGCCATCTTCGGAGGAATGGCCTTCCAGATTGGTGCCGCATTCGGTCATCCAGACGGCTCGGTTCGGGATACCGTTCTCCGCAAGGAACTTACGCAACTCAGAACCAAGGCCAGCATAGGCCGACGGTGGTGCGTAGGTGTGGTAGTTCAGAATGTCTGTGTATTTGG
Source organism: Victivallales bacterium (assembly GCA_017554445.1). Taxonomy (GTDB): domain Bacteria; phylum Verrucomicrobiota; class Lentisphaeria; order Oligosphaerales; family Oligosphaeraceae; genus UBA1407. The sequence goes on from JAFZIJ010000113.1 coordinate 44,938, forward strand.
CGGTGTCGTTGAGATACATGGCACGGTGAAAGGTGGTGAAAACGCCTGCGCAGGCGGCCCCCGGAGCGGCGACGATGTCAGGCTTGCCCGCTTTGAAGCCGAGACAGGCGGCCTTCATGGCGGCGGTGTAGTCCCAAACGGGAGCTCTTGAGAAGCCGATGTCCTGTTCGTTCCAGAACTCCCAGTCGCCCATACGGTCGCCGAAATCCTTTGCGAGCTGTTTGCAGGATGTGAAGACGCCCGCCAAATCCCGCGGAATGCCCTGTGGATTGTCCGTCCAGCCGGGCGCGTCATGGAACATGCCTGAAACCAGCACGTTGCGTTCTTTCAGCATGTCCGCGTTCCGCATGTATTCGCCGTATTTGAATTCATCACGTTTGGAATTGACGCCGCCCCATGTAAGGCGTTCACGGACATGCGGGAAACCCGCCCATGCGATGAGATCGGAGACGAGACGGTACGTGTCGCCATCATACCAACGGCAATCGAATTTGCCGCGGGCGGCCAGCCAGCTTTGGGCGGAATCGACGGCGAAGAACGAATTGTGCGGATATTTCCGAGTCGATGGATGCGGAATGACGGTGAAATTGAACGACGGCACGGTTTTACCGTCCGCATTCGTCGTGTTGACGATGTAGTAGCCGTTGGGCAGAGCGGGAAGCGTCAGCGGTTCCGTGCCGTCCTGTGGCCAGTCACCGCTTTGTAGCGTCTTGCCATGCCAGTCCAGAAGTGTGTAAGTCAGGCCTTTGACGGCAGTTGTCATTTGCAGAACTGGCTTGTCGCCTTGGAAGAAAACGTTGCCGGGAGTATCTGTCACGATGGCGGGATCAAGCTGGGGGGCTTGTGGTGTGCCGTTGAAATGGATGTTTTTCATAAGGAATGCGATTTGGAGATTTTTAGGATTGAGACCGAGCTGAAAGGTGGCGATTTTTGACAAATCCTTCTGCGTCAAGTCGATGGAGACCTTATACCAGATGTTGGACATCTTCGGCGGCGGATATTTGATAAAGCCATTGACGAATACGTTGCCTTCTCGGCAGCCTTTGTATTCCTCCTTTGATTCGATGACGCAGATTTCGAAATCCAGCGACGTCGCGCCGTTGATGGTTTCATACCGCCGAAGATCAAAGTACGGATAGACCCATTTGTCAACGGTCGGCGAGAATGTGACATCGATTCGGAGAGCCTGTTCCGCTTCATCCTTCGTTATGCGCATGGAACCGGAAGAATTTGAACGCCAACGGCTTGGCGTGACAAGATCTTGCGGTGCGGGAAATTGCGGCGCGGCGGCGCAGACCGTTGCGGCCAGCATGAGAATCAACGGATAATGCTTGAACATGGCTTCTCCTGTGTATGCGGCTGATGATCACTTCTTCGGGGCACGGATGAATTCGATGTTGCGAATCCAGTAGGTCAGCTTGTGCCCGACTGGATTGGCGCCGATGCGGATCATCTTTGTGTTTTTCCTGTCGCCAATTTCGAAGAGGGACATATAGCGTTTTTCCCATGATGTCAACGGCGCGTCGTATGCGACGCCCCGGTAGCCGCCTTTTTCATGTTCCTTGTGGGGAACGAGCATCAGGAGGGCGGTCTTGAAATCGTTTTCGACTTTGTCCTGCACGGATTTGACGTCGAATTGGATGGCGAAGACATCCTCCAACGACTCTTCCGGAAGTTGCAGGACATGTTCCGGATAGAACCAACGGTCTTTGGCCGGATCGGACCATGCCAGTTCGAAACGGAGGGCCTTTTCGTCTTCGTCATAAACGCAGGAATAGGAATCGGCGGAGGTGTTGCGTTGCCACGCTTCGGGCTTCAAGAGATTGTCCATCTTCACGTATGTGCACTTCTTCAGGAAGAGCCCGGTCAGCTTGACGGGCATGACGAAGCGGGAAGATTTCTTGTCGTTGAAAAGTCCTGTAATGACGAGCTTTCCGTCATAATTGTTCTGAAGTTCGCCTGGCTTGAAGACGGCGTCGAATTCCGCCTTGCCCATGGCGGGCAGGGCGATGGTTTCGGGCATGCCGTCCAGAATGCCGCCTTCGACGAGCAGTCGCCCCGTCTTCGGCGTTTCGGATAGATTCCAGACCTGCACTTTCAGGCGGCCTGTCTCGTTGGGCATCGACGCAGCAGACTTGCGGTTGGCGGATTGGAAATCCTCTGCGTTGGCATCGACACGGATGATGACGGAGAGATCTTCGTCATTCGACGGCTCGTAGGTGATCATCTTGCCGCGTGGATAAGGGCTCAGCGTAGCGGTAAGTCCATGGATTCCATCGATATAGGCGGGCCATCGGGTGGCGTTTAGCGTAGCGACGCCGTTGGCTGCCTTAACGGTGAAAGGCGTTCCGACCATATCCGTGGCGGCGTATTCGCCATCCGCCAGTTTGATGTCGAAGGAAGTTGCATTGTCGGTGGTGATTTTAAGATTGGAGCCACGGCTGGTATCGACGTCGGAAACGGCCCAATAGACGAGCGTCTGAGAGCCGTCCGGCTGGTCGAACAGATAGACTTTCACTTTGTCGTTGACGGCGACTTCGCCCGCCAACTTGGCTGGGTTGAGATGTTGAGTCATCGTGGAGATGGTTGCGTAGGAAGGCTTTACCGTTCCGTCGCGGCGGATGATGCCCCAGTCTTTCGTGCCGTTGCGTTCATTGTAGGCGCCGAAGACGAAATAGTAGTTGCGGATGAGGCCGCCCATCATGTGGGCGATTTGCGATTTCGGATAGAATTCCGCCAAAATCATCTCCTGCTCGGGGGAATGGGCCTTCATGCCTTTTCTGACGCCGTCGCCTGTGGAGTTGCCTTCGAGATTGGTGCCGCATTCGGTGATCCAGACTTCCCATTCGGGACGGCCGATGTCGGCGAGCAGCTTGTGGATTTCGTTGTAGAAGGCGGGATAGTTGGCGATGGGAGCGTAGGTGTGGAAGTTGGCGAAATCACAGAATTTGGCGGCGTCGTTTTCGAACATCGTATAGACGTATGGATTCAACGGGCCTGCGCAGATGGCACCGAACGTGACGGGCATGTCTTTCTTGCCCGCTTTGAAGCCAAGATAGGCGGCTTTGTAGGCGGCGGCGTAGTCCCATGCGGATTCCGGAGCGAAGCCGATGTCCTGTTCGTTCCAGAATTCCCAGTCGCCCATGCAGTCGCCGAAAACTTCCGCATTGCTCTTACAATAATTATATACGGCGGCAAGATTGCCGGGGAGCTTGATGAGGCGGTCCGCCCAGTTGGCGGTGTCATGGAACATACCGGAAATGATGATGTCACGCTCTTTACAGAGTTTTGCATTGTCGAGATAATGGCCGTATTTTGGTTGTTCGTCTGGTTGCGGTTGTGTCTCGTTCCATGAGAGGCGTTCGCGGAGATGGACGAGGCCTGCCCAGTGGCAGAGGTCAGTGGTAATGCGGAAGGTGTCGCCGTCGTACCATGGGCAATCAAAGTTGCCCGGGCGACTGACCCAGCTGAGGGCGGCGTCCATCGCGAAGAAGGAATCCTTTGGGAAGACGCGTTTGGCGGGATCGATGATGACGGTGAAGGAGAAGTCGCGGAAGTTTACATCGGAATCGCTGGCTGTCTTAAGGATATAGTATCCAGGCTTTTGTGGCGGAAGAACCAATGGCTCTTTGCCGTTTTCGGGCCATGCGCCTTCGAGAATGACGTTGCCATGCCAATCCTGCACGGTGTAGCGGAGGTTCGGGAGGACGCGATTGATTTTGAAGACATGTTCGGAATTTTCAAAGAAGACGGTTGACGGGGCGTCGGTCGTGATCGCGGGCGGATAAACGCGTTCCATAGGAGTTCCTCCAAAACGGATGTTCTTGATGAAGTGTGTGTGTTTCAAATAGTTGGGATTTACGCCCAACTGGAATTCAGATGCCGTGTTGAGATTTTTCTTCGACAAGTCGATCGTGATGGTCTTCCACTGGCCGGGCTCGGCGGGGGGCTCATACTCGATGAAACCGTCAAGGATGAGATTGCAGGTTTTGAAGCCATTGAAATCCGGTGTGGGGGCGATTTTTATGTCGAACGTCATGGTTTTCGCGCCGTTGAATGTCACGGGAGATTTGATGCGGAATTTCGGATAGATCCA
>JAFZIJ010000114.1 GCA_017554445.1 Victivallales bacterium
AGTGGTTAGTGGTTAGTGGTTAGTGGTTAGTGGTTAGTGGTTAGTGGTTAGTGGTTAGTGGTTAGTGGTTAGTGGTTAGTGGTTAGTGGTTAGTGGTTAGTGGTTAGTGGTTAGTGGTTAGTGGTTAGTGGTTAGTAGCTAGCGGCTTACCCATAGGCCATAGGCCATAAGCCATAAGCACTACCGCGAAAGCGGTAGATCATGCAAGGCCGCCTGTGATTTCCAAAACGGAGCCTGTGATGTAGGCGGATTCTTCGGACGCGAAGAAAAGGATGGCGTTGGCGACGTCCTCCGGAGTGCCGAAACGCTTCATCGGGACGGACTTGCGATAGGCATCCAATTGTTCGGGCGGAAGGTTGGCGATGAAATCCGTGTCGATGAAACCAGGCGAAACGCAGTTGACGGTGATGTTGCGGCGAGCCGTTTCTTTGCAGATCGATTTGGCCATGGCGACGAGGCCCGCCTTGGAGGCGGCGTAGTTGGCCTGGCCTTCGATGCCCATGCGGCCAGATGGCGACGTCACGTGGATGATCCGTCCGTAGCGTTTCTGCAACATCCTCTGGATGGCCAGTTTGGACATGTTGAAAGCTCCCGTGAGATTGACGTCGATGACAGATCGCCATGATTCCTCCGACATCATGGCGGCGACGGCGTCGCGGCGGATGCCGGCGGAATTGACGAGAATGTCCAACGTCGGATGCTCTTCGTCAAAACGGCGGAAGAAGTCTTCCGCCTGCGCGTAGTCGGCGACGTTTAATTTCGCAAGTGTCAGATTTGCAGCGAGTTCGCCAAGTGATTCCTTGAATTGGCTGGCGGCTTCGTCATTGCTGGAATAGACGGCGACGACGGTCGCTTTCGCTTGGAGGAGAGCTTTGACGGTGGCGGCACCGATGCCGCGGGAGCCGCCGGTCACGATGGCGGTTCTATTTTCGAATTGGTAGGTCAGCATGTGAAATGGCTCTGTTCGAGTTTTTGCAGGTCTTTGTGGCTACGGTAATTATATACGACAAGGCGGATGGTGTTCTGTTCGGGGAGAGGCTGGCAGAAGGCTTTGTATTGGTAGCAAAGCCGTCCAATCTCTTCAAATTGGCCGAGAAAATAGAGCTTTTTGCGGGTGGCGACGATGGTGGTGTCATCGACGGCGGTCCAACGCGGGGCTGGCAGGAGCTTGAATTTGTTCAGAAAATCCGCGCACCATTTGGCTGGCGTGGCGTCTCTTGTAATATAATCCGCCAAAGAAAAATGCCATATGAAAAGACGGCGAAGCCGCCATTCGAAGGTGAGAAGTTTTTGGCCGGCCAGAAGAGATGTGCTCGTGAGGCGGAAACAGCGGTCAAGCGTGAAATGGATGTCGTAGAACGCCCATGGCGATTGGCCTTGTGATTTCCAGGAGAATGACTTGAGAATCTGGCGGCAGCACGTTTCCGGTAGTTCGGGCGTGCCTTTTGTGAAGTGGATGCGGAAGAACACGAACGGCGCGTCTGAAGATGGCGGAACCATGTAGGCGGTCGCGAGAAAGGAGTCGTCCGACATGCGATAGAGATGGGCGGTCCATTCGTCCGGGAGGGCGGCGAGCGGCGTGACGGAACGCGACTTTTCATCGATGATTTTAATGTATTCAAGCGACCGTTTACGGAAGCGCTCTGTTTCGGAGTGAGAGCGCGGTGTCGTCCAGTCCAGTTCAAGGCGCGGGCCGAAATCGTCTTCAAGAACGATTCGCGAGACGCCTTTGACGAGTTCGTTGACGGACAACTCCCAACGTTTAGGCGTCTGGAAAGCAACGCCGTTCCAGGCGAAAAGTGCTAGATTGGAGTCTAAGGTATTCACGATGAATACATAAGATGATGGTTGACACAAAGACGAGAATTTTTAACACAGAGGCGCAGAGACACAGAGTTGTTAACACAGAGGCGCAGAGGCACAGAGTTTTAACGCAGAGGCACAGAGGCACAGAGTTTTTAACACAGAGGCGCAGAGGCACAGAGACGCAGAGATGTGGAAGAGCATCAGGAGGAGACTGACAACGTGGAGACATCCTGGAAGGCGTTTACGAAATCGTCGCGGATGTCATGGCGGTGCTGTGGCAAGATGGCGAAAAGCGACGAGCCGCTGCCGGAGACATGGACACATAACGCGCCTTTGGCAAGAAGATGGTCGCGCATCATGGCGATCAATGGAAATTTGTCGAAAATGGCGTATTCCAAATCGTTATGGCAGAGCTTGGCGATCTCTTCAGAGGAAGAGGAAGCGCAGGCCTTGCGGAATTCGTCCAATGTGACGGAGGGGTGCGTTTTGCAGTGGTCGTAGGCCCATTTCACGGGAATGGGAATGCCCGGCGAAACGACGAGCACGTCCAATTTGGCGGACAAATCAATCGGTGACAAGATGTCGCCAATGCCAGTCGCGGCGGATGGCGTTGGATTCAGAAAGAACGGAACATCCGCTCCGACGGTGGCCGCGAGCTTGACAAGCTCACCATGTGAAAGCGGCTTTTGGAGAAAACCGTTCAGTTGCAAAATCGTGGCGGCAGCGTCCGACGAGCCGCCACCCAGGCCGGCCGCGACGGGAATTCGTTTGACAAGTTCCACATGGAAGGCTTGCGGCAGACCGGTCTGACTGCAGAAGGCGCGAGCGGCCTTCAGGCAGAGGTTCTTTTCCGTTTCCAATTCATGGTCGTTGCAGGAAATGGACAAAGACGGCTTGTCGGATGGCGTAACTGTCACGTCATCAAAAAGTTCGGGAATCGGCAAAAAGACGGTTTCCAATTCGTGGTAACCGTCCGCCCGCGTTCCGAGAACTTTCAGAAAGAGATTGATTTTGGCGCACGTTCGCATATTTTGAGCTGAAGCTCAAAGCTTATGGCCTATGGCCTATGGCTAAAAGCTTGAAGTTTAATGTTAAAAGACAACATAATAAAAGCAACTAAAGGCTAAAGACGTGAGCCTTTAGCCTTTAGCGCCTTCACGCAGGCTTGCTTTGCCCATAGGCCATCAGCCTATAAGCCATAAGCATAAAGCTGAAAGCTTTATTCCTCGCGGATCTTATCCCACGCTTTGGTGTACTTTTCGTTGTCGGCGCCGAGGTCGAGCAACGGTTTGCATTTGGCGCGTTCCTCAGCGGGGAGGTTGAAGACGGGATTGTTCTTCATCTCGTCGGAGACGAGGGCGACGGCGGCGGTGTTGGGGGAGACATAGCCGATTTCATCCATGTTCTCTGCGGAGATGTCCGGGCGGTACATGAAGTTGATGAAATCATGCGCGAGTTTGGAATTCTGGCTGCTGGAGGTTATGGCGAAGCAGTCGAACGTGACGGTGCCGCCTTCTTTCGGGATGATGAACTTGATGGCGGGCTTTTCCATGGAAACTTGGATCATATCACCGCTGTAGTTGTGGATGAGATAGAATTCGCCGGTGGCGAGGGCGCGTTTGGCGTCATCCACTTCGAATTTGGCGATGTTCTTCTTCCAGACATTGACGAGAGCGACGGCTTCGTCGATCTGCTTCTGGTCCGTGGAGTTGACATCATAGCCGAGCGTCAGGAGGGCGGCACCGATGGTTTCGCGCTGATCGTTGAGGAGGCTGCAACGCTTCGCGATTTCGGGCTTCTCGAACATGCGCCAAGACGGCTCGAAGTTCTTGACCTTTTCCGGATCATAGCCGATGCCGGTGAAGCTGACGAAATAAGGGACGGTGTATTTCATCTCTTTGTCGATGACCAGGTTTTCGTAGGACTTGTCGAAATTACCGCTGACATTGGGCAGGAGCGACATGTCGATATCGGCAAGCATGCCCTGTTCGTACATGGTCTTGGCCATGTAGGAGGAGGGGACGATGATGTCGTAGCCGCCGGCACCGGCCTTCAGCTTGGCATACATGGCTTCGTTGGAGTCGAAGACATCGATTTTGACTTCGCAGTTGAATTCCTTTTCGAACTTTTCAACAACGCTGTCAGCGAGATAATCGCCCCAATTGTAGATGTGCAACGTCTGTTTCGGTTTTCCGCAGGAGACAAGGCAGACGACGGCAATCAGGGCGAATGCGCAAGAGACAAGGGTGTGCTTCATTTGTGTTCCTCCGTTTTCATGGTTAGAAGTTTCTGGCCCGAGAATACGATAATAAACGTAAGAATAAGAAAGACAACGGACAGTGCGTTGAGCACGGCGGTGTTCTTGCCGTGGCGGATGGCACTTTGGATATAGACGGGCAGGGTGGTGTCGCCTGCGCCTTTGACGAAGAACGTGATGACGAAATCGTCGAAGGAGAGCATGAACGCGAAGAGCGCACCGGCGATGATGCCCGGCAGGATGAGAGGAAGCGTGACGCGGAAGAACGTGTAAAGGCCGGATGCGCCGAGATCCTGCGCGGCTTCGATAAGGGAGTTGTCGAACTCATGGAGGCGTTCGAGCACGACCATGGTCACATAGCTCATGCAGAACGTGATATGCGCGATGATGATGGTTGTCAGGCCGAGCTCCATCTTGATGCCAAGCGGGGCCAGAAGCGGACTGCAGACCGAGAAAATCGTGACGAAGAGCAGCAGGAGACTGATGCCCTGCAGGATGTCCGGCACGACGAGCGGCGTGTGGACGAGCGCGTAGTAAATGGCCTTCAGCTTGCTAGTGGAGCGATGGAGCGCAAGGGCGCTGAGCGTGCCGAGAACCGTGGAGATCGCGGTGGAGATGACGGCGATGACGAGCGTTTTGACGAGCGCGTTCCAGATGTCCGGCTCATGGAACAGTTTGATGTACCATTTCATGGAGAAACCGGCCCATGAACCGCCGTATTTGCTGGCGTTGAACGACGCGATCGCGACGAGTACAAGCGGCGTGTAGAGGAACACAAGCGTCAAAAGCGTGACGATGAAGGGGATGCGGCTATGGCGAATGACTTTCATGGCGTTTCTCCTTCTTATTCAGACTTTTGCTTCTTCTGCTGGATCTTCTTGATCCAACTGGTCAAGACAAGCGGCAGGAACACGACGAACATCAGCAGCGCGGACAAGGCACTGGCGTGCGGCAGGTTACGATCCACGAAGACACGCTGCGCAATCTTGTCGCCGATGAGTTCGGAGGTCGGTCCACCGACCAGATCCGGAATCAGATAGGCACCGAGCGCGGGGATGAGAACGACCATGATCGCCGTGCCGATGCCTTTGCTGATGGACGGCAGAAAAACGCGTCTGAACGCATAGAAAGAACTGGCACCCAAGTCTTTAGCGGCGTCCAGCAACGAGAAGTCGAATTTTTCCGCGGCCGTGTAGATGGGCAGGACGGCGAACGGCAGATAGGTGTAGATCATGACGACGAGGACGGCCCACTGGTTATAGAGAAGCGTCGTGGATTCTTGTGCAAGTCCAATGAAGACAAGGAGATGCTTGAATGCGCCGTCTGGATGGAGGAACATCTTCCAGGCGTAGATGCGAATCAGGAAGTTCGTCCAGAACGGGACGATGATCAACAGCAGGAAGACGTTTTTCAGCTTGCTGTTCATGCGCGACAGCTGGTAGCTGATGGGCACGGAAAGCGCAACACAAACGGCCGTCGAGACGACGCCCTGCCAGAGCGTTCGCCAGATAATGGACGGATAGCTTGGGTTCCCTAGATCGAACCATGTCTTCATCGTGAAGCCTTTGCCGATGCCGCCAAACGGATCGACTGGCTTGAACGCGATCAGAAACACAAGGAGCATGGGGATGGCGTAGAAGACGACCAACCAGACAAAAGAGGGCGCTCCAATAATCCAGTTGACGAATTTCCGTAGTTTCATTCTTCTTGCTTCTCGGTCTTATCAGGTTCAGGTGCTTCAGAGGTGGTTTCTTCCGTGTTTTCCGTTTCGTCAATGTCCGGAAGGGCGAGCAGCTGCTCATCGTCTTCCGCGTAATGTTCAAGCATGTATGCGTTGTCGGCCTCGAATTTCAGCCATACGTCATCGTCCCATTTGATGCGGCGTTCGTCCAAAGCGAAGCCGAAATGCTGTTGGACGACGGAGACGCGCCAGTCATCGACGCGAATCCAATATCGTGTGTGCGGCCCCAGATAGATGACCTCTTCGACCTTGCCGTGCAAGATGTTCGTATTCGCGTCCGTCTTCTCCGGCTTGTTCAGCGAGACCATGAATTTCTCCGGGCGGATGGAGACGTGGATCTTCTCGCCGACATGGACCTTTTTGTCGTTGTAGAGGTTGATGGTCGGGAATCCGTCGATTTTGAGTTTGCAGTAGTCGCCTTCGACGGATGCGACATGGCCTTCGAAGAAGTTGGTGTCGCCGATGAAGGCGGCGACGAAACTTGTGCGCGGCGCTTCATAGAGTTCGGGCGGCGTGCCGATCTGCTCAAGCTTGCCAGCGCGGAAGACGGCGATATGATCGCTGATACTCATGGCCTCCTGCTGGTCATGCGTCACGAAAATAAACGTGATGCCGACGTCGTCATGGATGGTGTCCAATTCGATGAGCATCCGCTGGCGGAGTTTGAGATCCAACGCGGCGAGCGGTTCGTCCAGGAGGAGGACTTTCGGCTTGTTGATCAGGGCGCGGGCGATGGCGACGCGCTGCCGCTGGCCGCCGGAGAGCTGGCCAGGCTTGCGGTTCTCATAACCAGTCAATTGCACCAGTTCAAGATATTTAGGAACTTCCTCTTTGATCGTCTTGGCATCGACGCCCGTGGCCTTAAGGCCGAACGCGATGTTCTCCCACACGGTCATGTGCGGGAAGAGGGCATAGTTTTGGAAGACGGTGCGGACGGCGCGCTGATTTGCCGGCAAGTCGGAAATATCGACGCCATCGAGAATTACGCGTCCTTCATCTGGAACTTCAAAACCACCGCAGATTCGGAGAAGCGTTGTTTTCCCGCAACCACTGGGCCCCAGTAGGGAAAACACTTCACCTTCATTTATGGAAAGCGTTACATTGTCGAGTACGGTATTCTGGCCGTAGCGTTTCGTAATATTCTCAAAGCGCAGAATTTCCTTCATCGTTCAATGCGCACTCCTATAAATTTAAAGGTGGATGGGAGGGGGTTTCATAAAAAAGGGGATTAGGGCCTTGAAAAAAGATATTATTATTAAAATAATGCCCCCCCACTTTAATTCAAATAAATAGGGGGGGCAGATGATGTTTTTTCTGTAAAAAATTAGTGGAGGATGTTACGCCTGCTCACGTGTCGTCGAGAAGCTCGTGAAAGAGTCCATGATTTCACGGTATTTTTCAATCGGCAGGCGGTCGCGTTTGCGGGCGGCGATCATGCGGCCGCGTTCAGCGTCGCCGTAGAGAAGGTCTATCGCCATGATGGCCAATATCTTGGAATTGACGATGTAGGCGTGTTCGGGATCGACGATGCGGTAGTCCGTTCCGTGGCCTGTTCCAGCGGCGCCCGGGCAGTAGCCGTGGATGGCGGGCATGATGACGGAAAGGTCGCCCATGTCCGTCAAACCCATGGAGAAGCCGTTCTTGCAGACGGGGCGAGCGGCGGCCGGATCGGCGATGGGAACGGCGTCCGCGAAGCAGTTGCAGAGCTCGTCGTCGTTGTCAAGCGGCATGTAACCCGCTGTGGTTGTGATATCAACGGTGCAACCGATGGCCATGGCGCAACCGCGCATGCATTGGTCGAATTTGTCCGAAAGCACACGGATTTTGTCCAATTTTTCCGCACGGAGCTGATATTCGATGGTGACGCTGTCCGGAATGATGTTGACGGATTCGCCGCCATGCGTCAGAATGCCGTGGGAGCGGATGAAGCGGTCGCCTGAATATGTTTCGCGGAGGAGGGCGAGGGCGTGCAGCGCGAGATTGGCGGCGCTGAGGGCGTTGATGGAATGCTGCGGACCGCCGGCCGCGTGGGCGCTTTTGCCGTGGAACGTGACGACCTTCATGCAGAAGCCATTGTGGTCCGTCGCGCCATAACCGCCGCCGGAGAGGTGGTTCATGATGGACATGTCGATGTCATCGAAAACACCATCCAGAATCAGAGCGGCTTTGCCACCCAACGCCTTGATTTTGCCTTCTTTAATCAATTTATTGCGCCATTCGATTTCGATGCATTCCTCTGCTGGGCAGGGGATGAAGGCGATCTTGCCGGAGATGTCGTTTTTGGCATTGGCTTGGACGAGACCGATGGCCGCGCCAAGCATGGAGGCGATGTGCGAATTGTGGCCGCAGGCATGGGCGGCTCCCGTGGCGGGATCGCATTCGGGATGCGTCGGGATGATCAGTGAATCCATTTCACCGCAGATGGCGAGGGCTGGGCCGGGCTTGACGCCGTTCAAATCCGCCCGCATGCCTGTGATGGCGAGATTGCGTTTCGGCGGGAGGCCGATGTCCGTCAATGTTTTGGCGGCGAGTTCGGAGGTCTTGAATTCCTTGTAGCCGGGCTCCGGATTTTTCCAGACGGTCGTTCCGATGTCGATGATTTTTTCGCGATTGGCGTCGATTGCCGCCAAGACGTCTTGGATGAGTTGTTGCTTTGATCTCATGTTGAAAACTCCGTGGAAATGTGTTGGATTGAAAATTGGTAATGAGACAATATACGCTGAAAGTGGAAAAAGTGAAAACGGACGCCTGAAAAAAATCAAAAAGGCTTTTCTTTTATATAAAAAGGAAGTATGTTAGTAGATGAGCTGTTGTCATGAAGCAGGAGGGCTGGAAAACGGCATGGAGCGTCAGCATCATCGAATAACAACCATTAATAAATATAATTTCAGGAGACGAATCAAATGACCTTGAATCCGGAATGGCGTCGAAGAGTTGAAAATTGGCGCAATGCGTTGACACGGCTTTTCTATAGCGAGCTTGGCGAAGTGGAGCTGTCCTGTTTTGTCACGGATGACAACATGCTTCCAGAAGTCGCGAAAAAGCAAGCGTTTAAGAAAGTGAAGCCCGGCGACGTCTGGGGGACGGAATGGCAGTTGGGATGGTTCAAGGGGACGGTGAAAGTGCCGCAAAGTGCGAAAGGTAAGCGAGTTGTGCTAAAATTTGAACCAGGCGGCATGGAATCGGCCATTTGGGTGAACGGCATTGCACGTGGCGCTCGTGACAACAGCGGCCGCGAACTGCTGTTGGCGGCGAAGGCGAAAGGCGGCGAGACGTTTGAGATTCTGGCGGAGACGTTTGGCGGCAATCCGCGAACAAGCGGTGGCGGCCCGCACCCGGAATGGTTTGATGCGGAACCACATGTCAATGCGCCGCAACGTCTTGGACGTAGCACGTTCGGTGTTTGGAACGAGCATATTTACCAGTTGTGGCTGGATGTGGAATGCCTCTTGCAATTGCGTGACGGCATCGCCGACAAGGAGTCGCTCCGCGTGGCGATGATTGACGACGCGTTGAAGGATATGACGCTGACGGTTGATTTGGAACTGTCTGAAGCCGAACGGGATAAGACCACCAAGGCGGGGCGCGCGATTTTGGCGAAAGTCCTGTCGTGCCACAATGGCAGCACGGCGCCGATGATGAGCTGCTTCGGCCATTCGCATATCGACGTGGCGTGGTTGTGGACGTTGGAGGAGACGGAGCGCAAATGCGTCCGCACGTTCTCCAACCAGTTGGCGTTGATGGACGAGTATCCCGAATACAAGTTCCTGCAAAGCCAGGCGTATCTCTACGACCGCGTGAAAACGCTCTATCCGGATCTGTATGAACGGATTAAGAAAGCCGTCAAACGCGGCCAGTGGCTTGTGGAAGGCTCCATGTGGGTGGAGGCGGACACGAATATTTCCGGCGGTGAATCGCTGATCCGCCAATTCCAGAAAGGAAAGAAATATTTCAAAGACGAATTCGGCATCGATACGGAGATCATGTGGCTGCCGGACGTTTTTGGCTACAGCGGAGCGGTTCCTCAGATCATGAAAGGCTGCGGCATCAAATGGTTCAGCACGCAGAAGATCTTCTGGACGTACAACGGCGCGGATCCGTTCCCGTACAACATCTTCTGGTGGCAGGGTATCGATGGCACGAAGATGCTCTCCTACCTGCATAACGATTATAATTCGCAGACGTTCCCGAGTGCGATTTTCGCACGTTGGCGCGAACGCGTCCAGAAGGATTCCATCCACAGCGGCCGTCTTGTGCCGTTTGGCTACGGCGACGGCGGAGGCGGACCGACGCGCAACCATCTGGAATTTCTGCGCCGTGAAGCGGATTTGGAAGGATTGCCGAAGACGCAAATCGTTGAGCCTAAAGTATATTTCGAAGGCATCGACGAGAAGGCGGCGTTGCCGACGTGGGTTGGCGAACTCTACTATCAGTGCCACCGCGGAACCTACACGACGCAGGCGAAGACAAAGCGCGGCAACCGCAAGAGCGAAGTCGCGTTGCATGAATTGGAATTCTGGGGCGGCGTCGCGCAGTCGATCAAGAATATGAAATATCCGGACGAAGCGGCGGACCGCATGTGGAAAGGCGTGTTGCTGAATCAGTTCCACGATATCATTCCAGGCTCCTCCATCCATGAAGTCTATCAGGCGGCGGAAAAGCTTTACGACGACATCCAGAAAGAAGCGAACGGCCTGACGGCGAACGCCATCAAGTCGTTGGTGTCACCTAGCAAGAAGAAAGTGACGTATTTCAATTCGCTGTCATTCGACCGCTGGGCGGTTGTCGAACTGCCGTTCAAAGGCGCGAAGGATGCGAACGACGAAATGATTGCCGTTCAGACGCTGGACGGCAAGACGTATGCGGAAGTTTATCTGCCAGCCTGCGGTTGGACGACGCTGACGGAAGCGAAGCCGTACTACGGCGAACGCGGCGAAGGCGTGAAGGCGACGAAGACAAAGTTGGACAACGGCGTCGTCGAATTCAGATTCAATGCGTTGGGCGAACTGACGAGCGCACGGAACTGCGATTCCACGCAGGAGTTCATGGCGGCTCCGGGCAACAGTCTGCGCATGTACAAAGACGTGCCCGGTGCGTATGACGCATGGGATATCGACAGCATGTACAAGATGACGCCGTTTGAAATCGAACAGAAGGCGACGGTGGAAGTCGTGGCGCAAGGGCCTGTCTTCGGCATGCTTCGCGTGACACGGAAGATTCATGATTCGCTATTCACGCAGGATATCGTGCTGTCGGCGAGTTCCGCGCATCTGGAATTCCGGACGACGGTCGATTGGCGTGAGAATCATAAGATGTTGAAAGTGAACTTCCCCGTGAACGTCCATTCGGATGAGGCGCTTCATGAAATTCAGTTCGGCCATGTGTCGCGTCCGACACATGCGACACGTCCGTACGACGCGAACCGCTTCGAGGTCTGCAACCAGAAATGGACGGCTCTGGTCGAAGGCGGACAGCGTGGCGCGGCGATTCTAAATGACTGCAAATACGGTGTGAACGTTGAAGGCAACAGCATGAACATGACGCTGTTGCGGTCGCCGTTGGCACCCGACCATTGGGCGGACAAAGGCATCCAGCATTTTACCTACGCGTTCACGATGTGGGAGCCGGAGGACGAGCCGAACTACGTGAATCTGGCGGTCACGCTCGGTTATGAGCTGAACTATCCCGTCCAGATGGCTTTCGGCAACGGCGGTGGCGATTTGAGCCTGCTTCGCTGTGACAAGGCGAACATCATTCTCGAATGCATGAAGCCTGCGGAAGACGGTTCGGGCGATTTGATCCTTCGCCTGTACGAATCGAACCATGAGCGGACGGACTGCGTGCTGCATCTGAGCCTGCCGTTCAAAAAGGTTTATGAAACGGACATGCTGGAAGGCAACGGCGTGGAAGTTCCGTTCACGGAAGGCGATTGCGACTGCTGCGGCGCAGAAGTGGAATTGGCGTTTAGGCCATTTGAGATTAAAACCTTACGCCTTAAGGCTTAATACTCTAGAAAATCTAGAAAATCTAGAAAATCTAGAAAAAACTCTTTTTTACAATGAATAAAGCAAAAATCAGTTGGACAATTGCGGTGACGGTTGTGATGGCGGCGCTTTGCCTGCTGTTGCGAAGTTGCACGAACAATCCATGGCCGGCCTCCATTTCGGAGGGTGACACGTATTTCACAAGCTTCAGCAGCGAATTCAAGACGTTCGATCCCGCCGTGTCGTACTATGTCCATGAAGGCGAACTGCTGGACAGCATCGTCGAAATGCCGTTCTGCTACGATTATCTGAAGCGTCCGTATGAACTTAGACCGATGCTCGCGACGGAAGTGCCGAAGCCTATATATTATGGTAAAGACGGTTCCGTTCTGCCGGGCGATCCGCCGTCGGCGGACGTGGCGCGCGTCGAATACGTCATCCATTTGAAGGAAGGTGTGAAATACCAGCCGCATCCGTGTTTTGCAAAAGAAGCGGACGGAACACCTTCCTACAAAGGCGTGAAACTGGAGGAAATCGCTGGAATCAAATCCATTGCGTCATTCCCAAAGCAGGACACGCGCATCATGACGGCGAATGATTTCAAAGTGGCGTTGACGCGGCTTTGCGACACGCGGCTGTCGTCGCCCATCTACAGCACATTCCTTTCCTTCATCACGGGCATGGACGAATGTTCGACGGCCATCAAGGCGGAAGTCGCACGGTTGGAGGAGGAACAGCAGAAACGCGGCCTGAATCCGGAACGCTACACGGTGCTGCCGGACTACCGCAAGATTTCGTTGCAAGGCGTGGAAGTCATTGATGACAATACATTTAAAATCATCATGCCGCGCAAATATCCGCAGGCGTTGTATTGGATGGCGTTGCATTTCTTCTCGCCTGTGCCGTATGAGGCGTTGGAGTTCTTTGCGGAGCCTGCCATTGTCGATGCGGGTTTTGCGTTCAAAAACTGGCCGCTCGGAACAGGGCCGTACATGATGACGGACTGTAACTTGCGCGACTTTTTGACGCTGAAGGCGAATCCGAATTTCCGTGACGATTTCTACGATTGGGATGCCTCTGCGGAGGACAAGGCGGCTGGGCTGATGGCGGACAAAGGCCAGAAGATGCCGTTTATCAAGCAGATACGATTCCAGTTTGAACGCGAATCGATTCCTGTATGGATCAAATTTCTGCAAGGCTACTATGACACAAGCGGCATTCCGTCGGATATGTACGACGCCGCCGTGAACATGGAGACGAACGGCGACATGGGGCTTTCTCCCGAAATGGCGGAGAAGGGCATGCAAATGATCAGCTCCGTGAGCGCAACGTCTTTCTATTTGGGCTTCAACATGTTGGATCCTGTTGTCGGTGGTATGGATCCGAAGCAGAAGAAGTTGCGGCAGGCCATTTCGATCGTGTTGGATTATCAAGAGTACATCGACATCTTCATGAACGGTCGTGGCGTGATGAGCCAAAGCATTTTGGCACCAGGCATTTACGGTTGCCAGGAAGGCAAGGAGGGCGTCAATCCGTTTACTTGCCGTTGGGATGAAAAGGAGCAGAAAATCGTCCGTCTGGACGTGGAGCGCGCGAAACAGCTGATGGTGGAGGCTGGCTATCCGAACGGCGTGGGAGCGGATGGCAAGCCGCTCGTCCTGCATTATGACGCGTCAGGCTCCGGCTCGCAGTCAAAGGCGGGTTTTCTCTGGATGCGGGATAAGATGTCGAAGCTTGGAATCGTTCTGGAAGAACGGCTTACGGATTTGAACCGCTTCCGTGACAAAGTGAACAAAGGCGACTGGCAGCTGTTGTTCTCCGGCTGGGTGGCGGACTATCCCGATCCGGAGAACTTCCTCTTCCTGTTCGCCAGCGAAAACAGCGCCGCGGCCAGCCAAGGCGGCGGTTCGAACAAAACGAACTATTCGTCTCCAGAGTTTGACAAAGTGTTCCATCAGTTGGAGTCGATGAATAATGGGCCAGAACGCATGGCATTGATCCAGAAGGCGTTGCGTATCCTTCAGGAAGACGCGCCCTGCTGTTGGGGCTATCATCCGAAGAGCCTTGTGCTGACGCATGGTTGGCTGAAGAACTACAAGCCGCACCACATGTCCAAGACGTTCAAGAAATGCCTGCGTATCGACCACGATGCGCGCAACGCGTTCCGTCGGAAATACAACCAGCCGATTGTGTGGCCCGGTTATGTGGCGATTGCTTTGGTCTATCTCGGCGGACTGCTGTTGATTTGGCGGAAAAAGGATTGAGGGGTAAGGACTTATGCTTGCATATATCATCAGACGTTTGTTGTATGTGGTACCGACGTTGCTCGGCGTGAATGTTTTGGTTTTCGTACTCTTCTTCATGGTGAACACGCCTGACGACATGGCACGTCAAGCGTTGGGCGAGAAGAACATGGATCCATTGCAGGTGGAACGCTGGAAGGAAGCGCATGGCTACGAAGTGCCGCTTTTCTGGAACGGAGAGGCGAATGGTGCGCAGAAGTTGACACAGACGATTTTCTTCCGCAAGAGCCTTGCGATGCTGTGGGGCAATTTTGGCCATTCGGACATGACGCAGGAGTCGATCGGCGGCGAAATCCGCCGCCGCGCATTGCCGTCGCTGTGCGTCTCGACGCCGATTTTCTTGGCTACGTTGTTGATTAACATCATCTTGGCGATGATTGTCGCGACGAAACGCGGGAGCGTTTCGGATGTCGTGACGCAGTTTCTATGCGTCGCATTGATGTCGATTTCAGGCCTGATTTACATCATCGCAGGGCAGTACTTCTTTGCGAAACTTTTGCGGTGGACGCCTGTTTCGGGCTTCCTGCAAGGCATGGACATGTGGAAGTTCCTCGTATTGCCGATTTTAGTTGGAACGGTCAGCGGAATCGGCGGCGGTGTCCGTCTGTACAGAACGCTGTTTTTGGAGGAAATCAACCGCGACTACGTGCGGACGGCGCGGGCTAAAGGCCTTGCTGAATCGCAGATTCTTTTCCTGCACGTTTTGAAGAACGCGATGATTCCGATTCTGACGAACGTGCCGTTGCAGTTGTTGACGTTGATGATGGGTAACATGCTGCTGGAGAACTTCTTCAGTATTCCGGGGCTCGGTGGCTACACAATCACGGCGTTGGGCGCGCAGGATTTCGCCATCGTTCGCGCGATGGTGTTTCTCGGCTCCGTGCTCTACATTATCGGTCTGCTTTTGGCGGATATCTGCTACTCCATCGTCGATCCAAGAATCCGGCTTGGCTGATTTTAGGAAACCACGAATGGACACGAATGAACACGAATTCAGACAGTCCACTGAATACACGGAATAGACAGAATGCCTCGCCGCAGACGCCGGTAAAATCAGAAGACTTCAGGTATGAATATGAAATCTAAAAGGAAAGACTTTCAACGGCTGCCTGCGGCTCGGCGGTTCGTCACGCTTCGCGCAAGCGGAAACAACGTCATGCGGAAGCTTGAAGTTCATGGTCTGTCTGTTCAGGCGGTATGAAAGCGCTTCGCGCGGAGAAAAGGATGACATGTGGAAGCTCTTCGTTAAAACAGAAAAGAATGTTTAGGATTTGAATATGATTAAAGAAATATGGAATAGCTGGTGGTTTCAGAATTTGCTGGTGGTGTTGTTGCTGGCGGTTCTGACGTTGATTGGCTGGCGGCTGAGCCGCCGTGAATACTGGCGGCTGGCGTATCGCGAAGTGCGTCAGCGTCGTGGGGCGGTGATCTGCTTTTTCGTGCTCTGCCTGTACGTTGTAATCGCGTTGGCGGACAGCGTCGGCTGGCGGCGTGCATTGAAGGATGAAAATGGCGAAATTCGCCGCAATCCGGAGACGAATGCCGTCGTCTATGATCGTGGCGCGTCCGCGTTGGATTATCTGCTGAAGCCGTTGTCGGAGAAGAAAGAGAAAACATATTCCGCGCCGTTGTCGGACGTGTCGTTCATGTATGAGACGGCGACGGATGAAGAGGGCGTCCATCGTGTTCAGCCAAAGTTGAAATATCCTGGACAGCACTGGCTTGGAACGGATCGTATCGGTATGGACGTGTTTGTTCAGGCGTTGAAAAGCATCCGCACAGGCATGGTCATCGGCATTTTGACGACGTTGTTGGCCGTGCCGTTCGCGCTGTTCAGCGGCGTCATATCCGGCTACATGGGCGGCTTTGTCGATGACGCGTTGCAATACGTTTGCACGGTGTTCAGCTCTGTTCCGACGGTGCTCTTCATCGCGGCGTTCATGCTGATTTTCGGTACGGGGCTGCCGCAGCTATGCGTCGCGATGGGAATCGCCTCATGGACAGGACTGTATCGACTACTACGCGGCGAGACGTTACGGTTGCGTGAGGCGGAATTCGTGCAAGCCTCTGTGGCGATGGGGACATCGACATGGCGGATTTTGCTTCGCCACATCATCCCGAATGTCATGCATCTTGTTCTCATTACGGCGGTTCTGAGATTCTCCAGCGGCGTGTTGGCAGAAGCCGTGCTGACGTATCTGGGCATCGGCGTCGGAGCGGACACGGTCTCATGGGGCTCGATGATCAATGACGCGCGGACGGAACTGACGCGTGATCCGATCATCTGGTGGAAACTTTGCTCTGCTTTCGTTTTCATGTTGGGCTTGGTTCTGCCGGCCAACATCTTCGGCGACGCCGTGCGAGACGCGCTAGACCCGCGGCTGAGAACGCAGTAATGACTAGATTTCTAGAATACTAGATTTTTCCAATGATAGTATATATTATTAAAAAGGTGTTCAATCCCGACGGCGGGACGCCGTCGTTACCTCTAACAAACCATCACAATCTAGGAGCCAACAATGCAACAAGCTGATATCGGTCTGATCGGACTTGCCGTCATGGGCGAGAATTTGATTCTGAACATGGAAAGCAAGGGATTCACGGTCGCCTGCTTCAACCGTACCGTGAGCAAGGTCGATGACTTTGTCAATGGTCGCGGCAAAGGCAAAAACGTTATCGGTGCTCATAGTATCAAAGAATTGATCGCGAATCTGAAGCGCCCGCATAAGGTCATGCTGATGGTCAAGGCCGGCCAGCCAGTTGATGATTTCATCGAACTGCTGATTCCCGAAATGGAGCCGGGCGACATCATCATCGACGGTGGCAACAGCCATTTCCCGGATACGACTCGTCGTACGCAATATCTTGAATCCAAAGGTCTTTTGTACATCGGCACAGGCGTTTCCGGAGGTGAGGAAGGCGCGTTGATCGGTCCGAGCATGATGCCTGGCGGCAGCCCCGCCGCATGGCCGCTCGTGAAAAACATCTTCCAGAAGATCTGTGCTCATACGGACAAAGGCGAGCCGTGCTGCGACTGGGTCGGCGAAAACGGTGCAGGCCATTTCGTCAAGATGATCCACAACGGCATCGAATACGGCGACATGCAGTTGATCTGCGAGACGTATCACATGATGAAATCCATCGGTTTCACGAATCAGGAGATGCACGACGTTTTCGCGGAGTGGAATGAAGGCGAACTGAATTCCTATCTGATTGAAATCACGCGTGATATCCTTGGCTACAAGGATGCCGAAGGCAACGCGGTCGTCGATTTGATTCTCGATACGGCAGGCCAGAAAGGCACAGGCAAATGGACGGCCATCGCGGCATTGGATGCGGGCATGCCGTTGACGTTGATCGGCGAAGCGGTGTTCGCGCGCTGCCTGTCCGCCATTAAGGAAGAACGCGTCACGGCCAGCGGCGTGCTGAAAGGCGATGTCGTTCCGTTCACGGGCGACAAGAAGCAGTTGGTCGCTGATTTGCGCAAGGCGTTGTACGCCGCGAAGATCGTCTCCTACGCGCAGGGCTATCAGCTGATGATGGCCGCCGCGAAGGAAT
>JAFZIJ010000115.1 GCA_017554445.1 Victivallales bacterium
CCAGGCACGTCTTTTTCGGCCGACATAGTTGATGCGCTAGAACAATCCTACGCCTCTTTCAAAGCTTCGGCTCCAGATGCTGTTCGGGAATACAACCTCGATTTCAAGCAATGCGACGTACGCTCCGGGGAATTCTGGGAATGGCTTGACGCTGAAATGGAAAAACATGGTCCATGGAATCGCGTTGTAGTCGCAATGCAGGATGATTCAGTTAATTTCCGGCTTGCAACCGAGATGTCCCGACGCTACCTTGAACGCGGCGTCAAATTGCGAGTTGACGAAGTGTTCTTCGTACGTGTCCGTTCCGACGAAACGGAAATGAGAATTCATAGTATGCGAAAACTCGGTTTGATGCCGTCCTCGTTCGGCTGCCTATCTTCAATCTATACGAAGGCAACCGTGGTGGACGAACAACAGGACAGAGCCGCCGAATACAGAAATTGGCTGTATCGACACACGCCCACGGATCAATTCAGCCATGCGGATTGGCTGAACACTTCAATGTTCGACAAGGAATCCAGTCGGGCTTCCGCATTTGGGATTCGAACAATTCTCAGGCTGGCCGGTTTTTGCTGGAATGCGGATGCGAGAGCTTTTGAACCCATCCCCGGAAATTCTCGTTCACTTGTCGCCGCGCTGGAATCTCCAAAATTGAAAGAAAACCTAGCCGAGTCCGAGCATAATCGCTGGATGGCGTTCTTGTTGATGCGCGGGATAAAACGATGGAATTTGAATGATCCGACGCAGGAAAACGTGGAAGAATTGGCTAAATCAGGATATGTCAAGGCAAATCGCCAAAAGCAAATGCGGCGGCATGCGGCTCTTGTTCCCTACGGCAAGATTTTACAAGAGGTCGCCGACGCGATAGATGCGGCCAATAAGAAAGCCGCAAATAGACTGGACAAGGATGGAAATCCTGAGCCTAGCCGAATTGCAACTGATGACGCCAAGACAGTTTCCGAAATTCTTAAAGTCATTGCGGCCGCCGGATGGGTGGTCGATGATGGAGCAACCACCACCAAGGACACCCCATGAACACAACCTACGACCCACATCCCATCGACGTTTCCGACATAGAATTGCCGCTGGAGCTTGCCGCGCTCGCGGAGGCGCTGGCGGAAAACGTCCACGACACCTGGGCGCGCGCCCGCCTCGACTCCGGCTGGACCTACGGCCCCGCCCGCGACGACGCCGCCAGAAAGCATCCCTGCCTCGTCCCCTACGGCGACCTTCCCGACTCCGAGAAGGAATACGACCGCGCCACCGCCATTTCCACCCTGAAACTCATCTGCAAGATGGGGTATCGGATTTCCAAGTGACAAACAACAAAGGAATCAGATACCATGACTCCGACAAAACCCCACTACGACGTATTCATCTCGTCGAAGAGCGAAGACTACCTATTCGCGGAGGAGGTTTATGACTTCCTCGAAGCGAACGGGGTTAATTGTTTTCTTGACAAGAAATGAAAGTAGATGCCCAATGGCGTACGATGTATTCATAAGTTATCGCAGGGCGACTGGTCGTGATGACGCCAGGTTGCTTCAACAGGCTCTTGAAAACGAGAAGAGGGGGTTTGAAG
>JAFZIJ010000116.1 GCA_017554445.1 Victivallales bacterium
AGAACACGGAATATTGCCTATATCCATGAAGGTTCCGACGCTAGCCGGAGCGACATCACTGGCAGCGCTAGAAGAGCTATCGTCACCGCAAGCGACAAAAGAAGCCATTGCAACAGTCGCGACGGTCACGTTGCTTGCCGCCACCACGTCCATTTCCAACATCTCCGCGGCGTTGTCGAGCCTCCATGTGCCCTGCATCATCGTCCTGCAGATTCAACTGCTCTTCCGTTATCTGCTCCTTTCCTTCGAAGAGGCGCGAACCATCACGACCGCCTACCACCTTCGCGCTCCCTCCTCCAAGAAAATCCCCCTGCGGCATTGGGGAGCCATCATCGCCCGTACCTTCCTGCGAGCCGCGCAACGCGGCGACACCATCTATCTTGCGATGCAATGCCGTCTTTTCGACGCACGCCGCCCTCTTCCCAAAGCCAAACGCCCCACCCCCCGCGAATGGTTTGCAACCATTCTTTTCATCGCCGCGCTCTGCGGCTTCCGCTACTTCCTTTAAATGAAAATCTCCTTCCAAAATACAACAGTAGAACGCGACGGCATTCCCGCGCTGCAAGAATTCACCGCTGAATTCGCTTCGGGAAACGGTGCCTACGCCATTCTCGGAGCAAATGGCGCGGGCAAATCCACGCTGCTGGCCGCCATTCTCGGACTCTTTCCCATCACGTCTGGGCAAGTTCTGATTGACGAACTGCCCGTCACTCAAAAGAATGCGCATGTCATTCGCAAACGCATAGGAATGGTTTTCCAAAATGCTGATGCGCAATTGTTTAACCAGACTGTCCAAGAAGATGTCGCCTTCGGTCCCACCAATCTCGACCTGCCGCCGGAAGAAGTCGCAACCCGCACGGCGGACGCTCTTAAGGCAATGGGAGTCGTGCATCTTGCCAAACGTGACGTCACACGACTTTCCGGCGGTGAAAAACGCCGCGTCGCCCTCGCGGGAATTCTCGCGATGCGTCCAGAAGCGATTCTTTTGGATGAACCGACCAGCGATCTGGATCCACGGGCCTGTCGTGAACTCGCCGCGCTTCTGAACGATCTGCTTGCGTTCAAACTCATTGCCACGCACGATTTGACGTTTGCGCGGCGAGTCTGCCCGAAATGCGCCATTCTCCAGAATGGCCGTCTTCTTGCCGCAGGAAACACGGCGGAATTGCTTGAAGACACGCAACTTCTGGAATCTTCAGGCCTTGCATAAAAGCCGCCGAAGGCGGCGCTTATGGCTTATGGCTTATGGCCTATGGCTTATGGATTAGTGCATTAGACGTTTAGCCATAAGCAATTAGCCATAGGCGAGCGAAGCTCTAGAAGGCCTCCGTCTGCTCGGCGGTTCGTCACGCTTCGCGCGGGAGAGTCATGAAAACTGGATTTACTGGTTTTACTGGATTCACTGGAATCAAATCTTCTCCAGAATATCCAGAATTTCCAGAACTTCCAGAATTTCCAAAATATCCAGAATTTCCAGAACTTCCAGAACTTCCAGAATATCCAGAATTATAAGGCCAGTAATTGCGGCCAAGTAAAAATCCAGACATCATTTGGAATCACATTCGGAATCGTATTGCCTGGATTGGCGACCATCACTGTGTCCAATCCGGCGGCTTTCGCCGCCTGAAGCCCTGTCTCGGAATCTTCAAACGCGAGACATTCTTCCACTGGCAGGCCGACCGTCCGCGCCGCCAAAAGGAAAATATCCGGCTTCGGTTTGAACCGTTTCGCGTCGTCGCCTGTCACGACAAAATCCATGATACCCGTCAAATTCGCACGTTCCAACGCCATGTCGATGAAAACATGCGGCGAATTCGTTGCAAGGGATAAGACCTTTTGTCCTTTATATTTATGAAGGAATTCAGGCACGCCCGGATAGACGATCGCGCGGAAATCCTCCTCCGTGTAGCGGCGTTTGAGAACCGTCACATCCCATGGCGTCACATCCGTCTGTCCAAGACGCTTTAAGATCTTCTCCGCCAACCACATGCTGGTATTTCCCACGAAATCGAGATAGTCCTCCTCCAGCATGTCGTAGCCAAGCATGTCATGGATGGCGCGGGCGAACGCACGGACATGGAACTGCTCCGTCGCCACAAGCGTGTTGTCGAAATCAAATAAAAAAGCCTTGTATCGTGATAAATCCAGCTGACGCATTGAAAAAACCGTCCTGACAAGTTGATGAATCTGTTTTGACATTTACTTTAAATAGTTTTGCGTTTTTAGCCAGTCAGCACGATTAAAAAGGATTCCGCCGATGCTTCCGTTCAACAACGAAAAATACCTTCAAGAGCAAACCAAACACATCATGGAGCGCGTCGGCGCATCCGGACAGCGGCTGTATCTGGAATTCGGCGGCAAGCTCATCGGTGACTTCCACGCCGCGCGCGTCCTGCCCGGCTTCGATCCAAACGTCAAGATGCAGCTATTGCAGAATCTTTCCGCCAACGCGGACATCATCATCTGCATCCATGCGGGCGACATCGAACGCAAGAAAATCCGCGCGGATCTTGGCATCACCTACGACAACGACGCGATGCGTCTCATCGACGACCTCCGCAACCGCAACGTCAACATCGCGGGCGTCGTCATCACACGATTCAACGGACAACCTTCCGCGCTCGAATTCAAACGCCGCCTCGAAAAATACGGCATCGGCGTCTTCCTCCATCGCGAAATCGCGGGTTATCCGGACAATTTCGACTACATTGTCAGCGAAAACGGTTTCGGAAGCAATCCGTATATCCCTGTGAAGCAACCACTTGTCGTCGTCACTGGCCCTGGCCCGAACAGCGGCAAGATGGGCACCTGCCTGTCGCAGATCTACCATGAATACCGTCTTGGCAACCAGGCCCATTATGCGAAATTCGAGACGTTTCCCGTCTGGAATCTGCCGCTGAACCATCCCGTCAACATCGCCTATGAAGCCGCCACGGCGGATTTGCAGGACGCCAACGCGTTGGACCATTTCCATTATGACGCGCACGGTATCGTCTCCGTCAACTACAACCGCGACCTGCAGGCCTTCCCGCTTCTCAAGTCGTTGCTGACACGCATCACAGGAAAGGAATGCCCCTACCAGTCGCCGACGGACATGGGCGTCAACTGCATTGCCTCCGGAATCGAAAACGACGACGATGTCAGCGAAGCCGCCCGGCTGGAAATCGAACGCCGTTATTTCCGCATCAAGGCGGACTACATGCTCGGCCGCGCCGAAGAGAGCACGTTCAACCGCATCGTCGAAATCATCGGCAAATCGAAGGTCGATCCCGAACAGCGCGATGTCGTCGTCGCGGCCCGTAAAGCCGCGGAGCAAGCCGCCGAACGCGACAAAGACGAACGCGGCATCCATTGCGGCGCCGCCATCAAATTGCACGACGGCACCATCATCACCGGCAAGAATTCGTCGCTCATGCATGCCGCCGCCGCCATGTTCCTCAACGCCGCCAAGCATTTGGCGGGCATAGCGGACAGTCAGCATCTGCTTCTGCCGGACATTCTGGAAGCCGTCGCCAACTTCAAGGCGGGCCTCGGCTCCCTCCGCCAGTCCAGCCTGAATCTGTCTGAAACGCTGGTTACATTGGTCGCGTCCAGCAATCGCGACAAATATGCGCAGGATGCTATCGGCTGCATGACACAATTCCAGCAGTGCGATATGCATCTCTCCCACATCCCCAGCACGGGCGATGAAGACGGCCTCCGCCGCCTCGGCATCAATTACACCTACGATCCTGTAAAAGCCACGAAGAATTTGTTTAAGTGAAAAGGACGCTTAACTGAGATATCTGGAATATCTGAATCAAACACCGCAGATATCCCAGATATCCCAGAAAAAAATTCATTAGCAAAAAAAACGCCTCGGCGATGTTGTCGCCGAGGCGTTTCACATTCTTACACCAATAATATTACTGGTTGATCATCGGGTTCGGATGCAGTTCGTATGAACCGAAGTCGCGGGTGTTCAGACCGGCGAAACGGCGGTTTTCGCAGTGGCCATCCAGGAAGACGGCATTGCTTGTATTAGCGGTGTGCACGGATTTCACGCGGTTCCACAGGGAGTTCTGACCGGTAGAGTCACCGCCCCAGTCCCAGATGTTGTTGTTAAGGCTGTAGTTGTCGATGTGGGAGATGATCTGCGACGGGGACTTGTAATAAGATTCGGTGACGCGCTTCTGGTAGGTACGGGCGTTGCCGTCCGATCCGCCGTTGCCGATACCGACGATCATACCGTAGCCAAAACCGCCGGAAGATGTGTTACGACCGGGGCAGCCTCTCAGAATCTTGATGTCGCCGACATACGGATAGATGAAGCAGAAGGAGGCCCACTGGCCTTCGCCGACGGCAGCTTTCAGTTCGGTGTACAGGTTTGCGTTGGACGTGTACATCAGATAATCGTCATTGTCATCCGCGTACATTCGGGCGGCTGTGCCGATCTGCTTCAGGCAGGACGTGCAGGAGATCTGGCGGGCCTTTTCACGGGCCTTCGCCAACGCGGGCAGCAGCATGGCGGCCAAAATCGCGATGATCGCGATGACGACCAACAGTTCGATCAAGGTGAATTGGAGTTTTTTGATCATGATTGTTTTCCTTCTTGTTTATAATTTATTGGGACAAAAAAATTAATTTAATGTTAAATTATAATGGTGGTGGATTAAAAGTCAAATCAAATTTTAGAGAAAAAACAGAAAAAAACAGAAAAACATAATCTTTTTTGCCTGACAAACCAGATAAGGAACCCTTTGCCACAATAAACAACAAAACAACAAAGATATTTTATCTCGCCTGTCGTTTTTTATGAAGCCATAGGCCATAGGCCATAAGCCATAAGCCATAAGCCATAAGCGCCGCCTCTGGCGGCTTAATATGTGCCTAATTTCAGGCCGTAGTCCACGAAGAAGCGGTAGGAATCGTAATTTGTTGATTCCGGAACGGAATGGTCTGTATGGAGGATGAAGCCGTAGTTCTGCTTGACGAACGGAATTTTCGAATCCAGCTCGCGGCGGATGCCGTCGATGTTGTTGCTGGCGACAGGACGAACGTCCAGTCCGCCCATGAGGGCGATCTTCTCGCCATATTCCTTATATATACGGAGCAGATCCATGCCGGCCTTCACTTCCATGGCCTCCAGACAGTCGATGCCCGCGTCGATCATGCCGGGCAGCAAAGGCTCAATGAAGCCGCAGGAATGCATGATGACTTTCAGCCCGAGGCCGTGGCAGTAGTCGATGATTTTCTTGTGGCCGGGCAGAAGGAGTTCACGATACATGTCGGGACTCATGAACGGATGTTGGCGGAAGCCCATGTCTTCGTACAGCCAGATGCCGTCCGGTTTGCCTTCCTCCGCGAAGAGAATTTCCATCAGATTAATGTTCAAATCCGCATAAGTGTTCGACATGTCAATGATCCATTCCGGCTCCATGGCCATGCCGATCAGCATGTTCTCATGGCCTGCGATGGGATGCATATTTTCGAATGTCGGCACGCCGGACCAGCAGAAGAAGCGGCCTTTTTCTTTGCAATGCGCTTTCCGTTGACGGTAGCCGTTGAAGTTGATGCGACGGCGATCTGGCGTAAGGAACGGTTTTCCAAGACGTTCCCAATCCGCCTTGTCGCTGATTTCATAGCCCAGATGCTCCGGCGTGCTGGCATGTTTTTTATGTGTGCGCAACTTCGCGTGATTACGGTTCAAGACGAGACGCGTGTCTTCGTCCTCCTCCAACACGATGTCCTTTTCATCCGGATGGAGCGTGTAGTCGAACGTCCACAGCGTGTCCATGTCCATGTTGAAATGGTCGATGACGGATTCGCCCTGCTTCATCTTGCCTTCGGCGACCCAATGCGGGACGGTCAGCCCCCAGAACTCCTCCGAGACGGCGATGCGATCCACGCTCTGGTGGTTCAGCTGTCTTGTCATCCGTTCAATGCCGTTCATGCGACACTCCTGTATCGCCCTTTGGGCGATGCTTATGGCCTATGATCTAATGGATTGATATTCTGGAAGTTCTGGATATTCTGGATATTCTGGAGACAATGCGAATCCAGCCACTAACCACTATTCACTAATATGCCGTGTCAAGACGCGGCGGTCGCGCAGGAGCGCGACCCTCCCTGTACAACTCCGCGAAGCGGCTTACCGACCGCAGCACTGCTTGTACTTCTTGCCGCTGCCGCACGGGCATGGATCGTTGCGGCCGACCTTCGGCGTCTGGCGACGGACGGTGATGCTCGCCTGCGCGGGCGCCGTCGAGATTTCCGATTCGCCTGTGCCGCCGAACTGATCGAGACTCTGATGGACTTCCTGCGTGTTCTCCGTCCTGCGCGGCGTCTCCTGCTGCTCGATCTGCGTCTGCAGCGTGAAACGGAAGACATCCTGGCAGATCTTGCTCTTGATCTGTTCCATCAAGCCGTCGAACACTTTGTAGGCCTCCGCCTTGAATTCGACCAGCGGATCGCGCTGACCGTAGGAGCGCAGCGACACACTCTGCCGCAATGAATCGATCGTGTACAGGTGATCCTGATAGAGGTCGTCGATGGCGGTCAGCATGATGTAGCGTTCCACGAAGGCGATGGCATCCGCACCTTCTGACGCCTCCTTCTGGGCGAACGCCGTCTCAATGCGGGACATGATGGCCTTCGAGCATTCCTCCGAATTCGCGTACTGCGTCGCGAACAAATCCGGCGGGAAGCCAATCGGGAACGTGCGGATAAGCCACGCCTTAACATCCGTGAAATCAACGGGTTCGCGTTTGATGCGAGATGCGTAGGCTGCTTCCACATGGTCGCAGATAGCCGTATAGACATAATCCAGAACAAGATCCTTTGGATTATCCGTCGTCAGAATCTGCTTGCGCAATTCGTAAATCGTCGCGCGCTGCTTGTTGACGACATCGTCGTATTCCAACGTGCGTTTACGGATGGCGAAATGTTGCTGCTCGACGCGGCGTTGCGCGTTTTCAATCGTTCTGTTGAGCAACGGATGTTCGAGTTCTTCGCCTTCCTGCAGGCCAAGCTTCTCCATAATGCCGGAGATGCGGTCGGAACCGAACAGTCGCATCAGATTGTCTTCCAATGAAATATAGAAGCGAGACGAGCCCGGGTCGCCCTGACGTGCGCAACGGCCGCGCAACTGGCGGTCGATTCGCCGCGAGTCATGGCGTTCCGAACCGATGACATGCAAACCACCGACTTCTTTCACGCCCGGCCCGAGCTTGATATCCGTACCACGGCCGGCCATGTTCGTCGCGATTGTCACAGCACCCAGCTGGCCCGCCCGCGCCACGATTTCAGCTTCACTTTCATGATGCTTCGCGTTCAATACGTTGTGGACAATCCGTTGCCGCTGCAACATACGGCTCAGCAGTTCGGACACTTCGACGGAGATCGTGCCGACCAGCACAGGCTGTCCCTTCTGGCTGCACTCCGTGATCTCCTCCACGATCGCCTTGTATTTCTCACGCTGCGTCTTGTAAACACGGTCGTTGAAGTCTTTGCGCAGGCATGGACGGTTCGTCGGAACCACCACGACATCAAGATTATAGATGCTCTTGAATTCGTTCGCTTCCGTTTCGGCTGTACCGGTCATACCGGCCAGTTTTTCATACATGCGGAAGTAGTTCTGAATCGTGATAGAAGCCAATGTCTGCGTTTCGCGTTCGATCTGCACATCTTCCTTCGCTTCAAGAGCTTGGTGCAAACCTTCGGAGAAACGGCGGCCAGGCTGCGGACGGCCTGTGAATTCATCGACGATGATGACTTTGTTGTCCTGCACGACGTAATGGACGTCGATTTCGAACAAACAGTAGGCGCGCAACAGCTGTGAAATATTCTGGATGACTTCCGACTTTTCGTCGAAATCGTCCTGCGCCTTACGGCGTTTTTCAATCTTCTGATTGTCGTCCAATGTGTCGTCTGCATCAATTTCGGAGAAAATCGCGGGGAGGTCCGGAATGACGAACGCGTCTTTTTCGCCCGGGCGAAGGAATTCGCGGCCCATCGCGGAGAGATCGGCCTCATGGCTCTTTTCGTCGATGGCGAAATACATCGTGTCTTTCACCTTCTGCAGGAGGCCTCGGTTGTTGTCGCTATGAAATTCCAAGTCCTTTTTGTCCAACGCCTTGCGGATGCTTGCATCTTCCATGAGACGCATCAACTGCTTATGCTTCGGCATGCCCAGCTGGACCTTCGCCAGCAGCGTATAGGCTTCATCTTCCTCTTCTTCCGTATGATCCGGCTTGTCCAAAATGTTTTTCGCCTGCTGGACCCAGTCGCTCATGAGCTTCATCTGGCGACGATACAATTCCGCGACGGACGGTTTCAGCTTGTCGTACATGTGTGTCGATTCTTTCGCGGGTCCCGCGATGATCAACGGCGTACGAGCTTCATCGATCAAGATGCTGTCGATTTCATCGACGATCGCGTAGTAGTAATCGCGTTGGACAAGTTCCTCCTTGCGGGTGGCCATGCCCATGTCACGCAGATAGTCGAAACCGAATTCGCTGTTCGTGCCGTAGGTGACGTCGCAATTGTACTGCTCGCGGCGCTGATCCGAATTCATGCTGTTCTGAATGCAGCCGACCGTGATGCCGAGCCATTTGAGCACGTGGCCCATCCATTCCGAGTCGCGTCGCGCCAGATAATCGTTGACAGTGACGAGCTGGACGTTACGGCCCGTCAACGCGTTCAAATACAGCGGCATGACGGCGACGAGCGTCTTGCCTTCACCAGTCGCCATTTCGGCGATGTTGTTCTGGTGCAACGCGATAGCACCGATGAGCTGCACGTCGAACGGAATCATGTCCCACGTCAGAATATGGCCCGTGACTTCAACCTGCGTGCCCATCAGACGGCGGCAGGCGTCTTTCACGACAGCGTACGCCTCGCACAGGAGATTGTCCGTCGTCTCGCCTTTCTTCAGACGCTCTTTGAACTCAGGCGTCTTGGCCTGCAGTTGTTCATCCGTCAGCGACTGGTATTCTTCATACAGCTGGTTGATGCGCGTGACCAATGGCTGAATTTTCTTCAGCACTCGCGCATTGCGGCTGCCAAAAATTTTCTTTGTGATCCAAGCTAGCATGTTATATGTTGTTCCTTAAGTTCGCTTATTTCATTGCGTTGAGTGCGCAGTGAAAGAAGTTTCGGATATCTGTTATGGCTTTTTCGCGAAGGTTTGGATATGCTTTCGACGGCGGGACGCCGTCGTTACACTCTTTTTGCGACGGCGGGGACGCCGTCGTTACGCTCTTTTTGCGACGGCGGGACGCCGTCGTTACACCGCTCATTTCGAGCCGGGCTTGTAGATTGGAACGCCCTGCTTGCACAGCGGGCATTCCGTCGCTTCATACGTCGGTAGCTGCAATTTCAGCAACGAAACCATCGGGATGCCGAAATCGACGTCGCCTGCGGAACGATCCACGAGAACCGCCACGCCGACGGGATTCGCGCCATGTTCGCGCACGAGATCAATCGTCTGCTGGACACGGCCGCCCTTGGTCACGACATCCTCCGCCACGAGCACCCGTTCGCCTTCATGGAACGAGAAGCCGCGACGTAGCACAAGATTCGAATCGTCGTCCTTTTCCGCGAAAACGGCCTTCACGCCCAATGCGCGGCCAACTTCCTGGCCGACGATGATGCCGCCGATTGCAGGGCTGATGACCGTCTCGATCGACATATCCTTGAAAGATTCCGCCAACGCCGCGCAGAGCTTCGCCGCGATCAGCGTGTGCTGCAGAAGCAGCGCCGCCTGGAAGTAGCTGTCGCTATGCAATCCGCTGCGAAGCAGAAAATGACCATGCAGCAACGCGCCGGTCTCTTCAAAATCTTTGATGATTTCACTCTTTTCCATGTGTCCCGTCCATGCGCTTTGTTAGTTGCGCTATTTTTTGTTGTGATTTGGATTTCAGCGATTACGTTATGTGTTGACGTTTTTCAACGCGACCCGCTCCGTCGTCCAGACTATTCCCGCAATCTGACAATATAATCTTGAATCTTTTTATTTCTATAAAGTAATGAAAATTATGCCCTGCAAGTTTCTCTCTTTTCTTCTTTTTGCGTTATTTTTAACCTCCTTTTCCCTTGGTGCCGCCGAAATCACGGAGGCGGAGGCGGAAGCGGCTGTCCGCCAGCTCTGGCTTGATGGCTTCCTCAAGATGTCGCGAGCCGCCCAATTGGCCGATCAGGGGAAGCCTTTTCCCGCCATGCAAGGCTACAATGACGCGATGAAACTCTTCGAAAATGTCCATCAGCGTTTTCCAAAATGGAATTCGGTGATGGTCACCTACCATATTTCGTCCTGCCGTCTCCGCATCCAGCAGCTGGAAAAGACCATTCTGCCGGATTTGGGGAAGCTTTCCACTGAAGAGCTTCGGACACGCCTGAAAGAAGAGATCAACCGAAATGCCGCGCTTTCCATGGAGTTGCAGGAAATCCGGCAGGACAGCCACTACACCATCAACGACGCGCGTCTCCATGAACGCGAAACACTGATCTCCGCCCTCCGCCAGCAGATTGCCGAACTAGAGGTAAAGCTCAAGCTTGAGCAGACAAAACTTTCGCGGATGAAGACGGACGAAGATTTCGCCAAGCTTCACAACGAACTTGCCGAACTCGCGTTGGTCAAACAGAAAAGCGATGAAAAAATCACCGCCATGACCCGCGATCTAGAAGACGCCAACAAGAAAATCGACTCGCTGGAAAAACAGCTTGCGGAAACGGACAAATGGACGGAAGCGGCCCATTCAACGGACGCCGTCAAAGATGAAAATGAACAGCTTAAGCAAATCATCGCGGATCAGCAGAGGAAACTCACATTCTATCAGGAGAATGTCGCCCTTTATCTGGAGAACAAAAAGGAGATCGACAAGCTTGAAAAAATGGCTTTCGATCTGGAAAACAAAAGCGACATCTCCTCCGCCGCGCGCTATTGGCACACCATCTCCAACAAATATCCAGAAGCGCAGGAGCCCGCCCTGCGCGGCGCCTACTGGTATTGGGCCATCGACGACCATGACAACGCCAATATGCTCTTGGATCGTTATTTCACGACGACTGGCCGTAATGCGGACGCCTTGGTTCTCATCGGACGTATCTGCTTGGACGAGAACAACTGGCAACGTGCTTTGGCATTGACTTCATGGGCTGCTGTCGCCGCTCCGGACAACGTCAATGCACATTTCTCGCTGGGGGCGGTTTTCCTCTCCGCCGCGCAGACATCTCTTGCGAAGGCCTGTTTCCGCAAGGCCATCGCATTGGAACCGAACCATGGCGAATCGCTGATGGCTCTCGCCATCATCTACGCCACAGTCGAACCACGTAATTTACAGGACGCCAAAGAGTTCTATGAAAAAGCCGTCGCTGCGGGACAGCCGCGGGACGAGGCTTTCGAGGCCGTCGTCAAATAATCCGCTGAAGTAACGACGGCGTCCCCACCGTCGGGCGATGTACGTCAGGCGTTTGAACGAACGACGGCGAGACGCTGTCGCTCCTATAATTTCTTTAAAGCACCATTAAAACACCATGAAAAAAATAATCATCATTTTCGCGTTTCTCCTCCCGCTGATCACCATGGCGGATCTCGACAACGTTCGTAATGAATGGATGAAAGGCTACACGAAACTGGAGGCCGCCGACAAGGCGTCCAAGGCGAAGCGCAATCAGGAGGCCATTCCGCTTTATCGCTCCGCATTGGCCATATTCGAATCGGTCCAAAGGCGTTATCCGCAATGGAATCCGACGCTTCTGAACTATCGAATCAATTACTGTCGCCAGATGCTTGAACAACTGACGAGCGCTCCTGAAATCAAGCCGGAATCCCTTTCTCCAAAGGATCTTGTGAAACTTAACAAAGAATACGTCAATACCATCGCGCAATTATCGGAAGAACGGCGTTTTCTCGAATCGCGCGTCGAAGTGCTCACGGAATCGCTGGACAGGGCGCGGGCGGAGGCGGCAAAAGCCGCCGGCGTTGAGGCAAGCCTCTCTGCGGCCTCTTCAAGCCGAAAGAAATTGGAGGAAACCAACAACCTTCTCCAACTTCGGCTCCGTGAAGCGAACAGTGAAATAGAAGCCTTGAAACGCGCTACTTCCGCCGACAGAGATACGCTGAAAACCGTGCAAAAACTACAGAAAACGGAGGATTTGCTTCGCCAGTCACAGACCAATCTGGGCAAAATAACGGAAGATTTGAAAACTTCCCGCGAAAAAATTGATGCTCTTAATAAAGCATATGACAAACTCTTGCATGAAAAGAATGAACAGAATGAAGAGCTTGAAAATGTCCGCAAGCTCGCCCAAAATAGACTGACCGACAATGAAAATCTGCAGACCCGGCTGAAGACAGCCCAGAAGAACGCCGCCGAGCTCGAAAAGACATTGCAGAAACGTGAGGCAGCTCTGCAGAATCTGAAAAAGAAAGGAGGAAAAGAGAAGACAGAGGAAGACGGTGAACTTTCGGAGGATCTGCAAGTTGCTCGTGCCAAAAATGTTGCACTCAATGAAGAATTACTGACATTGAAAGCGGAACATGAGAAATTGCGGCGGCAATTGCAAGCTTCCGAAGAACAGCGAGCCAAACTGTCAGATCGCATCACCTCCGATACGCAGGGCTGGAAAGATTCCGCAAAAGACGAAAAGGTCAAAGGAAAACAAATAGCGCAATTGCAGAAAGATCTGGAAGAAGCTCAAACCACCGCGAAACAGCTTCAGCAACGTCTGGACGCCCAAATCGAACTCACACGCAAGCAGGAGGAAAACATCACCGCCTTGACGACCGATGATTCCGACAACCCGAATCTCGCTCGCAAAGTCATTCTCCAAAAAGCTCAGATCGACAAACTTGCTTCGGAAAACAATGCCTTGAACGAACAGTTGAAAGATGCGGATCCATTGGCCCGCAAGAGCTTGGCGACCATCAACCGTCTTAACCAGCAGATAGCAGATGGTAAGAAGAAACTCGAACGCGCCGCACAGGAAATCGCTGAACTCAAGGCCAATCGCGACAAGGAGGCGGATGGACAGAACGCCGCCATCAAGAAAGCCACAGAGGAGCTTGATTCGCAGAAACCGGACCAAGGCGCACAGGATATTGACGCATGGAAAACGCTCTACGAGAAGAACTTCGCCCTTGCCAAGCAGGCGATCGCCAAAGAGGCCGAATCGCATGCGCGAGTCCGTCTTCTGGAAGACCGCTATCTGGAAGCGCAAGAACAATTGGACGAACGTGAAAAGGAACTGGTCTCCACGCAAAACGCGTTGGCCATTGCGGAAATCGCCGCCCGCGAGGCACAGTCCAAACTCGCCGCCGCAGATATGGCCGCCAAAACGGTGGCAGGGCAGACGGCAGCCGCCAAAGGACTCACAACCTCCCTTGCAGACACGACCAAGGATCTTCAAAGTAAGAATCTGGCTATCAATACGTTGCAATCGAAAATCTCCGTACTTGAAGCACAGCTGCGCGACGCGGACGAACGGGCCACGTCACAAAGCAAAAACCTGTCAGCACTCGCGGACGGCAGCGACGACAAGGCCAAATGGGTGGAGCATATCAAACAGCTCACCGCCAGACTTGAACAAGAGCAGAAACACCGTCGCGCCCTCGAAATGGCGCTCGCCGAAAAGGAAACTTCCGTGCAGGATGTGACAAAAACTGCCGACCAACAGAAAACCGACAATGGTCCAGACATGCAGGAGGAACGCCGCCGCCGCGAACGTGAAAAGGATGCCGTCATGAAAGGATACCTACGGCAGGCTATCGACGCGGAGAAGCAGGAGAAAGTGGAAGCCGCTCAATGGAACTATCAGAAAGTCCTCGAAATGGAGCCGGAAAACCGTATCGCCCTGCAACGGTTAGGCATCATCGCCGCCAATCTCGGCAACGACCAAGATACCATCAAATATCTGCAACGCGCTTTCCGGCAGGATCCGGACGATCCCGACACGCTGTTCGCTCTTGGTTATTCGCTAATTCGCCAGCAAGAGCCGGACTGGGCCGTCTCCATGCTCGCCCGCGCCGTGGCATTGAATCCGAAAAATCCCGATGTCGCAAGGACTTACGGTATGGCACTCGCGACGCTTGGTTGGACGCAGGCCGCCGAAATTCAATTGGAGAAAGCGTACAATCTCAAGAAGGAAGACCCCGAGGCCCCGTTGGCCCTTGCCATCCTTCTTGGCAGCTCCAAACCGCCGCGTCTCGAAGAAGCGAAAAAGTGGTATCAGATTGCCATCCAGAACGGGGCCCAACGCGATTCCGGGCTG
This sequence comes from Victivallales bacterium, assembly GCA_017554445.1. GTDB lineage: Bacteria > Verrucomicrobiota > Lentisphaeria > Oligosphaerales > Oligosphaeraceae > UBA1407. The sequence goes on from JAFZIJ010000116.1 coordinate 14,251, forward strand.
GACGCCGTCCTGAAATAACGGTCTGCTAATTCTCAGAGATAAAAAAAATATCTCATCGTCTTGTGTCTTTGCGCGTCTTTCGTTTCTCATTCCATGTCACCCTCTCTCTCTCCTTTCCCACAGAGGGGCGCATGGTGTTGCCATTACGTTATTTGACATGAAACTTGAAACTTAAGACTTGAGCAAAAGACAAAAGACGACAAGACAAAAATTCGATTACGACACATGCAGCAATGACGAGCCAACGCCACGCTGGAGCATAGTCTTCCCAAGCATTAGTTTTGTATTTTGCGGGAAATGATAAACAAAGGTTTTTTCGGTGGTTCATCAGGAGCTGTCTCGTTTCCGATGATGAGCTCCTTCTCCTCGACAATTTTGTCAATGTGAATCGTGGAGCGCTTTTCATCCATGAAATCGAAGCTCGTCCCCTTGTGTTTGAGCTCTGATTTCGTGTGCCTCACGCGGCTTTTCAGATCCTCATGTGATTCTCCTTGGTCGCCGTTGGTATCATCGCCGTCGTTCTCTTCATCGGTATCATCGTCATCGTC
>JAFZIJ010000117.1 GCA_017554445.1 Victivallales bacterium
GACGGCGAGGACGCCGACGGCACACCCAAAAGAGTTATCCCATGAAAACCATAACCACCCTCCTCTTCATCAGCAGTTTCGCAATCCTGACCGCAGCAGACCTTCCACAAGAAGCTAAACCAACCATAAAAAGGAGTCATGACATGGAGTATTCAGAAGCCTTCGACGGCGCCAAAGCCGCCCTGAAAATCTGGCCCGACGGTAAAATGCCCGGCGAAAAAGCCAACGGCCCCGAACACGCAGGTGATCCCGCCAACGACGTTCTCCGCATTTCGGGAGTCAGCGAACCGGCGCTGTATCTCTATCCCGCGCAGAACGCTACAAAACCCGCCCCCTGCATGATCGTCTGCCCGGGCGGCGGCTACAGCATTCTCGCATGGAATCTCGAAGGCACGGAAATAGCGGAATTTCTCGCCGCCAACGGCATGACCGCCGTCATCCTTAAGTATCGCTGCCCCAACAATCGCGCAGGGGCTTTCCAGGATGCGCAGCGCGCCATCAGGCAAGTCCGCGCCCACGCCGCCGAATGGGGCATCAATCCAAATTGCGTTGGCATCATGGGATTCTCAGCCGGCGGTCATCTGACCGTCCGCGCCACCTGCAAATTCAACGAACAGTCCTATGCGCCGATCGACGACATCGACAAACTCAGTGCACGACCGGATTTCGCCGTTCCCGTCTATCCCGCCTATCTTGAAAAGAACGGGCAAGTTTCCCCCGAACTCCTTCCGTTGGAGAATCTTCCGCCGATGCTCTTCATCCATAACGCAGATGATCGGGATTGGGTTCCAAGCTCCCGTGTCTTCACGAGAGCCGCCTGCGAGGCAGGTTTCGACTGCACGTTCCGCCACTATACCGACGGCGGACACGGCTACGGCCTCCGAAGCAAAAAGGCTGTGAAAGACTGGGGCCGCGCCATGATCTTCTGGTTCAAGGAGAAACGCTATATTCCGTAATTTGAATAAATTGAATATATAAAAAACAGCCCGGACCAGTGTGGTCCGGGCTGTTTTTTCGTCAAAAGTGAATGGCAACATCACCAAGGGCGAGGACGACCTCGTTACCTCAGAATATCGACGAGCGTGCGGATGCTTTGGTCCCACTTGGAATCGAATCCGCCTTCGGGCTCGAAGGAGAACCATGCATCGTAATTCACTTCGCGAAGCTTGTCACGGATGAAATTGTAGTCCGGATGGCCTTCGCCCGTCGGGCAGTATTTATAGGGGCGCGGATAGTCCGGCGGCGCTGGAACATGCGATTTGACATGTACATGTGCGACTTTTTCACGCAATTTCATGATGGCGGTGTGCGGTTCATCGCCGCAGGTAATGAAATTACCGCCGTCGAACGTGATGCGCATGTTCGGGGCATGGACCTCTTGCAACGTACGCGCAAGCGAATCGCCTGAATTGCACATCTTTCCGGCATTTTCGATACTGAAGAGAATGCCCGCCTCCTGCGCGAGTTCGGCCGCATGACGGAGTCCGTCCATGTAGCACGCGAACGCCTCTTCGCCTTCGTTGGTATGCTGGCCACCATGGCTGAAAAGATGGTTCACACCGAGAAAACGGCAGGCGTCCAAACCGGCACGGACGGTATCCAGCGATTTGGCACGGACTTGCGGATCTGGCGAGACAAGATCCGTCGGAATGCAATAGACGGTCGGCAACAGGCCCAGATCATCGAGAATGGCCTTCATGTCCTTCAATGTCATGTTTGTGCGGTTCAGGAACATCTGGAAGACATCGACGCCCTGGAGGCCGAAAGATTTCCATTCGGCGAGCTTGGCCTTCCAGTCCCACGGCTGTCCGTCCGGCCCGCAGTTGCTCATCAACATCACACCTGGTTTGATCATGGTGGACTCCTATTTGCAAATTATTGGAATAATTATAGTTGAATATGATTATCGTGGAAGGAACATATTGCCTGAGCGGAAACGATGGCCTTTCAGAATCTGGTCATGGACGATGCGTTGGAGAGAAGTCTTCAACGGGACTTGATCCAGCGGCAGATCCGGATCGCCGAAAACGCGCTCACGCGTCTGCCAGTCGTTGCCGTCCGGGCTGGGATAGAGATTGAAAAGTGATTGGAAACGAACGATATTGGAGTTTTTCGGCAGGAAATCCTGCAATGTGGGATCCAACAGCCAGGAGCCGCAGGCAAAGCCTTTAAAACGAAATTCCGGGCAGTATCTTGGAAAGAAATCGCGGGCTTGCTCGATGGCCGCTTTGCATTCATTATAATCAAGCGGATCGACGGCGGGAATGTGGACGCCGAGCATCGGATCGCCCGGCTGTGCGCAAAGCGACCATTCCTTCAACTGCAACGTGACGGTCTTATCAGCGAGCCGTCCATTGGGCAACGCAGGATATCCTGTCACGGAAGTCTCTGTCTCCGTAAAGATTGTCGTAAAAGACGGCGTTTGGTCTTTCTGACAGAAGAAACCGTCCGAAAAGACCTTCTGGTCGGGTGGTGCGAGCATGGCTAGCCGCCCGTCTCCGGCATGGCGGTAGATTTTGAACGGCGAATGGTAGGAGGACAATTCAAATTCGAGACGATGGAGACGGAAAATCCGGGGGACGACATGGTTGGACATCCACCCTTTGTCGCAGCCCCAGCAGCCATACTGATCCATATGGTATTGCGTCCAGACACTTACGACGGACAGGGAGTCACGCAGGATGGCTTCCGGAATGCCCCGTTGACGATACCATGCCTCCACCTGCGGGTAGGCAGCGAGATTGACGATGGCGGGGAAGAACGTACAGCCCAACGGCGTGATCCGCCATGGGACACCGAGTTCCTGAAGCTCATGGGAAGCGATGTGCTTCATCCAGTGGCAATGCCACGCCAGACGCGCAAGTGCTTCGTTTCCACGCATTTTTGCGCCACATTCCATAAAAACAGGCACGGCCTCCCGCTGGAGTTTCGTCATCTCCGTCATTTTGCGCAGGTAATCCTCCTGCAGGAAATAGACGCCGTCCACAGGGAAGCTCGGCTGGGAGTATTGCCATGCGGCAGAAATCTGTTCGATAACTTCCGCCGGAAGATCGAATTGTGACAAGCAACTGGTATCGAAGCTCATGTGGTTATGTTACAAGGTTGATTGTGGTCGTTATTTGGAACGTTAGACAGGCGCAGGCGGGGCACAAGCGACACTTCAGACGGTCACGGCAGGTAAACAACTCGCAACCCTGTAGAGTTATTGGTATCCAACGGCCAATCGCCATCCTTGAAGGCCGAACGGCAAAGCTGCCCATTTTTTTCCCAGCTTCCGCCTCTGAGGACGCGAAGCGGTCCTGTCGTCGGGCCGCAAGGATCCACCACCGCTTCTGGCCCATATCCGTAATTATACCACCAATCCAGACACCATTCCTGGACATTGCCATGCATGTCGTAAAGTCCCCAGGCATTCGGCAGATAACTACCGACCTTCGTATGCGCAGAAGAATAACCGCCTTTCCCATCGGATACATTAAAACGATACCGACCGACTTCATCCATGGCTGCATCCTGTTCAGTCAGATTTGTCAAATTCTTTCCTGAATTAAGGGACGTCGTCGTTCCCGCACGGCAGGCGTATTCCCACTGCGCCTCCGTCGGAAGGTCAAACGTCAGCCCCGTTTTCGCCTGCAACTTGCCCATGAACGATGTGGCATCGACACGATGACCGAACTCCGGCCAGCCCGCGCCAGCCGTAGGAGATGTACCACGAATGCTATCAAAATCTATAGAATCAAGAGGTCTTAAATCACCTTTGTAACGAGAGGGATTGTTTCCCATAACCAGATTCCATTGCCGTTGTGTACATTCGAACACGCCGATGTAGTAGTGCTGTGTCAGTGTCACCTGATGCGGAGTTTCACGAGCAAAACGTCCGTGTTCATCCTTTGGGGCCCCCATTATGAACGTCCCTTTCGGAATTCTCCGTAGCCACATTTTCGTTGTACGACAAATATCGTCATCCAGATTCGGCGAAGAGTTCGTATATCTCACAGGATAGCGTTCCGCATTCGGGCCGCCAGACAAATCGACGACTATATAGAGAGCCTTATCCGGATCAGTATCCGCAATTGTCGGATCAAGATCTTGTTGATATTCTGACAAATTGTTTATGCCATCTTGATCCCAATCCTCTTCCGCATCCGACTCATTCAACGGATTCAAACCATAATGCACTTCCCAACCGTCTGGCATGCCGTCGCCATCCGTATCAGAGTTTATTGGATTCGTCCCGTTCTTATATTCCTCAAAGTTTGTCAGACCATCACTGTCTGTATCATCTGCACTATGAAAAATCTGTCCTTCAAAATATTGCTGTACCCACTCCGCCGGTATGGAAACCAAAGTACCTCTTTCTTTGTAAATGAAATACCCACGGCCTGCTGAAAGTGTCGCAGTACCCTCCTGGATTTCCAATGGACTCCATCGGCCTTGATTCCATTGCCAGACAGACAAGACTGTTTCAATTATGACATCCTTTTCACCACCGACACCGACCATATGCCAGCCTTTTCTCTCTGATATCCCGCCAATCGCTGAATCAGAATCTTCTTGATTGAATCGGACATTTTGCTGATTACCGCTATATATCCATAACGCTGTTCCAGTCGGCAGTGGCAACAACGCGCGAACGTATGACATGGCTTGTCGATCGAACTTAAATGGATTCAGTTTCGTAAACAATGTCTCATTTCCCTCTAGCAGCCAATCGCCCTGCGTGGCAATCAGATTCCAGCCTGGCTGAAGGATGATCCCTTCCTGAGCATTATCGGTTGCAGACCTTGTCATCTCCTTCGCCGATATCTCTGCAGACGCAGAATACATGCCCAACACGATCCATGTCAACACTAGATTAAATAAAACTAATCTATTCCTTCGTCTCATCGTTAAACTTCCTTACTCATTCTCACGGTGTAAAAAAAATTGGGTATTGTCTGACAATTGCTTGAATGCGTTTTCGAAAAGTATTCATTTGGGATGCACGCCAAGCACAGACACCATGGCTGGACCACAGCCATGGAATCAATCTATTGTTTCTTCTGGTATTGTTTTTCTGATAAATCTCCTATTGAAAACTTGGAGGAAGAGACTTCCGCCATTATGAAACTTCTTTATTAATATGGTACGGAAGAGGCATTTTGCAACCGCCTGTCCCCTTTTTTCTGTCAGACATCTTACGGTTGCACAAAAGCGCCACCTTTGGAAAACCTAATGGTGGAGGTCCCATCAGCGTTTCATCATGAAACAGACACAGGCGAGACACGCATCACATCTTGTTTTATTCGTATTATGACTATTTATGATTTATCATGACTTTATATGATATTTTATGATTCTTTATGATTCTTTGGTAAAATTGTTTAGTTATTAAACAATTACAATATAAATTTGACAAAATAATACAGCATATTTATTTCATTTTTTATTAAAAAATGAATTTGCATTTTTATTTTCCTGCACTATGGTATTGGAAAAAGAAGAAAAAATATTTGTTCGATGCCAATTATATGATATATTAGTAAGGAAACAACCATGAAAAATATGGATGAGGCCTCGAAGCTCTTCACAGGGCTTCCAGAGGTGTTCTGCGATCTAGTCGATTTCGCATTGAGGGGAACTGGCTTCCGGGTGGTCCGTGGCTCGCTGAAGGAGCGGAATGCGGAATCCATCGCGCAACTGCGGGGTGTGCAGACATGGTTCAAGAAAGTCAGCAACGATGTCGTGGCGGAACTGAAGGTCACCGACGGCGATGTAACGACTACATTCCTGGTGGCGTTGGAGAATCAGACCAACACGAGCACCGTCATGGCGGGGCGGAGTCTCATGTCAACGGCTGTCCGATGGGACAGTTGGCGACGGGAAACGAAAAACGATCATCTCAAGCGGCAGGAGCTGAAGACGCATCAGGAGTTGCTGGACGGCGTGCTGCCGGATGACCGGATGGTGCCGGTTATGATTCTCGTGGTCCATTTCGGACAGGAGCCATGGACGGGGCTACCACGATTCACGGACACATTGGACTGTCCGCCATCCCTGAAACCGAAACTGGCGGATTGCCCTGTCAACGTCATTTCGTTCTACAATCTCCCGATAGAGGAAATCAACGAAATGCCGCCCGGGGCGTTGTGGGCCGTCGCGAAAAGCATCCACTATGCAAATGACATAAATACACTGTCTCAGGAAATCAGAATGGATCCATCATTCCGCAAATTGCTGAACGAAGGGCCGGACGAAGCCTTGGACATCATCCGCATTGCGACAGGATTGAATACAAAATTACTAAAACAACAGAAGGAGGATGACATGCCACAGAAAGTATCGAAGTACGAACAGTTTTTTGTTGACAAGGGAGAGAAGATTGGAGAGAAGATTGGAGAAAAGAGAGGAGAGAAGATTGGAGAAAAGAGAGGAGAGAAGATTGGAGAGAAGAAGGGGATTGACAATACCATCATGAGTTTCATTCAAAACAGACGGAAACGCTGTTTTTCTGACGTCCAGATACAAAACGACCTGCTGCTTGATTTCGGTCTGGACGAGGAGAAGGCAAGCCAGTACATGGCTGCCGCGGCCAAGGCATAAATGAATCACTCTTCCAGCATGGAACGGTGGATGCGGATGTAGTCGTCTTTGCGGATGTTCCACGACGGGTCTTCGCGACCCGAACATGTGCGGATGGCGGCGCCCATGAAGCCATGCGCCTTGAACTGGTCCGCAACAAATTGAAGCAGTTCCCAATATTTGTCGCATTTCTCCTCCCATTGCAGGAAGTTACTGGCGCAGAACGTACAACCTTCCGCCATGACAAGCGGAACGCCTGGACAATGGGCATCCCGGAAAGCAACGGCACCATCCAATACATCAACGATTTTCTGCTGATACCGCTCAAAATCTTTTTCGAATTGATGGATGAATTTCGTTTCCAGTCCGTCGACTTTTGCGGGATCGATCTGTGAATAGAGCCAGATGCGGCGATACCATCCATCTTCCGCGAACATGCGTCCATTGCGCGAGGCATAGATATCAGACAATGGACGGTGCGGTTTCAGTAGATAAGGAGCCGCCTGGCTGTTTTCCTTTGGATCTTCCACATCAACGCCCCCCCACAGCAAATGCCCTTCGAAAATATTGTAGATTTCCCATAAATAATAGCAGTGGCAGTTCCAGACTTGCAAATTATGAGGAAATAGGTCGAGATCCGTTCCGCCGACAGTATAAGTGTCATATGCGAACAGCACATCGGGATGGCGTTTTCGCAACCATGCGATGGCCTCATCGTGGTCTTTTCCAAACCGCTGGCGCTCTTCTCTGGAAACATGATTGGAGTTGCCGAAATTTCCAAGAAACTTCAGCCCGTCCGCTTCGTTGAGAATCTCCGCAAAGGCGATTTGTTCGACATAGCCATGCTGTTTGAGCAAATCGATGATATGGCTGAGTTGTTCCGCAAAATACTGGAATTTTTCATGATCGGGAATGGCATGGAGGCGTTCATTGAGGGCGTTGTCGCCGCAATACCAATAGGTATGGAGATAATACCACGACGACAGGATGATGTGGACTCCGTACTTTTTTGCGGCCTTGAAGAGCTCAAGCAACCGTGCGACAAGATCGCAATCACCGCCATTACCGACGCACCATGACTGGCGGATATTTCGCGTAAAGCCAGGATACGGCTCATGAATCGGCACGACGCCATTCGGTGGATTCACGGAAAAATCAATGAGCCCCGCGCCGTCATCGACACGTAGGCAATTGAAGCCGCGTTCTGCAGATTCGCGCACGACTGCGTCCAAATCATGGTACGTGCCGTCACCAGGAGTGTCATGGATGCACCAGATTGGAAAGGAAATCGTGTATTTCATGATGGTTTCTATTGGTTTGCGGGAGTTGATTTCTATTCATTTGAGAATAATGTAATAGATGATGGCGATTTTGCCCCGTCATGTTTCATTTTTATTGAAACAGACGACGGCAATCAAGAAACGGTTTTGAAAAGGAGCATAGGCTGATGGCAAGTTTTTCAATGAACAGAAATTCCGTCAAAATCCATGGGACGGGAATCGCGAAGCCGACGAGGCTGCTAGTGGTGAGTGATGCGCATTTATCGCTGGACGATGAGCGCGGCATTCCAAACCAAGAGAACAGCAAACGCATGGCGGCGGCTTATCCGCAGGCATTTGCGAATTTCACGCAGATGCTTTCCGAACTGAAGACGGATGTTTACGACTATCTGCTGATGCTCGGCGACATGGTTAGTTTTCCATCGGCAAAAGGCGTGGAAACCATCATGGAGCTGGCAGCCAAGACGAAGTTGCCCTATGCCTATACGGCAGGCAATCATGACTGGCATTTTGAAGGACTGCCTGGAACGGAAATAGCGTTGCGGCGCGAATGGGAAGCGAAGCGTCTCGCGCCGTTGTACCATGGCCGTAACCCATTGTGCTATAGCATCGAACTGAATGGCTTGAATCTTGTCATGATGGATACATCGGCCTGTGAGATTCTGCCCGAACAACAGGCGTTCTGGCGTCGGCAAGTCGAAAAAGGCTTGCCGACGATTGTGTTCGGCCATATTCCGTTCTGGGTGCCTGGACGCGATGTCGGCTTCAGCGTCGGCCATCCGGATTGGAACGCTTCAACGGACGGCAACTGGAAGATCGAACAACGTCTTCGCTGGCCGGAAGCTGGCCACAGCAAGACGACGATGGATTTCCATAACGAAGTCTTCGGTGCTGAAAATCTGCTTGGCATCGTGGCAGGCCACATTCATGGCCAAAGCGTCGATTTCTATCGCGGGAAATTCCAAGTCGTAGTGCAATACGGCGTGACAGGCGGCTTTTTGGAGATGACAATTGATTAATTATTTTCTATAAAAGGAGTTATGATGAGCGATAAGAAACAATTGCCGACATGGGATCTGGAAGCAATCTACCCGGTGGCGAAAGACTGGGAGGCGGATTTTGCCAAATTGAAAGGCTTGGCGGAAGCCTGCTTGGCCTTCAAAGGAAAGCTCGCCAAATCCGCCAAGACGCTTCGTGATTGCTACGAGGCGATGGACGCATACAGCCGTTTGTGCGAGAAAGTCTATGTCTATGCGTCGATGAAATCCGATGAAAACACGCTGAATTCGGAAAATCGCAGTCGCGTGGGACGTATTGAATCGCAATTCGCCGAACTTGCACCATGTTTTGCATGGTTTGATCCAGAACTGCTGTCAATTCCGGCCAAGACGATGGACGCGTACTTGAAATCGGACACATTGTCGTTCTACAAGCGGAGCATTCAAGAAGCGTTGCGTGGTCGTGAACACACACTATCTGAACCAGAAGAACGGCTTCTGGGCATGTATTCGGAAGTTCTTGGTGCGCCTGAAAGCACGTTTTCCATCTTGAACGACGGCGATCTGATGTTCGGCAAGCTGAAGAATGGCGCGGGCGAGACGATGGAACTGACGCACGGTACGTATCATCTGTTCATGGAAGATGCGGATCGTAGTGTCCGCAAGGCGGCGTTTCGCAAGCTCTATTCGACCTATAAAAAGTACCGTAACACGTTTGCGACAACACTGGATTTCGCCGTAAAAAGCCATGCAGTTTCTGCAAATGTGCGGCATTTTCCGTCCGCATTGAACGCCGCACTATTTGGCGATAAAGTTCCTGAAAGCGTTTATCGCCAATTGATTGAGACGGTCCACAGCCGCGTCCCGCATCTGAAACGTTACTTTGAAGTGCGCCGCAATATGTTGAAACTTGACAAGTTGGACATGTATGATGTCTATAATCCGTTGCTGCCGTCCTGTCGTTGCCACTACACGTGGGAGGAGGCTGTCAAGACGGTAAAAGCGGCATTGAAACCATTGGGAAAAGAATATTGCGACGCATTGGAACTCGCCTTCAAACAACGTTGGATCGACGTGCCCGAACGGAAAGGAAAGCGTTCCGGAGGCTATTCCGGCGGTTGCTATGACACATATCCGTACATCCTTCTGAATTTCCAAGGCACTCTGGATGATGTATTTACGCTGGCTCATGAGTTGGGCCATTCGCTCCATTCATACTATTCGCGCAAATATCAGCCATACCACTATCATGGCTACAAGATTTTCGTTGCGGAAGTCGCTTCCACAACGAATGAAATCCTGCTTGCGGAATATCTGCTCGCCAAAACAAAAGACAAAGACGTGCGCACGTATCTGCTCTGCCATCTGGCCGACGAAATCCGCCTGACCATCTATCGCCAGACGATGTTCGCGGAATTTGAATTGAAAATCCATGAACATGCAGAACGCCATGAACCGTTGACGGCTGATTTGCTCGAAAAAGAATACTACGACATGAACGAATTCTACCATGGTCTGAAGGCCGACAAACTCATCGGTCTTGAGTGGGCGCGGATTCCGCATATGTATTACAATTTCTATGTCTATAAATATGCGACTGGCATGTCCGCCGCGGTTCAGTTGGCGAACAGGATTCTGAAGGAAGGCAAGCCCGCATTGGATGATTATTTCGGTTTCCTGAAGGCCGGCGGCAGCCGTGATGTTTTGGACATCATGCGCGGCGCAGGCGTGGATTTGGAAAAGCCTGAACCTGTGGCGGCGGCTTTGGATTATTTTGGTACAATTATTGATCGTCTTGAAAAACTGTGCTAACGGAGGATTATGAAAATGAGACTGTTATTGAGTTTGACAATGTTACTTGGAATCAGTGTGGCGATGGCGGACGTGATATGGCCGAAGACAGAAGAAGAAATCAAACAATGGGATACGGACAAACGCTATGCCTCATGGGAAAAAGACGAAGAAGGAACGATGGTCCTGAAAGTCCATGTGCCGCCAGAAAAATTAAATGAAATCGGCGGCGTCATGGGGGCGCATTTGCTGTTCGACATCACGCCATATCGCGGTAAGCAACTGGAAATCAGCGTTGAGTCCAAGCATATCAATTTGACAAAGCCGTCGAAAGGCTGGCTTGGCTTCAAGATGATGCTGGTTTACAAGTCAAATGGTCGTAATTGCTATCCGGGCGGCGGAAACGGCGATGGCACGCCTGTGAACACGGATTGGCGGCGACCAGTGTTTGTGGCGCAAATTCCAGAAGATGCGACAAATGGACGCTTGGAACTTGGTGTACAGGGTGCGACAGGAACGTTGTGGTTCAAGAACTTGCGTTTCCGTATCGTCGATATCTATCCAGATGTCGCCAAACTTCCGGAAGGTTTCAAATGCGAATATTCGGATGCCGCTAAAAACATGCCGATCATGCGTGGTTGCATGAGTCCAGGCTTAATGAATGGTGCAAAAGCGGAAGATCTGCATGAATTGGCGTCATGGGGAGCGAACGTCATCCGCTGGCAGGTAAGCGCCCCGCGTGAAGCGTTGCTGGACATCGACAAGATGAAAGAAGTCTTCGAACAGCATCTGAAGAATCTGGACGTCCATATTCCACAGCTACGGCGTGACGGCCTGCAGGTGATTTTCGATTTCCATGCGGTTCCAGGCGGCCGCGTAAAGGCATCCGCCATCGCGGGAACCGCGGGAACGATTGCGGGAGAAGCCGCCAATGCAGATGGAAACAACTTTACGATGTTCTTCGACAAGAAATATTTAGACGCATTCGTCGATTTATGGCGGATGGTGGCGCGCCATTACAAAGATGAACCAATCGTGGTCGCCTACGATTTGTACAACGAGCCAGTCCAGATCAATAAAGTCAAATACGACTATCTGTATTGCCAATACGAAGCCGCGAAGGCGATTCGTGAAATCGATAGTGAAAAACTGATTGTCATCGCGGCTAACCAATGGAGTAGCGCGGGGGCTTTTAACTATCTGAAACCATTGCCATTGAAGAACATGATTTATCAAGGCCATATGTACGAGCCAGGTAGTTACACACATCAAGGCGTCGGCGGTGACAATATGAAGCGGATTCTGGAAGGGAGCTTGAAATTGAAAGGGTATCCGGGCTGGTTTGACAATTTCTACTATGATAAAAATGAGCTTCGCAAGATCCTGAAGCCTATTCGCGACTTCCAGTTAAAGTATGGCGCACGCATTTACATGGGTGAATTTTCCGCCATCCGTTTTGCTCCTGGCGCGGCGCAGTACATACAAGATCTTATCGAAATTTTCGAAGAATATGGATGGGATTGGTCCTATCATGCGTTCCGCGAATGGTATAATTGGAGCGTGGAACATGACGAGAATCCACACAATAACAAACCCGCCGAACAGGACACGGAACGGAAGAAAATTCTGCTTAAGTACTTTAGCAAGAACGTAAAGCCGAAACTCGAATAAGGAGTCAATGATGAGATTCACATGGTCGCTGATCGCGTTGCTCGGAATGCCGTCGCTGATGATGGCGCAATCCTATTTCATCAAAGGACCGGAAGCTCCCAAACCGCAGGAGAAGACCGCCATTCAGGAAATGACCGACTATCTTGCGCGCCGCATTGGCGACAAGACATTGTCCATCGGCGGCAAAACGCCCGTTACGTTCCAGATTGGCGATACGGAACTTGCGCATGAGCAGAAATGCCTGTCGTCAGAAATGGAAGATGAACGATGGATCATCCGCTCTATCGGCGACCAGATTCTCATCAATGGCGGCGGAACACGTGGTGTTCTCTATGCCGCCTATCATTTTCTGGAGGATTTCTGTGACATCCACTGGTGGTCCGACTATGAAGAATATGTTCCGGAAACATCGTCGCTGACGTTGGATACGTTGAATGCGACAGGCAAGCCCGCATTCCTCTACCGTGACATCTACCGCACACATAGAGGTCCCGACAGCGTTCGTACCGCCGTCCGAAATCGTCTCAATCATGACGGCGGCGAAGGGCTTGCATTGATTTCTACCGAGCTCGGCGGCTCTTTTACTTACGGCAGCCCTTCCCATGCCCATACGTTTGATCGTTACATCCCCTTCGAAAAATTTGGAAAGGATCATCCGGATTTTTTTTCGCTGGTCAAAGGGAAACGAATCGGCGGCCAAACGCAAGGGCAGCTCTGCCTGACCAATCCTGAATTAAAACAACTATTTCTTTCGCAGATACTTAAGAATATCAAACAAGACAAGGAAATTGCTGAGAAAAAAGGCTGCTTGCCGCCACGAATCTATGAAGTCAGCATGAACGACAACCGCAATATTTGTACTTGTGAACAATGCAATGCTGAAGTGGAGAAATACAATCCATCGGGACATTATTTGAATTTCGTGAACTGGATTGCAGGCGAAGTCTCTAAGACTTATCCGGATATCTATATCAGCATGCTGGCCTATTTCTATAACGAGCCGCCGCCGAAAGGCGGCGCCCGTGCAGCGGACAATGTCATCGTCAAATTGTGCGATACACGCACAAATCAGGCCGCCTCCATTCTGGAAAAGGACAACAAGGTGTTTTTGGATTTTCTGACATCATGGAAAAACTATGCCAAAAACCTCTTCATTTGGGACTACGCCATCATCTACACAAATGTCACGGGATACCCGTTCGCCAGTGAATTCCACTACGGTGATCTTTACAGGACGTATTATGAAAACAATGTCATGGGAATCTTCTGGGAGCATGAAAGACCGCATCTTGCTGATTTCTATGAACTTAAGTTCTTCCTCGAAACCAAATTGTTCGAAGACCCCTATCAGGATGTGAAAAAATTGATTAACCTCTTCATGGATCGGTATTACGGCGCAGCGGCGGAATATATTCTCGCCTACCGTCATGCCATTGACGATGCCCGTAAGAAAAACGATGGTTTCATCAGTTGGTTCCCCCCTGCTGCCGCATTCCATTATCTAACAAAAGACGACATTGCTAAATGCCAATCATTGTTCGATAAGGCGGAGGCGGCTGTGGCGGATGACAAAGTCCGTTTCGCACGGGTTCGTCATGGTCGTGTCGGTCTTGACAGGCTGACTTGTTATATATCAAATCCGCTTATCCATCAAGGTGTTACGCAAAACGAAGACCTGCCGTTCAAAAAACTTGCATCATCCGCTTTCAAACGTCTTGCGGAAACCCGTGCTTCATGGGTGGAAAATTGGATAAATAATAATGGAATCCTTCAGCAGTTCGCAAACGAATTAGCAATGCTGTCCTCGGAAATCGATGTCATTCCCGCGCCGCCAGAACTGAAAGACCGACATTTCTACGACTTCTATCCGACGCATTTTCAGAATCATGACGCTACTGCATTGAAACTGGTTGATGATGCGGAAAGCCCTGTTGGCAAGGCCATGCGGACAGATGTCGATCAAAGTAAAATGAAATATTATGACCTTCCGTTTGCCATCGGTGTCTATGATCAACGAAATACCAAGACCTTGATTTCCACAACGTTCGAGAAGCCGACCGCCAAAGGTTACAATTGGTATAAGTTACCACGAATCATACACTTGCCAAAGGACGGCTATGTTTATCTAACACGTGCATGGACAACAAAACTGGACGTCTCAAATCCCGAAATCGCCGAAAAGGATTTTGAAATCTGGGCATCCGTGAAATTCACCGGCCCGAAATTCTTCGCGGACAGCACAGACAAAAACTATATCTACATCGACCGCATCGTTTTGGTGGAACCGCAAAAATGAACAAGGCATTCATTGAAAAGATCGTGGCGGACGATATCCGCGATGGAATCATTCTGGGCGAGGCGATTCTGGCCGGAACGCCTGAAAAAGAACTGTTCTCCTATTGCGCAGGCCATGCGACGCTTGCGAAAAATACGCCCATGACGTTGGATACGGTCATCGACGGTGCAAGCACGACGAAAGTCGTCACCGTCGTCACCGCCTTGCTGATTCTTCACAGGCAAGGGCTGATTGACTTTGATGCACCATTCACAAACTATCTGCCGCAGTATGAGGCGAAACTGGACCATGTCGTGACAATCCGCCAGATGGCCAATCATGTTTCCGGCTTCAACGATTTCGTGCGGCGTGAGGATGGACAACGGCTGTATTACGCAGAAGACGGCGCGACGATGATGAAGAATCTCATGCAACTACCGCCGCCTAAAGAGCCGTCGGCCCATGCGGAATATGCCTGCTGGAACTACATCCTGCTTGCGCAGATTATAGAAGCAATTACAGGCGAACGACTTGTCGATTTTTGCATGCGGGAAATCTTCCAGCCTCTAGGCATGGATTCAACATCGCTAGGCAAGCCGCGGACGGATATTCCGTTGGAACGGCTGGCCCAGACGTTCGGCACGAAGCATCCAGGCGAAATCTCCGACTACATCGCATTCCGTCTCTTCCGCGACGGCTTCTGCACAGGCAACGCAGGCTTGTTCTGCACGGCCCACGATTATGCAAAGCTGCTGAATTGCGTCATCCGCCATGGCCAATATGATGGCGGACGCCTTTTCGATGAACGCGAATTTGCGGAAATTGCTCCAGACACACTAGATAAGACGGATGGTTACCGCCGTTTCGGCTGGGTTATCCGTGACAATCATTCCTGCGACGAATGCTTTGGTACATCGCTATTGCATAGCGGCTGGAGCGGCCAGACGATCTTTCTGGATGTGAAGAAACAGCTGTATATCATCGTCCTGACGCCGCGTAGCGGCGACTACGTACGCGCCAAGCAGCACCGTTTCGATGTCATCAATTATTTATATCTTAATTTGTAAAGCGATTCTTGAAAAATCATAATTCTTCCATTTACTGGGTAGCAAAGCCGTCTCTTGTCCTAATGGTCACAGCAGTTCCAATGGTCACAGTAATTCCAGCACATTCATGCTCCTCCGCAGTTTCGTTTTGATTCAGTCCTTTTTACCATTATATTATTTGGATGATGGTTTCATAATATCTGAATTTTCACAAATACAGGACAAATATGCGATTAAATTGGCTTTGGATAGGAATTATGTGCATGGAAATCAGTTCATTGGCGCAAGGCAAGGTGGATTTACCCAAAAGTACGGAGCATCTTCTCGTTGACATGGTTTCCATGCGCGACGGTGTCAAGTTGTTCACAACCATTGAGTTACCGCAAAAGGACAAAAAGTATCCCGTTGTGCTGTTGCGGAATCTTTACCGTAAACGGACGGACGAGATCAAGGAACCAGGAGACGTCGCAAAGCGGAATTTCATTTTCATCCATCAGGATGTACGCGGTGCGGGACGGTCGGAAGGCGAATGGCATGCGTTCCTACAGGAACGGAACGACGGCGAAGACTGTCTCGAATGGATTTGCAAACAACCATGGTACGATGGCAATATTTTCATGACCGGCGGGTCGTACTGCGGTTCATCACAGTTTCTTGCAGCGGCCTGCGGCAATCCCGCATTAAAGGGAATTGCGCCCGAAATTCTTGCCATGGATTATTTTACGCCAATGACTCAACGGGACGGCGTACCAACCCTGGCCCTTTTCAATTGGGCCTGTTGGTGTACATTTAACAATCTCGGGCTGAAGGAGGACAATCCACAGCCGAAATACGATGATGCGCATGTCGCTTGGCGTGAACGTGACATCATTGCCCTTAGACGGCCTGTTCATTTTTGGCGGCAAATGACGAATCCACAAGCATTTGACGAATACTTCAAACAGATGGACGCCAATGAATTCATCTCGAAAATACCATGCCCCGCCTATCTATTGAGCGGATGGTATGACATCGACGCATCAGCGGAACTGAAAGTGTTCACGGCGCTGCGTGAGCATGGCGGCAATGAGCGTGTGCGTCAATTCACGCATTGCGTCATGGGGCCTTATACGCATGGTAGCGTGGCGAATTTTCCAGGCGTGACGGAAACGCAGGAAACTCGTAACAAATTGCACGACAGGCAAAACCAGTTCTTCATTAATCTGCTGAAAGATGAAAACAGCGATCCACTGCCCGACATGAAACCCATCACCTATTATGTCATGGGAGCCAATGAATGGCGCGGCGCGGAGACATGGCCACCGCAGGGAACGACATTCACATCTTATTATCTTGGAGGCGGTTCCGCCAATACATTGGCGGGTAATGGATTCATGAAAGCAAGTCTGGAGGAAACATCGGAAGACATCTTTATCAGTGATCCGCTGAATCCCGTGCCAACCGTCGGCGGACGATGGGAGGATGGCGCGAAGGAGCAGACGGCTCCATTGGGCGGCCGCAAAGATGTGCTGTTCTACCGTTCAGACGTTTTGGCGGAGCCGCTGGAAATTGCAGGCCCCGTCAAAGCGCGTCTGTTCATCAGTTGTTCGACGCCTGAAACGGACATCGCCATCAAAGTGGCGGATGTTTTTCCAGACGGCAAGGCGTACAACATCGTCAACGGCATCAAACGCACAAGTTTCCGTGCGCCATATAAAAAACTGGAGCCGATGGAGCCCGGAAAAGTTTATGAACTGGAATTTGAGCTTCAAAGCACAGCCCACTGCTTCCAGCCCGGCCATCGCATGATGGTCATTATCGCAGGGCAGGACTACGGATATTTTGTATTCAACCGCAATACAGGCAAGGATGACTCACTGGATGCGTCATGCCAACAGGCGGAAATCCGTATTTACCATACACAGCAACATCCATCCGCCATCATCCTGCCTGTATCAGCGAAATAAGGTGGCGCGCGGCGTCCCGCCTGCGCAAGGTGTGGCGGAGGCGTCTCGCCTTCGCGGAATATTACGCGGGCGTGGCCCGCGTGCGACAGCGAGAGGACGCCGCCGCCACACCAGCCGCCGTCATTACTTCCCTTCGGACTGCGCACGGATGGCCGCGCGGCGGATCTTGCCGTTCACGGTCTTCGGCAGTTCGTTCACGAATTCGATGACACGCGGATACTTGTACGGAGCGGTATGCGTTTTCACATACTCCTTGATTTCATCCTTAAGCGCTTCGGACGGCTCCTTGCCCTTCACAAGCACAATGGTCGCCTTGACGACTTTACCGCGCACGGGATCCGGCACGCCAGTCACGGCGCATTCCAAGATGTACGGCAGTTCCATCAGCACGCTTTCGACTTCAAACGGGCCGACGCGATAGCCTGATGTCTTGATGATGTCGTCGGCACGGCCTTCATACCAGAAGTAGCCGTCTTCATCCTGCCAAGCCTGGTCGCCTGTGTGGTAGAAGCCATCGTGCCACGCCGCATTCGTGTCTTCAGGCGATTTCATGTAGCTGAGGAAAAGTCCGCATGGCGCCGCATTGCGTTCGGCCTTGATGCAGATTTCACCCGTTTCACCGGAAGCGACCGGTTTGCCGTCTGCGTCGAGCAAATGCACGTCGTACTGCGGATTGGCCTTGCCCATGGAGCCCGGACGTGGCTTCATGAAGGAGAACGTGCCGATGGTGAGCGTGGTTTCCGTCTGCCCGAAGCCTTCGAACGGCAACAGGCCGGAAACGCGTCTGAACGCTTCACTGACTTCCGCAGGCATCGCTTCGCCAGCCGTCGTCACATGCTCCAACGTGGAGAAGTCGTATTTGGAAAGATCTTCTTTCACCATGAAACGGAAGATGGTGGGCGGCGCGCAAAGCGTCGTGATGCCATACTGTTTAAACATTGGAAGGATTTCGGCCGCATGGAAGCGTTCGAAATCATACGTGAACACACCCGCCTCGCAGAGCCACTGTCCGTAGATCTTGCCCCACAGCGCTTTACCCCAACCTGTATCGGCGATAGTAAAGTGCAATCCGTCTGGATTTACCTTGTGCCAATGGCGTGCGGTCATGATGTGGCCGAGCGGATAGGCGTAGTCGTGTTCGACCATCTTCGGGAAGCCGCTTGTTCCGGAACTGAAGAAAATCAACATCGTGTCATTGGTCTTCTGGTCGACCGGACGTGCGAATTCCGGAGCAAAACTCGGATAGAGGGCGTCGTAATCAAGCCATCCGTCCTTTTTGCCGTTCACGGAAATCTTAAGCTTGACACTGCTGTTTTCCGCGCCCGCGTCGATTTCATTTGTGATATTTCCGTCAGCGGAAGCGACGACATATTTCACATCAGCACGCTGGAAACGATATTCGAAATCATGGGCAGTCATCTGGCATGACGCGGGAATCGCGACGGCACCGATAGCATGCAAAGCGTTCAGTATGAACCAGAACTGATAGTGGCGCTTCAAGACGAGCATGACGCGATCGCCTTTGCGGATGCCCAGCGAATAGAAGAGATTCGCCGTGCGCATTGCATTGTCGTAGATATCCTTAAAAGTAAAATCATGGAGTTCCTGTTCGGCGGAAAGCCAACGCATCGCGATTTTGTCGGGGCACTTTTCCGCGAGACGCTGCACCACATCGTATGCGAAGTTGAAGTTTTCAGGCACTTTGAATTTGACGCTCTTCAAGGTGCCGTCATCGTTCCATTCTTCATCCATATATTCATGGTAAAGGAGCTGCTTGTCGTTCGTCTGCTGCTTGACGGGACGTTTCTGAGGCACGTATGCAAAGCGGTCTGGCAACTGTGCATCGTCGTTTTTGCTATGCATGACGATGGAAAGGAACTTGCAGGGCTGTCCGTTGATGGCCTGCATCGCGTGAGGGACGCGCCCGTCAAAATAGATGCTGTCGCCTTGGTTCAGTACTTCTTCTTTATCACGAAGATAGACTTGAAGCGTGCCAGAAAGGATAAGGTCGAACTCCTGGCCGTTGTGTTCCGAATAATGCAACAACTCGTCTTCCTTGCTGCACGGCGCAGTCACGATGAATGGCTCGCCTGTACGTTCCTTCATGCGGATGGCCTGATGGAGATAGGAGAAGCCCGGACGACGCACGAAGGGGAAGCCCTTCCCATCGCGAGTCACCGTATAGACCGCGAGATTCGGGGCCTCACCGCTGATGACCGACGACACGTCCAGCCCGAAATGCTCCGCCAGATTATAATAGAAGGAGAAGGGGGCCTGCTTGCTGCCGTCTTCATAGCTTTGGTACTCTTCTGCGGACACACCGAGAAGTTCCGCCATCTGTGGCACGGTGAAATTCTTCTGGGTCCTCAGTTCCTTAACCCTCATCGCGAGTTGCTTGACGTTTTCCATTGTTCCTTTTTTCCTTTGTACAAATATTGACTCTCTATATTTTGATTTGCACAGAGGGCGCGGATAATCAATTCGGACACGGGCCATCCGAATCGCCCGTGTCCATCCATGCAGGTGACAAACGGGCGACCTACCTAATAATAATGGCGATAATGGCAATGGCGAAGCAGCCCAGTTCCATCAAGGAGCTGGAAGCAAAAATTGAATTGTTCTGCTTACGTGCCATTTTCGTGTTATCCGATTTTAAACTGCTTTTTAATTTACAGCGTCTTTTTCAATGTGCAAATACGTTTTGTTTTTTTTATTTTATGACAATCGTCTCCATGTGTCTTCTTGCATCATTTTTCCTGAAGCGCCTTCACGTCACGGACGGAAATGCCCAAATCCCCCTGCTCCTCTTCGCCGACTTTCACGTATGCACGGCCTTCATTATCCGTCTTGTCGATGGAAATCGCGTAAATCTGGTAGCCGGGCAGCACCTGCTCAACGATTTTCTCAGGAGCCTTGGGATCTGGCTTCACATCAAAGAAATCGTCACGGCGGTATTTCAGTTCGTTTTCACTGAACGGATCCAGCGGAACCGCAGATAGATATTGCGGAACGAGCTCCGACAACGTCGACGGCTTTCCACCGTCATGCGCCAATTTGAAGCGTTCCACGGCGATTGCCACCCGCACCGCCCGCTGTTTGGCGATGGCGGATAAGAACTGATGACGGGCGCCTATCACGATTTTTGAATACGTCACATACGCCGGCAACGATGGTGCCATTTCGCTGATGCGCTCCAATTCCGCAAAATCATTGTACGGCCGCAACTCCCTCGCCTGTTCATTCAAATGCTGCATAATCCATGCGCCTTCCCGCCGTAACATCCACAGCCGCACAGTCCCTAAGAGCCCCATTATGATTTCTCCCGCCGCGCTGCCCATCGTCACGACGCTTTTCTGCCCTTCCTGCACATGGGACATATACCATGCCATGGTGGCCCATGTACCTTGCCCAGCTCGCGCGTCCCATTTCGTCTCGTCCTCAGCCAGTTCCTTCTCCAAATCAGCCAGTTGGCCATCCGTCAGCAAACCGCTTGCCAAAATGGCCGGATAGCATCCCAGACGCATCAGTTCCAAATAGTTGCATGTTCCACAAGCCATGATGTACGGATCGTCCAAAGCAACATTTCGAAGCCATGTCAACCGTTTCAGGCAATCCAACGCCTGTTCTGGAACACCATCCTGCAAGGCTTTGTGGATACGTGCCTTGTAGATTCCCATCCACGTTATCAGTGTCTTGAAGACCTCTTCATTCTGATTATCCGTTTCCTGCCCGCCGATGATTTCCGCCTTGAACAAATCACCTGCCGTCGCCAAATCCATATCCGCGAAGTACTTTTCGTTTTCCGTCACCCAACCGAGAAATTCCGTTTGCGTCTTTTCATCGGGTTCGCCTTCGTCCAACGCCAAAAGCAATGCGGCATCAGGCATGACAGGCGCTTCCGATTGCTTTTGCGGAACATCCTTCTGTTCAATCGTCGCAGCCACTGGCTGTTCTTTGTCTGTGTTTGCGTTGGCGGCATCCTTTTCTTCTGCCGTGGCCTGTTCCTTTGCAGCGGCAACGGCTTGCGCAAGCAAGCCATCTTTTGTTGCAACGGCCTTGCCGTCATGGTAATAGGCGGAACGCATTCCTGCGGCATTCATGGGATGCTCGTTCTTCAAAAGCGTTTCCTCTACTTTGATTCTCTGTTCAAGAATGGCCGTATGGATCCACAACCCACCATGCAGGGCAATCCAGATGCCCAACAACACACCTGCGACAATCCATGTCTTTTTCGTGTAGTTTTCTTTTGAAAGTTCTTTAAGTGTCACGAGACCAGAAACATATGCCACTGCAAAGATGACAGGTGTCATCAAGGCGTGATCCCAACTGGGCGAAAATTCGCCAAGAAGAATTTGATCGAGCTCCATCAGCAAGCCATAGCCCGCCAGAAAGCCTGGAATGCTCATGATAAGCCCACGACGTATTTTCAATTTATAGGAAAGAACGCCTGTGAAACCAAAATAATAAAACGGACCAAGCAAGGCGATTGGCGCTACCATGAGCCAGACCATGATTTTCGAGACATTGAATTTCGCCGTGATGAAATCAACCCAGTAGGAATAAACGGTTGTCAGCCCCCACATCAATGCGCCTAGAATGACCGCGAAAAGCAATGTGTTGCCAATGGCCGCCGCAGGGCTTTGCAACATTGCCGTCAACTGCCCCGTCGTACGCGAGAACTGGATGACAAAATAGATGATGAGCACGCTGGCCGGCACCGTGAACAATGCCGTCAGAGCGAGCATCGTCTGCTGGACGGTCACGGGCTTGCGCGGCTCCGCCTCTGGTTCGGGCCTTTTCTCTTCAACAACCGGTCGCTTCGTATTTTCCGCAGATTCCGGTATCAAGGATTTCATTTTTTCGAACGACATTCAAGCAACTCCAACCCTCTCGCATAAACAGACCAAGGCGGACGGATGAATCGCCCGCCTATGAAATACAAGCCGTTTATTTTCCAAACGCTCCAATCTTGTTAAACAAGTCGCGGAAAATCACATCGCGCGAAAGATGCGTCGCCACGCGGAACAGATGGCGGTTCGCGTCATGGCTGTAGCGGAAATCGTCATGTAAAACGGGGCTCTGCGTCAACATTGTGTTGAACCAGCCCGCATTCACGATCCATGCCACTGTCGAAATGTCCCAAATCACTTTGGACCAGCAATATGGATCGTTCGTATAATGGTGGACGATATCCGTCAAATAATCACCAATGGCGCTCTTACCTTTAAGATAAGTATCCAAAAACGGCAACGAAACACGCAAATGCTCCGCCACGTTTGTGCAGGGCACCTGCATGAGCGGCACGCCGGAATCAAACA
The DNA here is from genome assembly GCA_017554445.1 of Victivallales bacterium. Taxonomy (GTDB): domain Bacteria; phylum Verrucomicrobiota; class Lentisphaeria; order Oligosphaerales; family Oligosphaeraceae; genus UBA1407. Next base: position 22,887 of record JAFZIJ010000117.1, read on the forward strand.
AAACCTGCGACGATTTCACATCCTGGAACAGATTGAACTCCTTCGCCGTCGGCCATTCCAGCGGTTGTCCGCCAAGCCAGACGACGACGATTTTTTTCACGAGTTCGGGCTCCATCAGCAGGGCGGAAGCTACGTTCGTCGGAGCGCCGATGGTCAGCACATACAGCGGTTCAGCATCATCTGGCCGCGCCATGGCGCGTTTGATTAGATCTTGCGCCGCAGGGCTTTCCACTGGTCCACCGGCATCCTTCATCCATTTGCGGGAGCCTTCGAAAACGAAGCCATCGGGAGCGCCGCCAAGACGGTCCAACACGCGATGGATTTCCTCAAAACTCTTCACCATGCCATCTTCAGGGCCTGTTGAGCGGCTGTTGTGGAACGGCGCCGCATAGACGGCCTCCAATTCCATAGACTCCTTCGCCAAAAACGCATACGTCAAAGCGAACTGGTCATCGACTTCATTGTATGTATCCGTGTCCAACACGCAGTGGGCAATGTGCTTCGCGGGATTCAGACGCGCAATGCGCCAACTATCAGCCATTTGGGGAAATGTCGCCATGTTTTTTCCTTTTGCTTTTGAGAATGTTATGATTCACTATGCATTTTTGTCAACCTTTCATCCGTTCCGTCATCATCCTGAAATAATCTCTTACTTCATGGACATAATTCGGAATCTCAGCCGTCGAAACGACAGCCGCCAGCGAATTGTCATGCATCGGCTCGTAGCCATGCATCCCATGCAACGGTTTACGGCACAAATCCGACGGCACGATCTGCACCCCCGGATCCACGATGAAAATTTCATCGCCATAGCGATGGTCGCTGAATTCTATGCCGTATTTCACGAGTTCATCGTCACTTAGCCAATGGCCTGGAAAAGCCGTCTCGTTCACGACGTTATGAATGGTGTCTTTTGCGCTTTTCTTTAAATAATGGACACGGAACAACGTGGAATCATAACAGGCGGCGTAGTCTTCATTGAACACAAGCCCTGTCGATTCGACAGCCGTTTTCAAGTCAACCATCTTCGTCAAATCCGTCATCCCATGGTCGCTGACCACCGTGAACGTAAAATCGTTGAAATTTGCTTTCGCAATCTCCATAAGTTTATGGATTCTAGACTCATACCACTTCAGTTTATCACGGATTTCAGCGTCTTCCGGCGAATGGTCATGCCGCATCGCGTCCAATGCCGCCGTATAGATGAACATGAACTCGACCGTTCCCTCCGTCAATGCCGTCTCCGCCGCCGCGAGATTTTCTTCTTCGCTGGCGCGCCAATCAGACATATGATACGGTATCTTCTTGTTTTCCAAGACATCACGCAGATTTGCGCATGGCGGCAACCCGCCTTTCGCGAAAATATCGTCCTTCTCCATATAGTCCATGAGGCCAATGCGATTGAACGGCACGCTATACAGGTTGAAATAGCCTGTGAAACCATAGAATTTACGCGCAAGCCGCGTCAGTACGTTGCGCACACGGCCGCGCTCCCAGAAGGAGGTCGGTCGCAGGAAACGCCCAAGCCGTCCAAGTCCTTTGAATGGAGAATGTTCAGGTGAATACGCGAACAGACTCAAATGACCGTGCTCAGATGGTTTGGCTCCCGTCAGAATCGTCGGAATCGCCGTTGAAGAATAGCCGAACTGCATGCCGACGGAACGTCTGTATGGAAAATCCGACAGAAAGGCATAACGTTTCACGACATCCCATCCTAGGGCGTCAATGAACATGAAAATATCAACATGCATTCCCATGGCTTTCTGTTTTTCTGACAATAACTTACGTCTTCGGAAATCACCGTTGTGCGAGCGGCTGTTCCATCATTCCGCGTCCTCTTCCATCGCTTCGTTGGCGGCTTCGAAACCGTTCTGTGCGAACAGCCCCTGCAACGATGGCAACGCATCCCATGGCTTCGGCTGTTTCACGACCACACGCCAACCATCGCCCAAACAACGCCGCGCCCATGCGGCGAAAGCCGTGATGCCATTCAAGTCCCAATGCGGAATCGTCTTGCCTGGGCGGTCCACATGCTTGCCGTTGTCGCAAACGGACGGCGTCATGCCGCTTTCAATCAGCAGGAAGCCTTCGGCGGATTTTGCCGCCAGCTGACGGATGATCCGTTTAGCCGCAAGCTTCGTATTGTTGCACTCCCAGCAGAGTGCCTCTTGAAGCGCACCGTCATGCGTGACATGCATGGAGTCAACGGCCGAAAGTTTTGAGAAATCAACGGAAACCGCAGGCTTTTCGCTCAAAGCCTTCACATCGATGCCCTTTCCTTTTGGAAGAATCTCCAATGACGTCACTTCCGGCATGTCGGCAGCATCCGCATAAAGAGAAGGCGTACTCCACGCCAGTTGTGAGCAGAAACGGTAGTCACGCGATGGAGGCTGGACACCGTCTTCGCCGCCTTCCGTCACAACCAGTAGATAACGTTTGAAATCAACATGATCGTTGAAAACCGTCACATCGACTGTCGCACTACCCATTTCGACACCATTCCGCCACCGCCAAAGATCGAAGCCTGTGTCGATCTCCAGCTTGAAGCCGTCTTCCCGCTCAAATACCCACGATAGCGGAAGTTCTTCATAATGAATCGTTTGTCCTTCAGACAATTTTGTTTTCTTAAAATCTGGAACGACCGTCACCGACTTCCATTTCCCATGAAGCGTCATCGAACCGCATTCGATACCTTCCTTCACAGCGGTGTCCTTTTTGATGGTAAAATCAGCCGTCACCCGCGCGATGTTTCCAGAGTAGCGACAGGATGTCCATATGCCGGATTCCGGACCGGACGGCAACACGCCCTCCCCTTCGAACACGGCGACACCGCTCTTGTGATAGACGTGCGACTTTTTGACATCCATGCCGTCATTACCCACGCCGTCAAACGAATTTTCAAAACCACTTATGACCAGCCGCCCATCCACGGTCAGTTCCAACGGACCGCCGCAACTGTCAGTATGATGCAAAATATTCCATCCCCCCGTCGGATGGATGACGTTCATCTCATGTCTTCCCATTTTTCTTTCCTATTCATTCCTTTCGTAAATCAACACGAAGCCAGCCAAGGCAAACCGCCCCGGCCAGAGCCCACAATACAACCAACATCGAATTCACCACCGGTATCGCGCCAGTCTTGTCCGACGGCGCGACACCTAACGCTTCGAAAAATGCCGATGAAACCGAATCACGAAGACCAAGCCCTCCCGGCGTCGCGGGAACCAAAGTCACCGCATTGCCGATCTGCGTACTCAGGAAATACGCACTATAGCTCATGTTTCGCTCACCCAACGCCCTGCCGACACAAAACAGCCCGTTGCCTAGTGACGCGTGAATTAGCATTGACAACAACAAGGCACCCGCCAACGTCTTTTTTGCATTCTTATACAAGTCCGCGCCATCACACAACCGCTTCACAGTCGATGAGACAAACGACGGCAGATGATGGCCAAACCAATCGACCATCCTAGCCAGTAAATCCCACTTCATGAACCACTTGTGATATACAATCACGCCAAGTCCAATCAATGACGCGATACCGCCGCCAAATACCACCAGAAGCGACAGCCCGATGACACGGCTGTTCATCGCCAGATCCCAATGCCCTGCTAAAAACAACAAGCCGCCCAGCGACGCCACGAGAAACAGTCCCGCAACGCCGACGACACGATCCATCACAATCGTCAGAAATACCTCTGTCCCAATTCCTTTTCGACTTTTCGCCACATATGCGAGCTTCAGTAGATCACCGCTGACAGCCCCTGGAATCAATTGCGAGAAAAAAGTCCCAACCCATGTCAACTGCAATAGCGTCCAATATGAAAGCCGTATGCCCTGTACTGCCAATAGCCTTCCCCAGCGATACGATGCTAAAACATGCGTCATACCAACGCTGAGGAATGCCAAAAACAGCATGGGGCGGTTTGCGTGCATGATTTCATGCAATGGATCCGCATCCGTCCGGCGGACAGTCCACACCAGCAGGAACACCGCCAGAGCGATGCCTAGGATTTTCAATCCCCAACTGACAATCCGTTTATTCATAGAAACTTCCGTAAGATTAATCCAAGATCAAAAATTTTATCTGGCGGCGATTCCACGTATGCGTGACAGCCAGCTGACCATCGCTCGTTTCAATGATCGCCGGATAGGAGAACTCCGTACCGCGGCCGTCTGGCTGTTTTGGCTCCGGATCGAATGCCAACGTCAAATCCGCCTTCCACGTCTTGCCATTGTCCTCCGACACCCACGCGTCCAACTGGTTGCGGCCTCCCCAGTTGCGTGCGACGGGATTGCAAATCAACACGATGCGACCGTCGTGGCGGCGTACCAAATCGATGCCGCTGTTGTTGTTCGGCACGCCCGAATCGTAAATCGGACACCATGTCTTTCCACCGTCATGCGAATCGCTACGATACAACGCCTTGTTGTTGCTGCGCATCAGGCAGGAAACATCGGAAGGGCCGCTCTGCCAAAGACTTGGCTGGATGACGCACAACTTTCCATCACCAATCTTGTCTCCCGTGTTCACATCTGGTTTCACAAAAAACGGACGACGTGTCCATGTTATTCCGTCATCGTTGCTTACATCGATGAACGCCTCCCATGGACCACGTTCGACAGATGCGGGGGCGAGCAGTGTACCGTCCATCAGCTTCAGGCATTTGTTCTTCACAGGGCCGCGACCGCCGCTGTCATCTCCAGGGACAAGTTCGCGCGGCGAATCCCACGTCACGCCTTCATCATGACTTTCGACGATATACGTTTTCCAATCTTTGATCTCCGCGCCAACCTTGAAATACAACACGATACGTCCATCGTCGCCACGCCGCAGAACAGGATTCCACTGCGGAATATCCGTTATGTCCGCAAGGACACGCGGTTTTTCCCAAACACCTCCAATCCGGCGACATCCAACGATGCACACGTCCGCCGCGCCTTCCTTGCTCCCTTGAAACCAAGCCGCAAGAAAACCGCCGTCCTTCAGTTCGACCAATGTCGAAGCATGGACATGACCGCTCCATGGCGGCTCGAATATCTGCTCATTCGTGATGATTTTCATTTGTTTTCCGCCTGTGCGCGGCTTTTGGCGCTCTGCACCGTGTTGTACAACAACATCGTGATTGTCATCGGGCCGACGCCACCTGGAACAGGCGTAATCAGCCCCGCGACTTCTTTCGCGCTTTCGAAATCCACATCACCGACGAGACGGTAGCCCTTCGCGGCCGTCTCGTCCGGAACGCGGTTTACGCCAACGTCGATGACCGTGGCCCCTGGCTTGATCATGTCGCCTGTCACTGTTTTCGGATGGCCGGAAGCCACCACCAGAATGTCCGCCTGGCGTGTGAATTCAGCCAGATTCGTTGTCCGCGTATGACACAACGTGACGGTTGCGTTTCCGCCTTCGGCCTTCCGCGCCAACATGTTGGCGACAGGCTTGCCGACGATGTTGCTACGACCGATGACCACCGCATGCGCGCCGTCCGTCTTCACGCCGCTACGCAACAGCAACTGGATGATGCCGTGCGGCGTACAAGGCAGAAAGCATGGTTCGCCGATCAGCATCCGCCCGACGTTCATCGGATGGAAGCCATCTACATCCTTTTCCGGACGAATCGCCGTCAGCACTTTGTCTTCGTCAATGTGCTTCGGCAGCGGCAGCTGCACGAGAATGCCATCGATCTTCGGATCGTTGTTCAGCTTTTCAATCAACGCAAGCAGTTCGGCTTCAGGGTAATCCGCCGGAAGACGGTTGTCATCGGAATAGATTCCTATCTCTGCGCAAGCCTTCTCCTTCGCCGTCACGTATGATTTCGACGCAGGATCTTCGCCAACCAGAATAACCGCGAGGCCAGGCGTCACGCCTTTTTCTGCCTGCAGCGCAGCTACTTCGGACTTCAATTCTGCGCGAATATCACACGCGACCTGTTTTCCATCAATGATTCTTGCGGACATATTTCCTACTTTTCAACTACTGATATTTTCAAGCCTCCACCTCTGGGGGAGGCGCCGCCTTGCGGCGAAGATGATTACAGAACCTTAAGCAATTCCACTTCAAAAACCAACGTCGCATGCGGCGGAATGACGTTGCCCGCGCCATGCGCGCCGTAGCCCAATTCGGGGGCGATCGTCAGAATGGCCTTGCCGCCTTCCTTCAGATGCTGCAGGCCTTCCGTCCAGCCCTTGATGACGCCATTCAGCGGGAATTCCGCCGGCTGGCCGCGCTGCACGCTCGAATCGAAGACACTACCGTCAATCAACTTGCCTGTGTAATGGACGCGCACTTTGTCCGTCGCTTTAGGCGACTTGCCCGTGCCTTCTTTCACCATTTCAATCTGCAGGCCGCTGGGCGTGACGATGACACCGTCCTTCTTCGCGTTTTCCGCGCGATACTCTTCTCCGGCCTTCTTGTGGTCGGCACCGTGATTGTGGCAGTCGTGGTCGCCACCGCAATGGTCACAGCCGCAATCACATCCGTCATGCTCTTCTGCCGCATGGATGCGTTCCTGCAGAGCCGTCATTGCTTTCGTGAACTCCTCCTGCGTCACGGCCGGTTTCTTGTCATCCATCATGTCCAAAAAGCCCTTCATGAAATCTTCAGTGTCCAAATCCACGGGCAGCTGGCGGAGCTGCATGGCGAAATTCAGTCCCAGGCAATAGCTAACCTTCAATTCTTTGTCAGTCATCTTTCCTCATCCTCATGCTTGTTTTGTGGTCAATAATACATTTTCCAATTCACGAAACGACGCGATCTCCACATCGAACGCGAAGTCTCTTTTGCTTCCATATCCATACGTGCAGAAGCACGCTTTCACGCCGGCGTTCGCCGCCGCGCCCAAATCCGTCCAGTTGTCGCCGATGATCCATGACGACGCGGCCTCGCATTCCGTCTCCTTCAACGCAGCGAACAGCGGTTCGGGATCAGGCTTCAGCTTCGCGCAATGGCCGCCGCCAATCAGACAGTCCAAATAGGCGCTCACGCCCAAAGTGTCCATAATCGTTTTCGCGGGTCCTTCCGGCTTGTTCGTGATGACCGACAGTTTGTAACCCGCCTCCTTCAGATGCGCAAGTGTCTCCAGCACACCGTCATAGAGGCATGTCTTCACCACGACGTGCGACCAGTAGTAATCCCGTACGCGTTCCATCACGGCATCCACGTCGAATGGCGGCGCGTCCGCAAACGTCCGCGTTGTCAAATCCTTCAGACCGTTGCCGAGCAGAGAGGTCACCGTCTCCACTGACAACGGCGCAAGGCCATGCTCCGCCCGGACGTGGTTGACCGCCCCCGCCAAATCCGCGCAGGTATCGGCGACGGTGCCATCCAAATCGAACATCAACAATGATTTGCCTATATCAGCCATTCTTTTTTCCTTTTTTCTTCTTTGGGCAAATTTATAATGTCATACTTATTTTCATTCTTGCCAACTTTTGCGTTCTATTTTTCTTTGCTTTTAAAGAGATTATATTATTATCAAGACAGTTTTTATTGATTTCCCCCCAATTCCAAAAGGAGCCGTCATGCAATTTGAAACCAGCCGAACCCAAGTCGCCTATTTTATGCAAAGGCTCTACAGGCATGGACTGACCACTACTTCCGGCGGCAACATTTCCTGCCGCACGCCCGAAGGCCATGTCGCCATCTCCGCCAGCAAGTTTGACAAAGGCGAACTGACCGCCGAAGGCGTCGGCGTCGTCACATTGGACAGGAAGCTTCTCACGCCTGGCATCCCGCTCAGCATCGAAGTCGGAATCCATCTGGACATCTATCGTAAACGGCCTGAAATCATGGCCATCGTCCACGCCCATCCGGTCACCGCCACCGCTTTCTGCGCGACAAAAGTCAAGCTGGACACACATCTCACGGCCGAAGCCTACGCCATTCTCGGCGATCCCGTCTTCATCCCCTACGAGCTCATGGGCACGCCGAAACTTGCGGAACGCGTCTCGGATGCCATGATGAACGCCGCTTGCGGCCTCATGGAAAACCACGGCGTCATTACCGTCGGCAAAACATTGCTCGAAGCCTTCGACCGTCTGGAAGTGCTTGAAGTCGCCGCGCGTCATTCACTGATCGTCGCCCAGCTCGGGCAGGTTTCCGCGCTCACGCCCGAGCAGATCACCGAACTCGACCATTTCGTTGGACGCAAATAACTTAGAGGCTATTCATGGAAACTTCAGAACTGATTCATCAACTTCTCATCAACGTTGGCGAAGACCCCAACCGTGAAGGCCTCCGCAAGACGCCTGAACGCGTCGCAAAGTCATACGATTTTCTCCTCAGCGGTTATCGCATCAATCCAGACGACGTCGTCGGAGACGCCATCTTCCACGAAGAATGCAACCACATGATTATCGTGAAAGACATCGAAGTCTATAGCCTCTGCGAACACCACATGCTGCCGTTCTACGGCCGTTGCCACATTGGCTATATCCCTCGCGGCCAAGTTTTTGGCGTCAGCAAATTGGCGCGTCTCGTCGATTGCTTCGCACGCCGTCTCCAGATACAGGAGCGGCTTACGCAGCAAATCGCCAGTTATATCAAACAGAAGGTGGACGCGGAAGGCGTCGGCGTCGTCATGGAATGCCATCATCTCTGCATGATGATGCGCGGCGTTGAAAAGCAGAACAGCTGCATGGTCACCTCCGCCATGCTAGGCTCATTCCTCCGCTCCGCCGCCACCCGCAACGAATTCCTCAGACTCATCCAGCGCTCCAACAACTCATAACTTCCCATGCAGACAGATCCGCTCTTCCATAAACGCGGCCTCAGCTGGTATGTCATCGTCGCCGCCGTTTTCCTTCTCCGCTCGTTCCTCTGGTTCAATGCGGAACTATGGTATGATGAAGTGCTTACGCTGAGTCGTTTTGTCTTCAACAGCCATGACGGCTCGCTTCTGAATGTCTTCCGCGACTATCCCATCGCCAACAACCACATGCTGTCAACCGCCGTTTACTGGATCTGGACGCATCTCGTCGGTCTGCCGGACGAAGCCATTCTGCGTATTCCTTCCATCGTCGGCGGACTTGCGACCATTGCCATCGTCATGCGCCATTGGCGGAAATTCATCGGCGACTGCCTCGCCACCGTCGGCGGTCTCATGCTCGCCATCAGCCCCGTTTTCACAGCCTACGCCTATCAAGTTCGTGGCTATTCACTGACCTTCCTGCTTGTCGCCATAGCCGTATCTGGCGTCTTCGAAATCCTCTACGGCAACCGCATGCGCGGACAGCTGCTTTTCGCCGCCGCATCGCTCCTCCTGCCGCTCGTCATGCCGACGAACGCCATTCTGGCTCCCGCCCTCCTCGCCGTCGTTGTCATTTGTCATTGGAAGTCAAAACGCGGCATGAAAGCCATTGTCATCGACTGTCTTCCTGCCATCATCGCAACCGCCTTGGGGGCAGGATATTATCTGACCATCTGGCAGCAATTCAAGCGTGTCATTTCCGAACCGGACGGCTGGTCATCCGCCACAATGGTCGCAGGAAACGTCCTGCTTGCCGCCATCGCTCATGCCGCCCTTCTCCCGTTGTTCTTCTTCCCGAAACAGAAACCGCAGGACGGCAAAACAACGGAACCAAACGAACCGAATCTCCTTTGTTTCGCTGTCTCAACCGTCGCCGCCTGCGCCTTGCTTGTCATCCTTTCACTGTTAGCCTCCCGCTCTGGCCATGCCCCATTCCCGCGCGTCTTTCTCGTCTTCTGTCTGCCGATGACCGCCGCCATTCTCGCTTTCGCCAAATCACGCGATATCCATCGGTCGTTTACATTCGCTACGCTCGCCGTCGTCGTCCTCTGTTACGGCATCCTTTGGGAGCGTTTCGCCACGAGCATCACCGACTATCAGCTGGCCCATAACCACGTGCCAGACAATCTGTTGCAGCAATACTATCGCGGTTGCACAGAACTCCGTGACATGGCGCGCTCCAATCTTGAAAACAAACAGTCGCTTTTCATTGTTACGGACGCCTACGACATCATGTCATTCCGCTTCTACTGGAATCTCCAAGAGCTTCCGCCGCAGTCCGTTGCTGGTTTCAACGAACTACCGCAGGATTTCTGGAACCATTTTTCGAACAGCGGCTTGCAACTCCGAGCCTTCGCAAAAACACCTGAACAAGCGGCAGACTTTTTCTCAAAGGCCGGTTTTGGGGACGCCAAAGAACTACTTTCCAAACTGGAAGTCGTTGCTGCCATGCCGCCCAATTCACTTCGCAAGCTCTACAAGCTTCGTCATTAACGGCATTGTCGAATAGTTGTCTGGGCTTGAGTAGAAAAGAAAAAACAGTATCAACCTAAATCACGTCTCAACCAATCGTGTCCGGACCAGACGGCATCATTTTTCTGCTTTCCGTAATGTCCCCCCCAAAAAAACATTGATCCCGCTGGAGCGGGACCCTTCCAAAAAATTAATCCCGCTGGAGCGGGACCCTCCCAAAAAAATTAATCCCGCTGGAGCGGGACCCTCCCCCAAAAATTAATCCCGCTGGAGCGGGATCCTCCCCCTAAATTAATCCCGCTGGAGCGGGACCCTCCCTAGAATTTCACGGGCTTTCCAGACTTGCCGGAATCATACAGTGCCATGATCATCTTGTGCGTCGTCGCGTAGATCAGTTTGCCGCTGATTTCGGGTTCCTCACCGTCTTCCAAAGCCGCGTAGAAATCGTCGATCTGCTTCGCGTGGGAAGCACCCCAATATGACGGGCCACCGCCGTAGTCGAACGTGTCGTTCGGATCTGGCTTCGCACTAAACGTACGGCCGTCATACAATGTCACGACGGCTTCCTCAGCCGTGATTTTCACATTGCCATATTCGCAGTCCAGCATGATTTCAATCTGGTCATCGAAGCTGTAGTAGTTCATGCACCAGAAGGAGGCCTTCACGCCGTTCTTGAATGCGATCAAACCGTCCGCGCTGTCCTCCACGTCAACCAACGCTCCGGAAGCATTGTGGATATCGTGGTGTGCACGGTTGGCGATAGAAACATCCACATAGTCCAGATTGGCGCCATTCTTGCCGTAGCCGATAAACCAACACATAAGATCAATGGTATGGATGGCCTGGTCGATAATAGCGCCGCCGCCTTCCATCTCCCATGTACCTTTCCAATTACTGCTCGTGTAATATTCAGGCTTGCGGCACCATGTGACGTTGCATTTCGCAGCCTTGATTTTTCCTAAAAGGCCGGAGTCCAAACACTTGCGGACAAGTTGAGAACCCGCGTTGTAACGGTTCTGGAAGATGACGCCCAACGTTTTGCCGGACTTTTTCTCCGCGTCGATCATGGCCTTCGCCTGCTTCATGGAGATGGCCATCGGCTTCTCCGTCAGCACATTGCAGCCAAGCTCCAAGGCGCGGACGGCCACAGGGCTGTGCAGATAGTGCGGCAGGCAGATGTGGACAACGTCCAACTTCTCTTTCTTGATCATCTCTTCGAAATCCGTATAGACCTTCTTGCAGCCGAACAACTTGGCGCGGTCTTTCGCCTTCTCGATGTCCAGATCGCAGCACGCCACGAGATTCACGCTTTCCTGCGATTTTGCGGGCATGCCGTGGAACGGTGAAATGCGTCCGCAACCAATGATACCGACTTTGAATTTCTTCATGTCCATCTCCTTGAATTATATGTGAATATGGTAAACTCAAGCCATCTTGCCACGTTCAAATGCGATGACGTCCTGAAGGATGTCGTCCAACGTATGGGTGGGCTCATATCCGATGATACGTTTCGCACGTTCAAGCGACGGAACGCGGCGCAGCATGTCTTCGAAACCGTCTTCGTAGGCTTCGTTGTAAGGGATCAATTTGATTGGAGAATTGCTTCCCGTTAAAGACTTTACGCGTTCCGCCAACTGCATGATCGTCACTTCCTCTGCGTTGCCGATGTTCACGACCTGCCCCTTGGCGGCTTTGCTTTCCATGAGCTTCACGAGGGCGTTCACGACATCCTGCACATGGGCGAAGCAACGCGTCTGCGTACCGTCGCCATAGACCGTGATAGGATCGCCGCGCAACGCCTGGCGAACGAATCGCGGCACGACCATCCCGTACTGTCCTGTCTGCCGTGGGCCGACCGTATTGAACAAGCGGCAGATCGTCACAGGCAGTTTCGCCTCCACCCAGTGTGCCAACGCGAGAAATTCGTCCATCGCCTTTGCGCAGGCGTAGCTCCAACGACGGCGGCAGGTCGCCCCCATCACAGAGTCGTCGTCTTCACAAAACGGGACCTTGCTTCCTTTACCGTAAACTTCTGATGTTGAAGTAAGAAGGAACGGACGGCGATAGCGCGCACAGCATTTCAGCACGACTTCCGTGCCGCCGACAATGCTTTCAATCGTCCGCACAGGCTGGTCTATGATCAGCCTCACGCCGACGGCGCTGGCCAGATGATAGACGCAGTCCGCTTCGCGTACGCAGTCATCCACAATGTCGCGATTGTTGATGGAATCCACGATGAGCCGCAGCTGACGGCCGTCCTCCAGGCCGTCCAGATTCTCGTAGGAGCCTGTCGATAGATCATCCAACACGAGAATCGTATGGCCCTGTGACAGCAGCAGCCGACACAAATGGGAACCGATGAACCCGGCGCCGCCGGTGACCAGAATTTTCATTGTCATCACTCCAAAAGAAAAAAATCTGCCAAACACGCCATCTCCGCCCGGCGGTGGGTCTTTCCATGCGACTTTACGCACTTTTAACCGGGCTCAAGACTAGGAACTCACGAAATTTATGTTATGTTATCATTCTTTTAGTTTTTTTCAATCTTCTTGGCAGCATAAACAACACATCGAGGCATTCCATGAGCGAAATTGAAAACGAACAAATGAACAAAATCGTCGCACTTTGCAAACGGCGCGGCATCATCTTCCAAAGCTCCGAAATGTACGGCGGCATCAACGGCTTCTGGGATTACGGACCATATGGCGCACCGCTCCGCCGCGCCGTCGAGCAGCTTTGGTGGAAATATATGGTCGAACAGCGGGACAACGTCGTCGGACTAGACTCCACCATCATCTGCCATCCGATGGTCTGGAAGGCGTCCGGCCATCTTGATCAGTTCTCCGATCTCATGACGGACTGCATGGACTGCAAACGCCGCTACCGCGTCGATCAGATGGACGATCCCACGACCTGCCCGAACTGCGGCTCCAAAAGACTGACCGAACCGCGCGAATTCAACCTCATGATGAAGACGTTCGTCGGCCCCGTGTTCGATGAAGAGCACGTCGCGTGGTTGCGCGCGGAAACCTGCCAGCCGATTTTCGTCGATTTCAACACGATCCGTGTCGCCACCCGCCAGAAGCTGCCGTTCGGTATCGCGCAGACGGGCAAGGCCTTCCGTAACGAAATCAACCCGAGAAACTTCACGTTCCGCTCCCGCGAATTCATGCAGATGGAAATGGAATTCTTCTGCCATGAAGACGAATCGCTGAAATGGTTCGACTACTGGAAAGACCAGGCGTGGAACTTCTACACGAAGATCCTCGGCATTCCGGAAGACAAGCTCCACATCTACTGGCATGAGAAACTCGCCCACTACGCGAAGCAGGCCCTCGACATCGAATTCCTCTTCCCCTTCGGCTGGGGCGAAATCCAAGGCGTCCATCATCGCGGCCAGTGGGACATGTCCCGCCACTGCGAATTCTCCAAGCAGGAACAGGATTGCAAATATTTCGATCAAGACCGCAAGGAATCCTACTTCCCGACCGTCGTCGAATCCTCCTCCGGTCTCGACCGCATCTGCCTCATGCTCCTCTGCAACGCGTATGACGAAGACACCGCCGCCACGCAGAAGGAAGGCAAAGATGAAGACGTCCGCATCGTCATGCATCTGCCCGCTCGCGTCGCTCCCGTGCAGGTCGCCATCCTCCCGCTTTCCAAGAAGTTGGAAGAGCCTGCTGAGAAGCTTTACCATTCCATCCTCAAGAAGTTCCGCGCCGAATACGACGACACTGGTTCCATCGGCAAGCGTTACCGCCGTCAGGATGAAATCGGCACGCCGTTCTGCGTCACGTTCGACTTCGATACGCTCAATGACAATGCCGTTACCGTCCGCGACCGCGACTCCATGACGCAGGAGCGCATCGCCATCGACCAGCTCGCCAAGTTCCTCGACGACAAAATCAATCCCGAATTCTAACGGACACCCATGAAAAAGCATACGATAGGCCTTTGGCTCTTCATCGCCGCACTCGCGGCCAATCTCGTTGTCGGCTACCGTCTCCATTCGGAGGAAGCCGCCAAAACAGGACAGGACGAGATCTTCAAGCAGATCGACGTCATGATGGAGGTGCTGCAATTGATCCGCAAGAATTATGTCGATGCGGACAACATCACCTACCGCATGCTTTTCGAGGGTGCCATGAAAGGCATGACCTCCGTGCTCGATCCCTTCAGCGAATATCTGGAGCCGCGTGATTTCAACACGCTGCAGGAAGAGACCGAAGGCGAGTTCGGAGGCATCGGCATCGAAGTCGATTATGACGACGACGCCATCATCGTCATCTCACCAATGGACGGTACGCCCGCCGAACGGGCCGGCATCCAGCCGGGCGACAAAATCTACAAGATCGACGGCGAAAGCGTCGGCGAAATCGGGCAGGAGGCCGCCATCCGCAAAATGCGCGGCACGCCAGGCACGAAAGTCAAAATCACCTACATGCGCGACGGCTTTGAGGAGATGAAGGAACTCGAACTGACGCGTGCGAAGATTCCGATCATCAGCGTCACGGATGCGCGTATCATTCCGGACACCACGATCGGCTTCGTCCGCATCACGCAGTTCATGGAAAAGACGCCAGACGAACTTGAAGCGAAATTGCGCGAAATGTTCGCGGACGACAAGACGACCGGTCTCATCATCGACCTGCGGAACAACCCCGGCGGGCTCGTCACCGCCGCCGTCAAGATCTGCAGCATGTTCCTCAAGCCAGACACGTTCGTCGTCTCCCTTGAAGGTCGTACAGACAAGCATGTCGAAAAGACGCTTCGCGGCTACCAGTTCCCGAACAAGCCGCTCATCCTGCTCGTCAACGAAGGCTCCGCCTCCGCCGCTGAGATCATGTCCGGTTGTCTCAGTACCCATAAGCGGGCAAAGCTCTTCGGCACGAAGACATACGGCAAAGGTTCCGTCCAGAATGTCATCGATTTGAACAACGGCGGCGCCCTCAAGCTCACCATCGCACACTACTACGTCCAGCCGGACACCGTGAAAAACCGCAAGACCATCCATAAGCATGGCATCGTTCCCGACAACGTCATCAAGCTTACTCCAAAGGAGGCCGAAGCCTTGAAAAAGTTTGACGACGAATGGCTTGCGGCGCGTGAAAAGGAAGACATCACGGAAGCCGAACGCATCAAAGTTGACAATGATTTCCGTCAGAAACGCAAACGCTTCGATGTCGTCCTGAACGCCGCCGTAAAGGCGCTGATGGAAGATGCCTCCGAAAACAAAGCTGAATAACCCCCCGTCCCTTTCGTCCTTTTTGTCCTTTTAGTCCCTTTAAAGGAAAACGCCATGATCAAAGTCGCCGTCATCGGAGCCGCCGGCCGCATGGGCCGCATGCTGGTCACTCGTATCATAGAAGACCCTGAACTCAAGCTTGTCGGGGCTCTTGAATATTCCGAATCCCCCTTCCTCGGGCAGGACGCAGGACTGCTGGCGGGCAAGCCCGCCGCCAAAGTTCTCATCACCGCCGATCCAGACGAAGCCATCAAAGACGCAGATTGCACCGTTGATTTCTCCGCACCCGGTTCCACGATGACCGTCGCGAAAAAGGCCGCCGCAAAAGGCATCACCATGGTCATTGGAACTACAGGCCTCGTCGATGAGCAGAAGGCAGTCCTCAAAAAGCTTGCGGAAGGCGGCGCACGTATCGTCTTCTCTCCCAACATGAGCGTTGGCGTCAACATTCTGTTCGCCCTCTGCGAAAAGCTCGGCAAGCTGCTCGGCACCGACTACGACATCGAAATCGTTGAAATGCACCATAATAAGAAGAAAGATGCACCGTCCGGAACAGCCGTCCGCCTAGGCGAAATCCTTTCTGATGCCATCGGAATCGACTATGAGGCAGACACACGCCACGGCCGCGTCGGCCTCATCGGCCCACGCACAAAACATGAAATCGGCATGCATTCGTTGCGCGGCGGCGATGTCGTCGGCGACCACACTGTTATCTTCGCCACGGAAGGCGAACGGATCGAACTGGCCCACAAGGCCTCGAGCCGCAATTGTTTTGTCAACGGCGCCGTCCGTGCCGTCAAGTTCCTCACAAACGCGCAGCCTGGCATCTACGATATGCAAGACGTTCTTGGTCTGAAATAATTCCACCAACCTTTCAATCATTTTCCATTATGAAAAAGCACATCGCCCTCCTCTGTCTTCTCTTGACCGAAGCCGTTTTCTTTGCTTCATGGCCCGCGACGTTGTATCTGGACGGAGGGGGACGATGGGATTACCGTGTGCCGATCTTCTTTGAAAACAAGGGGATGCAGGATATCGTCGGCGAATCTGTCGCCATTGTGCTCCCACCGGACACACCGTTTATCGGACAGGCCGCGGGCACGCTCCGCGTCGTCGATGACAAAGAACGCCAACTCAAATTCGCCGTTGAAGATACCGTCGGCGAAATCATCACGGACACCGCCGTTACCGCCGGTTGCATTCTCCATATCCCCCTCTCCTGCCCCGCTCAAAGCAAAACTGCCTACTATATTTATTATGGCAACAACAAGGCATGGACGTCGCCAGACCGTTTGAAGACATTGACCAGTATCGACTACAATGGCGGTTTCGAAAAAACCGCCAATGACTTCCCTATTGGCTGGCAGGCTTGGCAGACGGACGCCAAACACAGAATCTCCCTCTCCAAACAGTCTCCTGCCGCCGGACAAAACTGCCTCTTAGCAGAGGTCGATGACGATGCGGAGCCATCGTGGTTCAAATGTAGCCCGCATGACATCGCCGTCAAGCCAGGCGCGAAATGCACGCTCACCGTCAAAGTCCGTGCCCAAAACGTCAAAGGCCGCGCCGGTTGGTTCGTCCACGTCGGTAATGATAGCAACAGCATGATAATCAACAATGTGCAGGAGGCTGGAGAAGGCACATACGGATGGAAACTCCTAAAAATCAATTTCACCGTTCCCGAAGGCGCCAATCGTGTCCATACAGGATGCGCCCTCTACGGCACGGGTAAAGTATGGTATGACGATTTCAATTTCACAACGGATAAGAAAACCACTTGGACGTCTTTCTTCGGCGGAATCGAACACTTGAATCTGTCTGAAGAAGGCCGTTATGCTGATGACGACTGGCTCTCCCAGAGATCCGCTTTGTTTGGCTTCGGCAAGAAACAGTCTGAGTACCTCTACCGCGTTCCCATCCGCATCACGAACACCACTGACCAGCCAATCCGTGATGGTCTTGCCTGCATCGATTTCAACGCCATCTGCCGCAACAAGAGCCGTCGCAACGCCATCTTGACGTTTGATGGGCATGAAATTGAAACGACTCCTCTTGGTTCATCCGTCCTCTTCCCTATCGATTGCCCCCCGAAAACTAGCCAGATCTATTATGTCTATACAACAGAAAAGGAGCCCGGGGAAGACATTCCAAAAGAAGCGCAGAACAAGCTCGGCAGCGAAATCCCTTCCGACCAGCTCTACGTCGAGGCTCCAGATCCTGCTGATACAAAACGATATGCGAAACTCGTGTTGTCCAATGTCAATCTCATCCGCAACCCTTCCTTTGAGAAGAACACCGACGGTGTCCCCCTGCATTGGGAGTGCGCGGGTGAAAAAGTGATGGGCAACGGCCTTGTCTACGGTCTCGCCGAGCCCAGCAGTTTCGGTTTCAGACATGCCTATTTCACCGTTCCGAAAGATGCTCCGAAGGATTGGTGTGGCTGGCGGCAAACCGTTGAAGTCAAGCCGAATACACATTACATCTATGGCGCATGGGTCGCGTATGAAGACACGGATGTCGCCGTCGGCATCCACGCCCATCTCCATGATGGCGATGCGAAAATACTCCAGTTTCTTAACACTTCCCAAAGCACAGGCAACGAACATAAGTGGCTGCCCATGTTCAGTTTCTGTGTGACACCGCCAGAAGCGAAAGATCTTCAGATCCACTTGACGATGAATGGCCATGGAACAGTCCGCCATGACGGTGTGCTCATTGCCGAAGTGCTGGATGGCATCGCAGAGCCGATGGAATCGCGCCCGATTGCGAAGGACGACATCGCCATCTGGCAGGTCAATCCCGTCGTCAAGACCTTCCGCGAAGACCTTCCCCCCTATATGTCTCGTGAAAACTCCTTGTTTGGGCAGCTTCGCATTCAGGAAGGCACGCCAAAACTGCTTTCTTTCTTTAACGTCGGACTGGCCCGCAACGAAGAAGAGCCACTCCAAATCGCCATCCGTTCAGGCGTCGATCTCAAAACCTGCGACATTTCCGTCGACGGACTAGAAGGATCCGGTGTGACCGCCTCCATCGGCGTCATCGGCTACGTGCCATTGGATTCTAAGTCCTCCTATTACGGCTCGAAGGAAGACGACTGGATCCAGCTCTACCCGAAAAACAATGGCAACAGCGACGGATGGGCTGGATGGTGGCCGGATCCAATCGTCCCGACCATCCGCTTCAATCTCGCCGCCAACCAGACGCAACCGCTTTGGATTTCCTTCAAGGCGGCCGCCAACGCGAAGGCGGGCGACTACCGTGTCTATGTGAAAATCGCCGCCGGCAACCAGACGCTTTTCGTGCCAGTTCGTCTGTCCGTCTGGAATTTCTCGCTCCAAAAGGATGCCACCTTCCCAGCCGTCTATGACTTCCGTTGGGACAATCGTTGGAATCGTCCGGGCCTTGATAGCCGCGAGGCGAGACGCGCTGTCTATACCTTATATAAAGAAAAGAAAGTCTGCCCGGATCATATCCTCGCGGATCCTATCTTCAAATACGACAAGGAAACCAAAACCATCACGGCTGATTTCACGCTCTTCGACAAAGAGGCCTCATGGTATTTCGATGAAATGAAATTCCCTGTCGCCTACACCCCCGGCTTCTTCTATCTCTTCGGCTGGGCCTTCCCGCCGAAGGCCATTTTCGGCGAACTGCCCTTCGAAGGCGAATATCCATGGGCCAACGACGAGCCGCGTGACACGCTCAGACCCGCATACGTCAAAAACTACCAAACCTGCCTGAAGCTCTTCATGGACCATTGCCGTGAAAAAGGATGGGACGATAAATTCGTCCTCTACATCTCCGACGAGCCGCACTATGGCCATAAATATGTCGTTGACCAGATGAAGGCCATCTGTTCCATGATCAAGGCCGTCGAGCCAGATCTGCCCATCTATTCCTCCACATGGTCGCACTGCAAAGATTGGGACGGTTATCTTTCCCTTTGGGGCGCAGGACATTACGGTTGCTTCCCCGAAGACGAGATCAAAGATCGTATCAAACAAGGCGATAAATTCTGGTTCACGACAGACGGCCAGATGTGCACGGACACCCCCTACTGCGCCATCGAACGACTCCTTCCGCACTACTGCTACAAATACGGTGCCGACGCATACGAATTCTGGGGCGCCACATGGTTCACCATTGATCCATGGAAATACGGCTGGCATGCCTACATCAAGCAGACATCCGCCCCGCACATCAAGCCGTCATGGACACGCTATCCCAATGGCGACGGCTATCTTATGTATCCAGGAATCGCCGTGTCCGACGGCAGGCCCATCTCCTCCATCCGCCTGGAAGCCGCGCGTGACGGCGTCGAAGACTATGAATATCTCCAAAAAGTGAAATTCCTCCTCCGCGCCAAAGAGAACCGCCGCGCCATCGAGGCGCGTTCCATTCTCGAAGAAGCGGAGAAACTCATCGACATGCCGTCCGCCGGCGGACGTTTCAGCACGAAGATCCTTCCTGATCCGAACGCCCTCTACGTCCTCCGCTTCCGCATGGGCACATTCCTTGGGAAATGATGGATGTTTTGGCTTTTAGCTCATAGGGTTATCAACTAGTAGATCTAGAAAGCCAATAGCCCTAAAATAGCAGTTAGTTTTTCATAAACGCGTTCTTTACATAATTAAACCATAACAGGAGCAAACATGAAAACGTATTGTATTGTCGGAACAGGCGGCCGTTCGTGGATGTACACCAACGCTCTCATGGGCGATTTCAAAGAATACGGGCAATTGCTCGCGTTCTGTGACCTCAACCAGGCTCGCATGGACTACTACAACAAGAAAATCAATGACAAATTCGGCCACGCACCCCTGCCGACCTATCGTCACTATGACTTCGACAAGATGATTCTTGAACAGAAGCCAGACCGCGTCATCGTCACTTCCATGGACCGTACCCACCACCACTACATCTGCCGCGCCATGGAACTCGGCTGCGACGTCATCACGGAAAAACCTATGACGATGGACGCTGAAAAATGCCAGCAGATCATCGACACGAAGCACAAGACCGGCAAGAATCTGACCGTCTGCTTCAATTACCGCTATGCGCCTCGCAATACGAAAGTTAAAGAACTTCTCGCGCAGGGCATCTGCGGCGAAATCATCTCCGTCCATTTCGAATGGCTGCTGGACACGTCCCACGGCGCGGATTATTTCCGCCGTTGGCATCGTGACAAACGTAATTCAGGCGGTCTGCTCGTCCACAAGGCGACGCATCATTTTGATCTCGTCAACTGGTGGATCAACTCCTCCCCCGAAACCGTTTTCGCCATGGGCGACCTCCGCTTCTACGGTCGTGAAAACGCCGAAAAGCGCGGCGTGAAAGAGTTTTACAACCGCGTCCGCGGCTCCGAAATCGCCAAGAAGGATCCATTCGCGCTGAAGGTTGATGAAAGCAATCCAAATTCCGAAATGATGGGACTTTACTACAACGCCGAACATTGCGATGGCTACTATCGCGACCAATCCGTCTTCGGCGACGGCATCTCCATCGAAGACACGATGTCCGTCATGGTTCATTATAAGAACAAAGTGAACATGACCTACGCGCTGAACGCGTTCATGCCGTGGGAAGGCTACCGCATCGTCTTCAACGGCACGAAAGGCCGTCTTGAATTCAATGTCGTTGAAAAAGCGTTCCTTACGAGCAGTGACGCGGAAGATCTTGTCATTCCGGGCATGCGTGAAATGGAAGACAAGAAGAATATGATTCCGGAAATCATCTTCCAGCCGATGTGGGGCAAACCGCAAGTCATCGAATACGACCAAGGCGACAAGTCCGGCCACGGCGGCGGCGACTCACGTATGCTACGCGACGTGCTCGTCGGCGTGACGGACGATCCGCTCGGCCATGCCGCCGGCTACATCGACGGCGCCAATTCGATTCTCACCGGTATCGCGGCCAACCAGTCCATCAAGACCGGCCTCCCCGTAAAGGTGAAAGATCTTGTAAATCTCTACTAATTAGTTATCTAGAGTCTCTAGCAAATCTGGAATATCTAGATTCTCTAGAGCCTCTAGTAATTATGAATTATGCATTGTGAATTATGAATTCAGATCGTATTGCCTCCCAAGGCTTCCATTGCGCAGAAATCGTCGCGAACGTTTTGGCAGAAACGTTGCTGAGGCGGCGTCCGGCGGACCGTTCGCTATCGTCGGCGTTCTATGACCACCACGAATTCGGCTCGCGCGATCGCCGTCTCATTTCGGAGACATTGTTTTCCGTCCTCCGTTGGTGGGGATGGTTGAAACATCTTGCGCCAGAAGATTTTAGGGAGGCGGTCGAACATCCGGAGAAGAAAACGGAACTGAGTTTCCCGCTATCCGCATTCTATCCATTATTTTCCATGGCGTGGTACATGGAAGGGAAAAATGAATTGCCGCCGGCCGCCAGCTGGTGGTTCGAAGAGGCGGGCCTTGAGCGAGACGACATCAAATTTCTTCCGCAAGACGCCTCCGCATTGGACCGCAAACGCTATCTGAAACCGTTTCTGCAAGATGGAGGCAAATCGTTGCGTCAGATGGATTTGCTACCGGAATGGTGCTATGCGCGCATCAATGCGCCGCGTCCTGTCGAAGAGCTCTTGGAATGGTTGCAGCACCGCCCGCCCGTCTGGCTACGGCTCTATGCGGAGAAGCCGGAGGACGTTCTCGCCGAACTGCGCGACAACGACTTCCGGGCGTCCATTCATCCCGTCATGCAGGATGCTGTCTGCCTTGAATTCGCAGGCGGCAATCTGCGTGCGCTGCAATCATTCCGCAATGGTGCATTCGAAATCCAAGATATTGCGTCCCAATGCGTTGCGATGATCTGCGATCCGCAACCCGGCCAGCAGTGGTGGGATGCATGCGCGGGCGGCGGCGGCAAAACGCTCCATCTCGCGTCGCTCATGCAACGGAAAGGAATCATCACCGCCAGCGACATCCGCGTCCACAAACTGCAGGATTTGAAGCTTCGCGCACGGCGTGCGCAGTTCCCGAACATCCGCTGTAAAGAATGGTTAGGGAAGGAAGTGCCGAGATACAACAATCACTTCCATGGCGTGCTCGTCGATACGCCATGCTCCTGTTCGGGAACATGGCGACGCAATCCAGACGGCCGTTGGACGACATTCGACGGCGACATCCAAGGCTTCAACGACCTTCAGTCGCAACTTCTTGAAAACGCCTCGAAAGCCGTCATGCCAAGCGGAACTCTTGTGTATTCAACATGTTCCATGTTTGCGGCGGAGAACCAGGCCATTGTCGATGACTTCCTGTCACGCCATCCGGAATATTCTCTTGCACCGTTCATCTGCCCGCTGACTGGCCGCCAGACGGACGGCACGAACCAGCTCTGGCCATGGGATGCCGACTGCGACGCCATGTTCACCGCCAAAATGAAACGTAAAGCATAATTATTTGAATTCTAGACTTCTAAAAAACTAGACTTCTAGAAATCTAATAAATTTAAAAAAGGAACTATCATGCCCAACCAGACACTTGCAAAGGAAGTTTCAGATTTCGTTCGTAGCGCCGTCATGTATCAGCTGTTCCTCCGCCCATTCACGTTGGAAGGAACGCTGAAGGCCGCGACACGCATGCTGCCGCATATCGCGTCCGTCGGCGTCAATGTCATCTACCTCTGCCCGCAAATGACGGCGGACGACGACCCACGCACTGAATTCTGGTCGGACCGGCAGAACGGTTCCAAAATGGACAACCCCTACAGCCCGTATCGCATTAAAGACTACTACCATACCGATCCCGAATACGGCACCGACGACGATTTGAAACGTTTCGTCGCCGTCGCCCATCGGCTTGGCATGCGCGTCATGCTGGATCTTGTTTACTACCACTGCGGACCGACTGCCGTTTTCATCGAAGACCATCCTGACTTCGTGAAACGCAACGAAGACGGCACCGTCAAAAACGGCAGATGGCATTTTCCCGAATTGAATTTCGACTGCCCTGAACTCCGTGAATATCTGTGGAAGAATATGGAATACTGGGTGCGCGATTTCGACGTGGACGGCTTCCGCACGGATGTCGAGCAATCCGTTCCAGAGGACTTCTGGGAGGAAGGCCGTCGTCGCATCGAAGCCATCAAGTCAGACGTCATCATGCTGGCCGAAAGCGAAAACCCGCTCGCCACCGTCAAAGCCTATGACATCAGCTACGGCTTCACATGGGCGATCGCCATCCGCAACGTCTTCATCAAGAAAATGCCCGCCTCCCATCTAATTGAAAGATGGACCGCAATGCGGGACAAAATGCCGCAGGGCACCCTCTTCCTCCGCAATCTCGAAAACCACGACCTCTCCATGGATTTTGGCGACGCCCGCTGGAATATGATCGGTTCGCCCGAACTCGTCCAAGCCGCCATGCTGCTCAATTTCACCATCGATGGCATTCCGTTCCTCTATAACGGAGAGGAAATCGCCGACAACAGCCATCACTGTATTTTCGCCAACCGTCACCACGGCAAGAATCTCGTCATCGACTGGTCGCTCGCCCTCTCCGACATCGGCGAAAACCGCCTTGAATTCACGAAATCGCTGACCTCCCTCCGCCGCAACAACATCGCCCTCCAGCGGGGCGAAACCAAATGGCAGGAAAACGACCGTCCAGAAGCCGTCATTTCTTTCCTCCGCACGGCGGAGGAGCAGACCGTTCTGACGGTCGTCAATACGACGGACGAACCGCTTGCCGTCGCCGTCAAGACGGAATGCGGCAACATCGATTTGTGGGACGAACTTCTGGCCAGCGGCGTCACATGGCGCCGCCTACCGGATGGCACGGCTAGATTCGATTTGCTACCATACGGTTACGCTGTGCTAAATATCTGAAATTCTTGTCCCTTTCGTCTCTTTCGTCCCTTTTGTCGCTTATTTCTTTGAATTGATGGCATTTAGACCATAGGCACGCAGGATTTCAGCCACCGCCTCCAGATCATCGGCGGTCGGCGGCTCGACGTGCGGCATCGTGTCCTCCACGCCAATCGCCGTGAATTTCGACCGCGCCATTGCGTGGTATGCCAAAAGCCGCACGGCCG
Organism: Victivallales bacterium; assembly: GCA_017554445.1. Lineage (GTDB taxonomy): Bacteria > Verrucomicrobiota > Lentisphaeria > Oligosphaerales > Oligosphaeraceae > UBA1407. The sequence goes on from JAFZIJ010000117.1 coordinate 47,397, forward strand.
TGATGTTCTTCAGAGCGGACAGAAACTCGCCGGCCCGTCGGATATCGTTATTTTCCATGTTGTAACATGGAATCAATGGCATCCGTATTTCTATCGGCTTGCCAGTTTTGGACAATTTCACAAGATTTTCCAGAATCAGTTCGTTGCCGCAACCCGTCCCGTCGCGATGCTTTGTGGAATCCATCTGTTTCAGATCATAGAGGAACATGTCCGCCAACGGCAAAACCGTTTCGAACCGTTCCCATGGAACCATTCCGCAAGTATCGACAGCGCAATGGACGCCCTCTTTCTTCAGAAGCGAAAACAGCTCCGCGCAGAAATCCGCCTGCAGGAGCGGCTCGCCGCCGGATACCGTCGCGCCACCGCCCGAATGGTCGTAGAACGCCTTGTCCTCCAAAACAGCCGCCGCGACGTCTTCCACCGTTTGCTCCCTACCATACCATATTAAAGCGTCATGGAGGCACTCCGTCGCGCAATGGCCACAGGCAACGCATTTTGCGCGGTCGATGCGATGGCCATTTTCATCGAAGACATGGGCGCCATGCGGGCAGACCGCCGCGCAGTCGCCGCATTGGACGCACTTATGGGAGAGAAACGCCAGTTCCGGCTTTGTCTCACGGCTTTCCGGATTGTGGCACCAACGACACCGCAACGGACAGCCTTTCAGAAAAACAGTCGTCCGGATGCCCGGTCCGTCATGCACCGCAAAACGTTTTATATCGACCAATTTGCCATTCATTGTCCTATCTTGTCCTGTTTCATAAAAATTTATCATGTCTTTTCTCTATAAATATAATCAAATATTAAGGTTATTCTTTTGACAGATTGAAAAGAAGCATTATTTTTCTAAATTAGCTAAAATCCGATAATAGTATCAACCCTTTAACAGAGTGACCGCCGTGTTAGATATTGATGATTTCATTGTCGATTTGCTTGTTCAGCAAGGCCTTGTCGATGACGGACAGCTAAAGGAGGCGAAAGAGCGCGCCGCCAGCGAGGAATCCTCCACGCTTGATGCGCTCTACAACCTGAAATTCATCTCGGAGCAAGACGTCATGCAACTTCTTGGCGCCGAGTACGGCATGGATACGTATGACTTCGACCATGCCTCCGCAAAAGTGCCTACGGAAGTCATCACGCTCGTCCCGCGAGAAGTCGCATTCCGTTACAAAGCCGTGCCTATCTCCTTCGCAAACGGTATCTTGCGTGTCGCCATCGCAGATCCGACGGATATCGAAACCATCGACTCCATCCGCTACCTGCTGAAAATGGAAGTCGAGCCTGTCATCTCCACGAAACGCCAGATCGAACAGGCTCTCGGCAGCTACTACGGAAGTATGGAAGGCGATGCCAGTTCTATTCTGGAAGATATGACCGAAGCCACCACGGACTTGACCGTCGGCGCCACGCAGGACGTCACGATGGACGCGAAGGAGAAAGAAAACGGCGATGACGCGGCCCCGATCATCCGTTTCGTTTCATTGCTCATTCTGGAAGCCTTCCGTACCCGCGCCTCCGATATCCATCTGGAGCCGCTGGAAAAACGCTTCCGTCTCCGTTACCGCATTGACGGCGTTCTCAACCAGCAGAAAGACCCGCCGAAATATCTTCAGAACCAGATCATCTCCCGTCTTAAACTGATGGCCGGCATGGACTTGTCCGAACACCGAATCCCGCAGGACGGACGTATCCGAATCACCGCCCTCGGCCGTGACCTGGACTTGCGTGTGTCAGACATTCCCGCCAACTTCGGCGAATCCATCGTCATGCGTATTCTTGATAAGTCCGGTGTTATGTTAGGTATTTCGGAGCTTGGATTCTTCGAAGACGACCAGCAGACCATCGAACGAATCATCAATATCCCGGACGGTATCTTCCTCGTAACCGGCCCTACCGGTTCCGGCAAGACCACGTCCCTCTACTCCTTCCTCCACGCCCTCAACCAGCCGACGCGTAAGATCATCACCGCAGAAGACCCTGTTGAGTACGAACTTTCCGGTATCAATCAGGTCCAGATCAACACAGACGTCAATCTTACGTTCGCCGCAGCTCTTCGTTCCATGCTGCGTCAGGCCCCCAACGTCATCATGGTTGGTGAAATCCGTGACTCCGAGACAGGTGAAATCGCCATCAACGCCGCTCTGACCGGCCACTTGGTCTTCTCCACGTTGCACACGAACGACGCGCCGTCCGCCATCCCGCGACTCATCGATATGGGTATCAAGCCCTTCCTTGTCGCATCTTCCGTCCGAGCCATCATGGCCCAGCGACTTCTCCGCCGCGCATGCAAATTCTGCTCGCAGAAGCATATCCCGACGGAACTTGAAGCCGAAAAGCTCGGCCTTACAAAAGAGGATATTGAAAACAGTACCTTCATCCAAGGCACTGGCTGTTCCGAATGCAACAAAGGCTACAAAGGCCGTCTCGGAATCTATGAGATCTTCATCCTGGACTCCTCCATCGAAGGCCTCATCTATCAGATGGCGGACGCGTCCGTCATCCGCCGTCGCGCCATGGAAATCGGCATGCGCACCCTGCGTCAAGACGGCATGAGAAAAGCCGCCGCCGGTCTTTCCACTCTCTCCGAAGTCATCCGCATCACCGTCAACGACGAGGCATAAGCCGTCTGAAAACCAAAAACAACCATACCATAATATATTATAGGGACACATATCATGCCGAACATGGAAATTGACGCTGATGCAAGCGTGATCTGGCATCTACTGCTTGACGCAAAAATCGCCACCGAAGACCAGCTCGAAGAGGCCTATGAGGAAAGCGCACAGTACAACCAGCCTTTCGTCAACATCCTCTACAACTTCGATATCATCACGGAAGACCAGCTCCTCCAGCTCATCGCCGAAAATCTCGGCACAGAGGTCTATTCCTTCCACAAGCATGAAATCAACGAAGAGATCATGAAGGAAATCACGCCGGATATCGCGCGATTCTACGGCGTCATCCCGATCTCCGTCGATGATGACGGTGCGCTCGCCGTCGCCGCACGTGAACCTCTCAACCACAAGCTCATCGATGAACTGCCCTTCGCGTTGGATCGTGAATGCCGTGTCTACGTCGGTATTCCCGGCGAAATCGACGAAATGCTCGATATCTACTATCCAGAGGCCAACAACTCCATTGAAAGCATTTTGGATGAACTAAAGCAAATCCATGACGCACAGGGCGTCGATCTCAGCGACGCGGACGCCCTCGAAAAGGCCGCCAACGACGCTCCTATCGTCCGATTCGTCAATCTGGTCCTCCAGCAGGCCATCCGAGACAAAGCGTCCGACATCCACTTCGAACCGTTCTCCGACGAATTCCGTATCCGCTACCGTCTGGATGGTGCTCTGATCGAAATTGCGCCTCCGCCGAAGCATCTGGCCATTCCGGTCATCTCCCGTATCAAGGTTATGGCCAACTTGAATATCGCCGAACGCCGTATCCCGCAGGACGGTCGTATCGAACTGCGCATCAACAAGCGCCCTATCGATATCCGTGTCTCCTCCCTCCCAACCCGTTACGGCGAATCCGTCGTTCTCCGTATTCTTGACCGATCCGTCGTTAACTTGGATCTGGACGCTCTCGGCATGACGCCGCAGACCGTCAAAGACATTCGCGCCATCATCTCTCGCCCGAACGGCATTTTCGTTGTCACAGGGCCTACCGGTTCCGGCAAGACCACGACATTGTATTCCGGCCTGAAGGAAATCAACACCATCGAAGACAAGCTGCTGACGGCAGAAGATCCTATCGAGTACGATATCGACGGCATCATGCAGGTTCAGATCCGTGAAAACGTCGGTATGACCTTCGCATCCGCGCTACGTGCCTTCTTGCGACAGGACCCGGATCGAATCATGGTCGGTGAGATCCGTGATACGGAAACCGCCGCCATGGCAGTTCAGGCCTCCCTGACGGGACACTTGGTTCTCTCCACGTTGCACACCAACGACTCCGCCGGTGCCGTCACGCGACTCATCGATATGGGTATCGAGCCCTTCCTTATCGCCTCCACCATGATCGGCGTTCTCGCCCAGCGACTTATCCGCCGTGTCTGCCGCAACTGCAAGGAAGAGTACGAGCCGGATGACACGGAGCTCAAGTTGCTCGGCATCACCCGCGAAGAACTCGCCGGACGCAAATTCTATCACGGCCGCGGCTGCGATGTTTGCAACAACACCGGTTACAAGGGACGTGTCGGTATCTTTGAACTCCTCCATATCACACCGGAAATCCAGCAGCTCATCACACAGCGTAAACCAACGCAGTACATCAAGGAATGCGCCGTCAAGCAAGGCATGATCACCATGCGTCAGGACGGTATCAACCAGGTCCTCCAAGGCATCACAACCGCCTCGGAAGTCATCACCTACACCATCATGTAATCAACGACGGGAAAACGTTTCCCTTTTTTGTTCAGGTAGATAGATTATGCCACATTACGAAATGACAGACCTACTGGACCTCGTCCTCGAGGAAGGGGCCAGTGACCTTCACATCCACACCTTGGCACCGCCTGTTCTCCGTATCCACGGTGAAATGACTCAGTTGGACGGCCCACCCCTCACAGCGGAAGACAGCGAATACCTCATGAAGGCTATCACGTCCGAAGCCAACCAGCAGAAGCTCCAGCAGGACGGTACCGTTGACTTTGGTTTCGCCTTTGGCGATCGTTGCCGTTTCCGTGTCTCCGTCTTCAAGGCCAGAGGCGATATCGGTATCGTCATGCGTACCATCCCGAACGACTTGCTGACGATGGCCCAGATCGGTCTTCCCAACTCTGTGAAAGACGTTCTCTTCCGCCCACGTGGCCTCGTTCTTATCACGGGACCTACCGGTTCCGGCAAATCGACGACGCTTGCCTCCATGATCGACGTCATCAACGTCGAGAAGAAAGACCATATCATCACCATCGAGGACCCGATCGAGTTCTACCACAATCACAAGAGCTCCATTGTCACCCAGCGTGAAGTCCACAACGACGTTCCGACATTCGCTGACGCCATCCGACGCGCCTTGCGACAGGATCCTGATACCATTCTCGTCGGTGAAATGCGTGACTTGGAGACCATTGGCGCCGCCATCACCGCCGCCGAAACCGGTCACTTGGTTTTCGGAACCCTGCATACCACAGGAGCCGCCGAAACCATCGACCGTGTCGTGGACTCCTTCCCGACCACCCAGCAGGCGCAGGTCCGTACGCAGCTCGCCTCCACGCTGATCTGCGTCATCTCCCAGGTCCTCCTGAAGCGAATCGACAAGAAGGGCCGTGTCGCCGCATTCGAAATCATGATCAACACGCCGTCCATCGCCGCCCTGATCCGTGACGGCAAAACCTTCCGTATCACGTCCGATATCCAGACTGGTGCGAAATTCGGCATGAACACGCTGGACGCGCACCTCCTGCAGCTCTACACGGAAGGAAAGATATCCTACGGCGATCTGGTCACCAAGTCGAAGGATCCCGAAGGCCTCATCCACCGCATGCAGCAAGAAGCCCTCGAAAAGGCGAAATAACAAGTCGCATCCCATTTACAATCAATATTATATATATAAGGTATATCATTAGATTTCCAGTCAAGGAGCAATTATGGCGAAATTCCAATATGTAGCCATGGATACCGGCGGCAAAGAGAAAAAAGGTATCATCGAAGCCGAAACCGAACAAGATGCCGTGAATGCGCTGAAACAGCAGCAGCTGTTCCCGACCTCCATTATCGCCGCCAAAACCACGAACCCCGGCCAATCATCCGCCAAAGGCGGCAAAGGCATGGGATTCGGTATGCCCAAAATCCCGCGCAAGGATCTGACCACCATGACGCGTCAGCTGGCCACGCTGCTCGAAGCTGGTCTTCCGCTCGTCCGCGCCATGCGCACGCTTCAACGTCAGGCCCGCGGCAACTCACCGCAGCTCTTCAAAGTCCTCGGCGACCTTGCCGACCAAGTCGAAGGCGGTGCCACCTTCTCCGAAGCTCTTGCAAACCATCCGAAATCCTTCAACAAACTATATGTCTCCATGGTCCGCGCTGGTGAGGCATCCGGTGCCATGGAAGTCGTTCTGGTCCGACTCTCGGAATTCATGGAAAAGGCCGCCCGAATCGAAGGTAAGGTCAAATCGGCCATGGTCTATCCTATCTCCGTTCTCTGTATCGCCGGCGGTATCACCGCAGGTTTGATGATCTTCATCGTCCCGAAATTCCAGAAGATGTTCGAAGAAATGCTCCCTGGCGAATCTCTGCCGATGCTGACGGAATTCGTCATGAAGACTTCAGAATTCATGGCCAAGAAAGCCCACATCGCGGCTATCGGCCTCGTCGCCTTCATTATCGTCTTCAAGCTAGCCCTCAAAACAAAGATAGGAGCGACGCTCTTCGATATGGCCTGCCTGAAGTTGCCGCCGTTCAACACGTTGATCATCCGTAACGTGTCCGCGCGTTTCTGTCGTACGCTTGGTACGCTGATGGCGTCCGGTGTCGCCGTCTTGCAGGCATTGCAGATCGTTAAGGACACGTCCGGTAATGAAATCGTCGCCAAGGCCATTCAGGACGTCCATGACGCCGTGAAGGAAGGTGAAGGCATGACGAAACCGCTGGAAAAATCCGGCGTCTTCCCGTTGATGCTTTGCTCCATGGTGGAAGTCGGTGAAGAGACTGGTGCTCTGCCGGACATGTTGAACCGAGTCGCCGGTGTTTACGAAGAAGAAGTCGACCGCGCCGTCGAAGGTCTGACCTCCCTGATCGAGCCGTTGATGATCTGCTTCCTGGCTGTCATCGTCGGTGGTATCGTTATCGCTCTGTTCGCGCCGCTGGTCAAGATGATTGATAAACTCGGTGGTTGATTCCGACATCCACCACATCCGCGCAAAACAGCCTGTTTTCAGACGAAAATCATGTTTTTTCGACGAGGCGGTTTGTCTTGCGCGGAAAGTGCGTTATATTAAATAACGTTTACAAACAAACGGGGCGTGGCTCAGTCTGGCTAGAGCGCTGCGTTCGGGACGCAGAGGCCGGAGGTTCAAATCCTCTCGCCCCGACCAATATCCCAAAAACTCCCATGGAATTCCATGGGAGTTTTTTTGTGTTTTCAACAATAAATTACGGCAAAATTACGGCAAAAAAACGTCATTTTACATCGTGTTTTTATACCACTTCAGAGACGATAGCCTTGAGTTACATATTCTTTACAAATAGTAACTTAGAAAGTAAAAAGCCTCTTGTTTAGGTGCCGAGATAACCCACCAAAATCATGATTTTTTGCCGATTTTGGCGGATTATCAGCCTTGCCTGTTTATCATTTTTTGATGGTCAAAATTCGATAACTGCTTTCCGTCCATGTCTTCCGGCCATCCATTTCCAACGGTGTTAGCGTAATGCGAAGTTTTTGCTTCCCAGCAGTATACGAATTTGGGATACTGAAGGAATCATCGCGCCATCTGTAGAATGGATTGTTGTCGGCCGCATACCAGATCCGTTCTTGTACAGGAATTCCATCTATTTTGACACCAGCTGCCTGACGCTTTTCGTCCTGCAGTCCAGTCCGTATCAGAACAACCCCTTCATTTTCAGGCAAGATATTGACTGTAAACGAGATAGCTCCAGTAAAATCAATTAAGGCCTTGCCATTGAAGACATTTTCCATATTCATTCCATTGGCATAGGCGCTCGTCACATCCAATTCGTGGTATGCCCCATCCACTTGATAATCATGTTGTTGACGTGATGATTCATCCGCAAGATCCAATATATCCGTCTCCAATGTTCGTGGCTCGCCTAAATAGCAGAAAATCTGGCCGGAATGGTCGCCCAAGCCATCATTGCTGCCACCATGCTCCAATTCAAACACCAACGACTGCTTGAAGAAATAGGAATCACCCAGCGTAAGACGGACTTCAGACCAATCTGCATTGGAATTCCACGCGCCATTGTAGCCTGAAAACGGATTGAACTGCGGCGGAGTCACGAAGCCCCATCCATAGGATGCCCAACTTTCCGAACCGTCGCTTTCCATTTCAGGCGACTGCCGTCCATCGAAAAACACACGCACATCTCCTTCACAACCCGCGCCAATGCCATAGCCGGAAAGGACGCCATAGACCATGTGGCCACAACCACTGACGGAGGCTATCTTCGAATTGCGCCCCGCGGCATTTGCATGGCGTTCATAGTAATTCGACGACGTAAAATATCCGCAATTCTTTTTCACGTATTTGACGACGCTTTCAGGCGTTGTTTCCACATCCATTCCGCGAATCGTTACAGGCCGTTCGCCAACCGTGTACAGCTCCATCCGCGCCGATTTCCAATAGGGCATGGGGAAGTAGTTGTATCCTTTGAAATAGACTCCCGGCATGAAGTCCATCCCCAACATCAGCAATGTGTTTTGGCATGGACGATTTCCATATTCGCCACCAAAGAACGTCCCGATTGGAGCATCGACAGACGGCTTGACATCGTCATCCCAATAGATTCTCATTCGAAGTTCCTGCAGAATCTCCCCTGCCGCGTTTTCATTTTCCAAATCCAATTTGACAGCTGCAATGGCCCCTGCCCCATTCTGCTGAAAAACCGGCACGGCGCGGCGCGGTGGCACGACCACGTTTTCCAAATGCGTTTTCAAATTTTCAGCGGAATATTTTGGATCGAATCCAAGATTGCCCGCCTTGCCAAACAGTACTTCAAGATTCTGCCCGATTGTGAAAGAAGGTGTGTTGTCGGGCTTGTCAAACATTTCGTAAGTGACGTGCCCCCAGCCGCCTTCGCCTTTCTCCTTCCGATATCCCTCCAATTTGACGCTGCTCGTCACCTTGCAATAACGGCTGAACATCATCGGAACAAAACTGCGGATGACCCATATCGGCCCACGGCCATTGTCCTCCGGCCCTTCATAGATGTCAGACAACGGTGACAGGAAAGGCGCTTTCTTGCCGAATTCGGATTGGCGGATGGAAAAGGCCGGATTGTTGTCATCGTCTATATAGAAGCGGAACGTCGGTTCTTCGCTGGTCGGATAACGATGTTGCGTGAAATTATAGATGCAGCCTGCTCCAAACGCCTCGAAGAGAACCCATTCGCCATTGCCGTCCTGATAGATGGCCCAGTCCCAGTCGGCATTGCCGCCGCGTTTGTCGATGCTGCCTGAATAGCCTGTCGTGGCAGAAATATCCAATATCGGCAACGCTACGGGTTCCGCCAGACGTTCCAATCCACGCAAGGGACGTGTCGGCTGATATTTACGAGGAGTATAATTTGATTGACGGCTTGGCGGGAGGAGAATGCTTTTATCCAAATCGGCCTTGACGGTCGCCATGGCACGGATGTCTTCATGGCTTAACGCGGTCGTGTCGATGCGCACGGTTGACAGCTCCCCAACGAAAGGAAACGTCCCGTCCACCAGACCGCCCAGCGAGAATGAATCCGTCTTGTCGGAAATTTTGCCCTGCGTCCGCCCGGCGGCGGCAGGAACGCCATCCAGAAAGGCAATCCAATGGCCATTTTTATATGTAAACGCCACATGGTGCCGCTGGTTGTCCGCCACGAATATATTCGTATAGATGGATACATTTTTATTGATTTCCGGTGCGTAGAATGCCAATTCCCCTCTGTTCAGCCACAGCTCGTAATGGCCAGCGGCTTTCGGTCCTTTGGCGAAAAGGACTTGGATGTTATCCTTCCTGCCCGTTCGCAACGTAGCAGACAGCGTGAACACATCGCCGATGTTCACGGCAAAATCTTCCCGCCTGTCACAAACATGCCCGTCTTCATAGATATGTTTCTGCTCAAGAGCAAGATAGACGGGTACATCCGCCAATGCCATCGCCGTCAACGCCAGCAATCCCATGGCAACTCCTTTTTTAAATATCTGAATAGACATATTTTTCATTGATTGATAACAGTAAAAAAAGAGGGTTGTCTTGCGAGCAACCCTCCTGATGATATTATCTGATGACACCTTTTCCATCTTTGCCCAGCAGGAAGCATTGGGCCACTTGGCCAATGTGGGGGCTTTGGCACTCCCAGACGATGCGTCCGTCCGGCGTGGCCTCGAAGATGTGGCTCGCTTTCTTGCCGTTGCGGCCTTGTGTGTTCCAGTTGCAGACGACCGTATTTCCGTTTGGAAGTCGTTGCACGCCAGCCAGTATCGCCACATCGATGTCGTACAGGTCCATGTTCGGCTTAAGCTCCCAGACGATTCGTGTACCCTCCGGATTGAATTCCACGACCTTTCCGGAACCCGTCGCCAACGTGTTGCCGCTCGGCAGACGGACGGCGCAGACAGGCGAACTGAGCTTCGGGAACGTCCGGACGACGTTTCCGTCCGCATCGTATTCACGCAAAGCGCCTTCCGCCGTAAACGGCACAAGATACGTGCCTTGCGACGTCATGCGGCACATGCGGAACTGCGCATGCGGCTCCTTCACGGTTGTCGTTAACTGGATGGAACGGACTTCGCGGCCTTGTCGGTCAACCTCTACCAAACAGCACTGGCCGACGACACCGACCAATGTGTTTCCATTCGGAAGCGGTTGAACACTAGGCACTTCGTTAGGAGCTTCGACATTGTATTCCCACACGGTCTTCTTGTCTCGCGTGATTTCGCGAGCGCCATGCTGCCAGGCAATCAGCACGTTGCCGCTATCCAGCATCCATACGTCCTGCGGATGCGCAATCGGATAGTTCCAGACGATTTCCCCCTTCTCATTCATGATGAACACGTCGTCCCGCTGATGACTGGAACCGAGAAATTCGTACGGTCCATAGTGGTTTTCATGCCAGAAATTGCGTTTCAGACCACCGAGCCGTTCCAAGCCTTGCGGATTGTCTGAATCGACGTCGAGATCCGGCCAAATCAGTTCGCCTTTCTCCTGTCTGGTCGTTTCATAAAACGCAGTGAGCCGCAACGAGTTGCAATCCATCCACAAATTGATGAGATGGCGTTCATACGGCGTGAATTTGCCCACGTGGGCGGCGTTGTCCAATTCCGCCGCCAACGGGGCCACGCGGGCACCGAAACGGCCTGGAATCGAACGACTTCCACCATGGATGCCGCAGTAGTCGCCCGTCATCGTTCCAAGCATGCCGCCAGAGAACCAGAACGTCTTCTCCCGCAACGCGTTATAGTCCAGTTTTCCATTTTGGAACCACTCATGCCCGCAATCTTTGCATGTCCGCTCCAAAATCGGACGGATATGGCGTTCGAAGCTAATCGGTTCAATCGGAGTCATTTCCGGCTCGAGTTTCGATGGCGCGCGGCGCATGGCCATTGGCACTTTCATCGTTTTCGGTGCCGCTTGGCGCGGCTCATGGCAGCCAAGGCAGGTCACCTGCTCGCCTGGAAACGCAAACGCCACTGAACGCATCGACTGGACGGCGTTGCGGTTCTCATCCAGCACTTGGAAGATAAGCTCTTTTGCCACAGGGGCTTCGAAATACACGCTGCCATCCTCCTCCACGGGAACGATGCCCAACGGGACGCGCGGTGTGTTTTCGCGTTCGAAACCGATCATCGGCACGCCCATGGCGTGATTCGTCTTCAGAATGTTCTGTACAACGCGCAGCCATTTGATTTTCACGCCCTCCGGCATTGGCTGGTCGCTGTCATAAACGTTCATGACGCTGATGGTCGCTTTTGGCGCATCGGACGTGGCCCGTTCGCCCTGCCTCGTGCGCGGCGGCAGCGCAGCGGGGCATGGACGCGGCCGCAATGGGATGGGATCGACGAGGCGGAAGCGTTCGTCAGGATCCGCCTGCCAGTCGCGCAAATCGCATAGAAGCTCCTGATTGCCGAAGCGATCGACGGTCACGATATGCTCCCAGCAGTTGGCCAGATAGGTGTCTTCGCTCAGCGGCCATGGCATACCATATTTATAATGGAGGCGGTTGGACAGCTCCATCTCCGGATACGGTTCGTACGGCGTGATGCGCTTCACTTGGCTGTGGCGGCCGTCGTCGTCCACGCTCAAATCCAGCATGCAGAGCGAGCCGTAGCACTGCCCATGGTGTGGTGCGGCTGTAAAAATGTATTTGCCGGAATTCGGAATGGCGCGGATACCCATGTGGACAAGAGGCGTGCCCCGGCGGCTGCCAAGTCCGCCATAACCCATGTTTGGAAAACGCTTTATGAAATCCTGCCGGGCGGAATCATCGAGCGTGTGCCATGGATAGGGGTAGTTGCCGTGCGGTGCGCGCGGGTTTGTGCCGTCCGGATTGGCGATCCAGAAACGGCCGCCGATGCAGTTTTCGCGATCCGTGTAGTCCCATCGCGCATACACAAGCATGCCGTCGTTGTTGACGGACGGATTCCATTCGGAGGTCTCAAAATAGCTCATCGGCACGATGTCCGAACCGTCGTCCTTCATCGAGAAGAGCGTGTGGTTGCGCACTTTGATGTAGGCGTCGAAGCAGCGGATGTAGCCGCCGCGTCGTTCGGAGACGAATGCCAGACGGCCGTTCGGCAGCCAGCATGGATCGAAATCGTCGTAGGCTTCATCCGTCAGCATCCGCAGGTTGGAGCCATCGACATTGACCGTGAAAATATGCCAGCAGGTGTCGCGGGAGAAGACGTTGAACTGGTGGTAGCGATTGGCCGTCCACGCGAACGCGATCCGTTTGCCGTCGTAGGACAGATCCGGCGTGCAGAACGCGCCGAAATTCAATTTGCGGCCTTTGAAACGGCCGTTTTCCACGACGGAATTCTCCAGAATATTCTCGAACACGGGCGCTTCGTCACGCCAAGCATGGACGCGGTAGAGGCCACCGCCCGGAATCGTGTTGAAGCCGAAATACTGCGTCGCGAAATGGCCGCCAATGCCGTCGTTCGTCACGGGAATGGAGCGGACGGAACCTTCGAACACGCCACGGGAGACGCACAGAAAGTCGCCGACATCAACTAGTTGCGGATTTTCAAACACGGCTTCACGCCGCAACGCGCAGGCGGCGTAGTACAGGCCGGGCTTGAACTCCGCCGAAGCCTTCCAGATGTCCAGCAGTTTCTGACGGCGGTTCTCTAAATTTGCCCAGACGGCTTGTTTTTCAGGATGTTTTTTCTGCAAATCCGTGAGCAACACGCCCAGACGGCGGAGAATCGTTCCCGCCGGATTGCGGTCGTCTGCTTGAACTAGTGACTGATTATCGAAAACCTGTTCATCCGCAGGGCGGAAATTCGGATTGAAACGACGTTCCTTTGCGTAATCGACTTTGCCGTGGTTTAGCAGATTGAACCGCCATTGATCCCACACGGTATCACGAGCGGAAAGTTTCGGAAAGAGCACCTTCGACAGCCGATGGGCGGCAAGCAATTCATCCGTCTCCCGACGAATGGCTGTCGTATCTTCCAGCGGCAGAGAGGCTTGCTTACGCGATTCCGCCATTTTGATTTCATCGGAATTCGTGATTCTGGCGTCGTGGCCATGGCTAGAAAGGTCTTTGAAAACACCTTTCTCTGCATCCTTTTCGCAGTTCCACAGGCCGATTGTCGCATCATCCGCCGTCCAATCGACAGCACCGTCATCACTTATACGATGTTCTAGTTTCGCGCGTTTCAGTGTGCCATGGCACGTCAAGTTGTCGATTTTGCCGAAATAGAACGGTTCCGTGACTTTCGGCAGAGCGGATGGAATCGACTGGATCTGATGTTCGCGCACGAATTCGCCATCGACAAACAGTCGCAACCGCTTCTCTTCGAACATCAACACGACGGTGTGGTATCGTGTATCTGCGATAGATCGCCCAAAACCGACCTGCTGCGGTTTGAAGCCTGGCATATAGACGGTCAGTTCGTTGGAATTCGGCATAGTGAACAGCTCCCAATGCCATGGATTCCGCTTCGACTGGCTGGCGGCGTAGATCTGGAATGTATTGGATCCTTCCTGCATAATCTCCATGCAGAGCCGCAACGGCAACGCCGCGAATGCGTCATGAGGCTTGATTTCCAATGCGTTATCCATCAAGTCATGGTCTGCCAAAGCAAGATGGAGAGACAAAAAGGAAAAAAGTATGGTCAAAAAAAATTGTTTTTTCATGATGAAACAAGTGATTCAGTGGAACATGGATACGATTAAGATAATCCTGTTGGACGGTAAATCAACAGGAAAAAAGAATTAACCATATTTCCAAAAGAATAACTCTATTCAATCATCATAGAAATTAGAACAACACCATTATAATTCATCAAGTTTTGTGAGAATTCTGCCAAAACTCCATCAATCATCCGCCATGGCGGCCAGTCTTTTCTGAAGTTTATTCCGTAAAACCTCCAAATGTTTTGCGTCGATTCTCAACAATTTCATAATCCTTTTGTCACTGAAATGAGAAGCCTCCAATTCTTCAAGGATATCTAATTCTTTTTTTTCGATGCCTTGCTCTACCAAATACTGAGAATAATTGCACATGTCTTCTGCCTCCCGGGTCTTGCTTAAACCATATTTCTCATGAAGTTCGTCCAGCCGCTCCAGAGAAATGGTTCTCCATCAATCATCCGCCATGGCGAC
>JAFZIJ010000118.1 GCA_017554445.1 Victivallales bacterium
GGATATGGCACGAATGGCAAGCAGATACTCCGCAATGTCGTGATTACCCAGCAGGAAATCCGCGGCATGCAGGGCAAGCTCCAAAGCGAGTGCAACAAGCTCCAGGATGCCATTGACGACTATAACGCCCGGACCAGGATTGATTTCGAGACGCCTCTCCCGTAACGGTAGGCGCCTTTTCAAATGAAAACCATCCCGACGCAAAACCCGGATAACGATATTGATATGAATTATTGATGGGGCACTACGGTGCGAATTCGTAATATCATTTAAAGGGCAAGGATTTAAAAATCAAGTGAGGAAATCTTGACGATTTTTCGGACTGTGTGCCGAGAAAACAATGACAATGCCACGCCTTTTCATTGAAAAAATGCTGAATCCGTGGAAAAGGCGGGTGATGGATTTTTACTTCACGGATTCAGGAACTAATCATCAACCATATAAGGAGTGAACAATCATGAACAGAAATAAGAAAGTTACCAGCTTGAACGACGTAGTCATCCCCCACCTTGAAAACCAAAATACGACGATGGAAAAATGCAATGATCCCAAGTTACAGCGTCTGTTTGAGTTGGAACAAATCTTAGTTCTTACGGACTACCATACGGATTTTTATGCGGTGGCAGAAAATCCAGCAATGTTTGGCTATAACATTGAGTGTGAGGTCTGCCTGGTCGATTTCGTCAGTGATTCCTACAAGATTCTCCCTTGGATCGACATCTATGCAGGTAAGGAGGAAGATGGCACAGAATCCCATAAGGATATGCATAATGGTGCAGCCTTGGATGGCAGATCTGGCGGTATTTGGAAAGACTTGGATTTGAATCAATATAAACAACAAATTGCCAGAGGTGAGAATGGCCTGAAAGTGTATTTCCTTTCAGAAGAGGACTATCATATCTGCATTCCTGAAACCTCACGACTATACAAAGAAACGCTCAAGCAATGTGCATGCCTTTGGGCGCGCCAGCTTGGAAATAATATCCCCATGAAGAATGTTTTCTTTTCAAAAAAACGTGTCAGCTCTTATGAATCAATTACTGCTTTTTGCTGGGATTTATATCATCAATGCCAGACATTTGACCCAGAACAAGCATCTCTGTATGGCTTAGATACAACGGCGTTGAAGGATTGTTGTCAGGCAGTCCCAAATTCTTTCAGAAGTGATTTCATGAAAGGTGAAATCACAGTGGCGCCTCTTACCGAGGAAAACAAGCAGAATCTGAAAAAGTTGGCAGGAGAGGAAACCGCTCAAGCCTTCAGCAACGCCATTGATGCATTGCGTGGCGGCAAGGCGTCAGGCAACTGATGTTTGTTTGTATAGCTATTGCAGGTAGATACCATACCATACGGCATTTCTGATAATCGTTTTTTCAAGCTCTTTGACAAAACATGAAGTCAATACAAGGCCAGGGGTCAGTCGCGATGCGCGAAAGCATATCGGAAAGCGGCAGGGGGTGGAAGTCCCTCAAATCCTGGAAAGAGACACCAGGTGCGGTCAGTCCGGCAACCGTGGACAATAACCGGGCGGCGGCCGGGGATTCCCGATAATCCCCTTCCAGCACAAAGACGCAGCAACCCATTCAACAGAGGCGGGACGGCAGCGGCCGTCCAACGCTTCGTTTCCCCATCGGGAAACCCACATTCCCATGGCAGGCAACCATGGTACAAATACAAGGACACAGTCTATGGCAAAGATTACATTGGCCCAAGCTCTTAAAGAGAAGAACCGCATTGCCGGACAAATCCGCGTCCTCTGGGAAGATATCCAGCAGGAGAATTCCCGCCGCGAGGACGAGTCGCGCGCCATCGACATCCGCGAGACGCTGGAGACCATTGAGCTCTATACCGAAAAACTGGTCGAGCTCAAGACCAAGATCGCCATCGCGAACACAGGGCATATCGGAAACATCTTCCGCTTGGAGGAATGCAAAGCCAAGATGGCCAAGCTCACCGGCATCAACACGGACGAAACAACCGTCAATATGCCCGGATATGGCACGAATGGCAAGCAGATACTCCGCAATGTCGTGATTACCCAGCAGGAAATCCGCGGCATGCAGGGCAAGCTCCAAAGCGAGTGCAACAAGCTCCAGGATGCCATCGACGACTATAACGCCCGGACCAGGATTGACTTCGAGACGCCTCTCCCGTAACGGTAGGCGCCTCTTCAAATGAAAACCATCCCGACGGCAAAAAAAACGGATAACGATATTGATATGAATTGCTGATGGGGCACTATGGTGCGGATTCGTAATATCATTTAAAGGGCAAGGATTTAAAAATTATGCATTAATCCTTAATCATCAAGCCTTTTTGTCGCCGTCCGGAAGGTTTTCTACCAGGAGGATCTTGCTGACCCCAGGATTCTCCTGGTCTTTTTTTGTGTTCAGTAGATATAGGTTTTGATGTCTGTAATAAATGAGTTTTGATGTTTGGCAGTCTTATAATATGGCTAAGAAGAATGGCTGTCATTTTTCATTTGAAATCATCTCCGTCGATGAAAACTTCCGGTGCGCCAAAAGATGGCAGCCAAGTTAGTGGGCCGGGAGTGGAGGGATTGGAAATCCTTTGTATTCTTTGTAAGAGTGCCCAGTCTGTTTTGCTTCCAGTGACACTTCCATGGTTCAATGCTCGCATTGACGTATCCCATCTTTTCAAAGCGCCTTCAAACGCATGGACGTCAGAATAGAACCACGTATCTGCATATACGCCAAGCATCTCGCCAGATTTCAGCTCTTGACCCAAATGATGCCACAGGCATCCATTGTACTCAAATATATGCGGCTTGTGCAAGGCAACCGCCATGTTTGCTTCATACTCCTCGTGAAGCCAGCCTTTTTTTATTAGCGGCCAGATAGGCCACACGCATAGTTGTCTGACGTCTAAGCCTTGTTTTGCCAGCCACTGGGCCACTTGTTCAATCAACCATTTCTGGTCGCATTTCCATTCATCTAAAGAATGGCCCTTTGGGTCTGTTTCTATACCAAGGATATCAGAACAAATATCGTTTATTTTCAAATTATCCATGGACATTGGTGTCCAAGAATAATCGGGGCGTGAAGCATCATAGTCCTTCATCGTCCATGTTCTGTCTTGGAAATAGTCATGGGTTCGCATCGTCTGTTTGTGGTTGTCAAGCAAATAGCCAAGTTTTTGGTTCAAATGGCCGTCAGGAAGCAACTTCGGAGGATTCCGCCAGTCTTTCATGATACGGATAACAGAATCTGGTCTCAAGCATTCAATCTGGTATTTGCGCAATTTATATTTTTCCAGCAGATGCCTCCCTAGAGGGGTCAAAACTTCTTTGTCAAGTTCCTCATCATGCTTATAGCAGTCATAGTAACACACATAATTCCCTTCATCGTCCTTCAGCAATGTGCAATTATTCCGTCGGATGGGGATAAAGAACATATCTCTCAATCCATACGGAAAGGCATAGAACCCATGTTTTCTGGGAGGTCGATGTTCACTGATATCTTCGGGAGGATCTGCGATATATCCTTCCTGTAGAATAGGTTTCAAAGGGCCAAATCGAATGAATTTCATGGCAGTGTAAGGTCTTGTGGAGATGTTAACGGCATAGTACGAGACATTTATGGAACGCGCCGTCTTGAATGCTATATGGCTTCTTGAAGTTATTATTGTTCGAATTCAAGTCATTTGAACAATAAAACGAAAAAACTCCGTAGTTTATTGAAAATTACGGAGTTTCATATTGGTAGCGGGAGTAGGATTTGAACCTACGACCTTCAGGTTATGGGCCTGACGAGCTGCCGGGCTGCTCCATCCCGCAATCATGATATTGGTAGCGGGAGTAGGATTTGAACCTACGACCTTCAGGTTATGGGCCTGACGAGCTGCCGGGCTGCTCCATCCCGCAATCGCGAATGCATAGTATTAAAATACATGTACTTTCTGAAATTGCAAGTTTTTACAGGAAGTTTTTCTTCAGCGCCCAGAGGCCAAGGGCAGGGTTGCTGATGTAGAAAATCTCTTCGCCGTCGGGCAAAGTGTTGAAGCCGTCTTTCAGCGTTTGCGGATTGTAGCGTTTTGCCATCTTGTCGTAATCCTCCACGAGGAAGCCGACGCTTGCAACCTCTTCTTTTGTAATGTTTTTGCCTGGGCAGTAGGTGATGCGGAAACGGCCTTCGCTGGAGCCGTGGATGAGATGGGCGGCGGCGCCTAGATTCTGTCGGAGGTCTTCGTTTTCGGCGACTGCTTTCAGTGTGGCTGGAGTGCCTTTGTAGCCATATTTTCGGATGAGTTTGTCATTCGTCGGATCTTCGCCGAACTGCTTGAGTCCGGGAGCGAGAATGATGAGATCACCGTCGTCCGCAATCATCATGCGCGTGCGGTAAACAGCCTTGTTGCCTAGCCATGTGGAGCGGAATTCCTCAGGATCGAGATAGACGACGACCTTTTTGACGGGAGCGTCCATCAGGTCGAGATTGGTCTGCTGGGAGAGCTTCACGCCTTTCGCGTATGTTTCGTCGTCGTCGCCGATGAAGAGGCCTTTCATTTCCATCTGGCCTGTTTCATGATTTTTGGCCATGACAGTCAGCAGATAGACGATGGGGAGGTCTTTCAAGTATGTTTGGACACCGTAGTTGAAGAGTTTGCGAACAGGTGTGTCCGCAAGTCCCATGAGACGTTCGAGGCCGTATGACGCGCCGAGAAAATGCGATTTGTTGATCATGTCCGGGCCGCCGACACCGACCATGATATTCTTCGTGTAGTTTGCCATGCCGACAACTTCATGGGGGACAATCTGGCCGACGGACAAAATGAGATCGTAGTTGTTGAACAGCAACTTGTTGCATTGGACGTTGACACTGTAATCCAACTTGCCTTCCGACCATTCTTTGATGAGAGAGCCGGGGACTTTGCCGAGCGTGACGACGTCGTTGCGCCAATCATGGACTTTGAAAACGTCCAGCGGAATGTCTTCACCGAACATGGTCTTGATTTCCTGCTCCGTCATGGGAAAATGCGTCCCGAGGGCGGGCATGATATCGACGTGGGCGGCTGGCGTGAGGAGTTTATAAAGGATATTGGTGAGGACGCCGGCGTTGGAGTTGAAGCGTGTGAAGTCTGGGGGAAGGATGAGAACTTTCTTCAACGGACGGTTGATTTTGTCAAGAGCGGATTTGATGAGGGCGACTTTTTCGTCCAGCGTCAATGCGAGATCGATTCCACCTTTACAGGCATAAGTTGTCATGGAATGTCCTGGGTTGAGTTAATGTTCAAACGGCTTATTATTAACATAAGTGATATTTTTATATATTCCAGTTATTTCCGCTACATGCCGTTCGATTGAGAATGCCTGGGCGGAATGGATGGCCTGTGGAGCGACTGCTTGGCGTTTTTCTGTCGGAAGCCATTGCAGGACGGCATCATGGAGCTTGTCTGGCGGGACGGCGGAAAATGCAGGGCAATCAGCGAGAAGTGCGTCCAGACCGCCGCCGCGGCACGCGGCGATAGGCTTGCCGAGTGCGAGGGCCTCGATGATCGTGCGGCCGAAAGGTTCGCCGTCGGAGCAGGAGACGACGACATCGGCGGCGGCGATTTCGGGCAGGGCGGATTCATCCGCCGTGTTGAATGTCAATATATCGTCTATTCCAAGCTTTGAAGCTGTTTGTTTTAAATTATTTAGAAACCGTTCGCCTTGTTGGTCCCGAATACGTCCTTTGATGACAGCCTTCAGGCTTGGAATCTGCGGTTTTAGCTGGGCGAGAAGGGAAAGAAATCGGTCATGACGTTTCCATGGGGAGAAGTCCGCGACTTGCAGAAGGCGGAACGACGCGGAATCATTTTTGACGGCTGGTTGTGTGTCTGCGATGGTTTTCAAATCAAAGCCGTTTGGAACGACATGAATACGGTCTTTCGTCAGAAGCGACCGCCATTTTTCCGCTACTAGCGGTGAGATGGCGACGACATGCAGGTTATGGAAACGGTTGGCTACAAGGCGTGTAATGAAAAATGGAAATGCGCCGTCGCGATCATGGAGGAGAATGGGCAGATGACAGTTCGGCGGGAGGAGCAGCGCGGAGCGGACACAATTGGCATGGATGACGTCAGGTTGGAAATCCGCGACTGTCTTGTCGAAGAGCGGTTCAAAGCGACGACTGTCTTGATAATATTGTAGAAGGCCTTTGAGGCTGGCTGGCCAATGCCCCGCGGTGAATGGCCGATATGGAAATGATTGCAGGGCGGCACGTTCTGCAAGACCGTCTGGTGTGGCGTCGGCGGTCAAGAGCAACGGACGGCAGACGTCTGGCGGCAGATGGGTTGCCAGCGTCCAGAAGCTTTCCTGCGCGCCGCCTGTGAAAGGGGCGCAGTCGAGAAGGAGGATGTTCAGTTGAGCAGTCACGTTGGATTTTAGGGAAAAAGTGAAAAACAACCACAATAAGATGATGTTTCTTTCTCGATAATCAAGGAATCAGACGAAAGTTGGTTTATAGTAAAATAGGAAAGTTTTCATCATTATACGGAGAATAGACGTGGAACATTTTGAGATATCGGCTGAATGGCGTGACGCATTAGAAGCGGCGGGGCTTGGGACGTTGCAGTCCTGTCTGGCCTTTAAGGACGGGATATGCCTTTCAAGCCATCTTCGCGGCGACACGCGGAAAGTGACGCTGGCGGACGGTCGAATTGTCTTTTTGAAGCGTGATTTCTTCACCTTCAAAAAGGAGATGGCGAAGGACTTGTTGCGTTTCAAAAAGCCGCAGCCGAAGACGGAGAAGGAACGGTTGGCGTTCGCCATGGCGCGGGAAGCGGGCTTCATCGCTCCTGAAGTCATCGCGTGGGGGCAGACGCGCCATTGCGGTTTTCCTGATAGGGCGTGTCTTATCATGCTTCCGCTGGATGGCGTTGATTTGGACAAATATCTGCAGGGCGAAAAGGATGAGGCGAAATGCAAGTCGTTCATTGAGAAAGCGGAACAGACGTTGGCCATGTTGCAGGAGAAAGGCTTTGACTGGCCAGATCACAAGCCGGAGCATTTTTTCGTGATGAACGATGGATCGATCGGTCTGATTGATTTGGAACGGCTGAGCTTCATAGGAAAGCCGTTGGGCGAAGCGAAATGCGTGGCGCAATTGGCGAGATTCAGAAGTCTCCTGCCAAAGAAATGATTGAAAATCGAATGATTGGATGATTGAGTCATGTCGTCGAGAGAGTTCAAATTACATACGGAATACCAGCCTGCGGGGGACCAGCCGCAAGCGATAGAGGCGTTGTATCAAGGCATTTTGCGAGGAGAACGCGTTCAGACGCTGTTGGGCGTGACGGGCTCTGGCAAGACGTTCACGATGGCAAATCTCATTGAGAAATGCCAGCGGCCAACGTTGGTTGTTTCGCACAACAAGACGCTTGCGGCGCAGCTATACGGTGAACTAAAGGCTTTCTTTCCGGAAAACGCCGTGGAGTATTTTGTCAGCTATTATGACTATTACCAGCCGGAAGCGTATATCCCGCAGACGGATACGTATATTGCGAAGGATTCGCTGATCAATGACGGATTGGAGCGGTTGCGTCTGTCGGCGACAGGATCGTTGCTGGAACGGCGGGATGTCATCGTCGTCAGTTCCGTGTCATGTTTGTATGGATTGGGATCGCCTGATGATTTCGACGCGATGAAGGCGAAGGTGACAGTCGATGAAGACATGTCACGCGAAAAACTGTTACGGCAACTTGTTGATATCCAATATACTCGGAACGATATCGCCCCTGAGCGCGGGCAGTTCCGCTGCGCGGGCGACAGCGTGGAAATCTATTTGTCCCATCGTGATGATTTCGTCCGTGTGGAGTTTTGGGGCGATACGGTGGAGCGGATTACGCGGCATGATCTGGTGACTCGGGAGGTCATTGATGAACTGACGGATGTCGTTGTGTTTCCAGCCAAGCACTTTGTGATGCCGCAGGATCGTATCAAAATGGCGAAAGACAACATTCTGGCGGAGATGGACGAGCAAATCGCCAAATTCGAACGCGCGAACCAGCTGGTGGAGGCGCAACGCATCTACCAGCGGACAACGTATGACATGGACATGCTGATGGAAATCGGCTATTGCCAAGGCATTGAAAACTATTCGCGTCATCTGGCGGGGCGTCCCGCCGGTTCACGGCCATACACGCTGATGGATTTCTTTCCCGATGATTATCTGACGATTGTCGATGAATCCCATGCCACTCTGCCGCAGATTCGCGCGATGCATCGCGCGGATCGTAATCGGAAGCAAGTGCTGGTGGACAATGGTTTCCGGTTGCCGTCAGCGTTGGACAATCGGCCGCTGACATTTGAAGAATTCGACGAATTGCAGAACCAGATGGTGTTCGTCTCCGCGACGCCTGGCGACTATGAATTGAGCCTTTGCACGCCTGTGGAGCAGGTGGTTCGGCCGACGGGACTGCTGGATCCGCGTATTGAAGTCCGTCCGCTGGAAGGACAGGTTGATGACGTTATCAATGAAATCCGCGAACGCGCGGCACGCGGCGAGCGGACGCTGGTGACGACATTGACGAAACGCATGGCGGAGGAACTGTCCGAATATCTTCGTGGGTTGGATATCCGGGCACGATATATGCATTCGGAACTCGATGCGGTGGAACGAGTTGACATCCTTCGAAGCTTGCGTTCAGGGGAGTTCGACTGCCTGGTCGGAATCAACCTTTTGCGCGAAGGTCTTGATCTGCCGGAAGTCTCGCTGGTGGCTGTCATGGACGCGGACAAGGAAGGCTTCCTGCGCAGTGAACGGTCGCTTGTGCAGACGGCGGGGCGCGCCGCGCGAAACGTCGATGGCCTCGTCATTCTCTACGCTGACAATCTGACGGACAGCATCCGGAAGGTTCTGGACATGACGGAGACGCGTCGCAACAAGCAAATGGCTTATAATGAAGAACATGGCATTACGCCCAAGACCGTGAAGAGCCGCATCCAGGAGAGTCTGCGGGAAGAAGAGAAGGCGGAGCGGATTGTCGAAAGCTTTACACGGGAGGAGGATGGCGACTACGATGTAGTGGAGGCGACCCGCCAGATTGAGGCGGAGATGATGGCCGCGGCGGAGGCGTTGGAATTCGAACGTGCGGCGATGCTGCGTGACCAATTATACAAACTTCAGGGCAAGACCGGCAGCAAGATGGACGCGGGCAACAAGCCGAAATCAGCGCCGCCGAAACCGAGCCTCCGTCATCAGCCGTCCGTCTCCGCGAAGAAAAAGCGGAAAGGCGGTTCGGAAGGGCAGATAATTTCAAAAGACAGTCCGTTTTTCCTGTAATGCGCTGATTTAGAGGTTATATTATAGAAGAGGTCATCATTGACTGAGCGATATAACAAAAGAAAGGAATGTCCCATGCTACCATTATTGTGCCCAGAGGGCTATCGTCCGCTACTGGACGAATTGACGACAGAGAAGGCCATCCGCAAAATCAAGGATGAGTTTCAGAATAATCTGGCGTTTGAGCTTAAACTTCAGCGAGTTACGGCCCCGCTCTTCGTTTTGGGCGGTCGTGGGATCAATGATGACCTGAATGGCGTTGAACGGCCTGTCAGCTTCCCGATAAAGGACATCCATGACGAACGGGCGGAAATCGTCCATTCGCTGGCGAAATGGAAGCGCATGAAACTTGCGAAACTCGGTTGCGCTCCGGACACGGGTATCTATACCGATATGAATGCGATACGGGCGGATGAAGAGCTGGACAACCTCCATTCACTGTACGTCGATCAGTGGGACTGGGAGAAGACCATTACTGCTGAAATGCGCACGCTGGTTTATCTGAAGGCGACGGTGCGAAAAATCTATTATGCGATGCGCCGCACGGAGGCGGCCATTTGTTCGGATTATCCGCAGCTGAAGCCGTTCCTACCGGAGGATATCGTATTCATCCATACGGAGGATCTTGAGGCGGAATATCCTGCATTGACGCCAGTTGAGCGGGAAACGGAAGCAACAAAAAAATACGGCGCTGTGTTTTTGATCGGCATCGGCGGTGATTTGCCGCTAAGCGGCCAGAAACATGACGGCAGAGCGCCCGACTACGACGACTGGTCAACGCCGTCGGACGAACGGCATAAGGGCCTTAACGGCGATCTTTTGATCTACAATCCCGTGCTGAAGCGTACATTCGAAGTATCGTCTATGGGTATCCGTGTCGATCAAGCCGCGTTGCTGAAGCAATTAAAGCTTCGTGGGCAAGAGAAACGGTTGGAGCTTCAGTTCCACAAAATGCTGATGAACGGTGAGTTGCCGTTGTCAATCGGCGGTGGAATCGGCCAGAGCCGCTTGTGCATGCTGTTTTTGCAGAAGGCGCATATCGGTGAAATTCAGGCGTCGATTTGGCCGGACGACATGTTGGCGGAGTGCCAACGCCACAACATCCCGTTGCTGTGATCGCATCGTGCAGCCAACGGCGGCGTCCCGCCTGCGCCTCCCAATGGCACATCAGCATGAAAAAAGCCCCGTCGTCTGGCGGGGCTTTTTTCATGGCGGAAAGAATGAGATGCGTCTCAGCCTTTGAAGAGCAATTCGAGTGTGCGACGGATTTTGGATTCGTTGGCCTCGATGCTACGGCAGAGCTGAACTTGGACGCGTGCGCGATGCAAGTTCTGGCCATCGTATTTCGTCTTGAAATAGACGTCTCCGGCAAGATAGTCGGCGAAGAAACGGAGGGCCAGTTCGTAAGTGATGA
>JAFZIJ010000119.1 GCA_017554445.1 Victivallales bacterium
CTTCCAGAACTTCCAGAACTTCCAGAACTTCCAGAACTTCCAGAACTTCCAGAACTTCCAGAACTACCAGAACTTCCAGAACTTCCAGAACTTCCAGAACTTCCAGAACTTCCAGAACTTCCAGTAAAAGCTTTATTTCCCTACCATCTTCGCAAAGCGTTCGCAGCGTTCATGCGCATCCAAAAGATAAGCCTTTTGATTCGCTTCTGGTTGTGGTCCAGGCTTTTGCGTCTCCGGATCAATGAATGTAAACGGTGTGTGGCGCATCGTGATTTCATAGCTCAACGGACCGCGATAGCTCGAATCTTTGATGATATCCGCCAATGTCTGCCAATCGACCGTTCCCATGAACGGCGGCTGATGCAGGTCATGGGCACCGTCGTTATCGTTTAAATGCAACGCGCCCAAACGATTGCGGTTTTTCTTCAGCAACGGAAGCTGCTTTTCCGCCGATCCCTCAAAGACGTTGCCGTGGCCGGAATCGTAGCAGAAATTGACAACGGACGCAGGATAGCGCGACAAAGCGGTCTCGATATTCTCCCATGTGTCGTGGAACGTATTCTCCAACGCGACGCGCACGCCTTCCTTTTCCAACCACGGCACCAGTTCGTCCAATGATTTAAGAACTTGTCCGAAGTGCTTGCGCTGACGATCGTTATCTTCTTCGGTCTTATTGAGTGTGCAAGCCGGAATGTGCATGATCACATGGCCCGTTCCGCCCAGTTCCTTCAGCATGATGGCGCGGTTTTTGACCAATTCCACCCCTGCCAGTCGCTGTGTTTCGTCAAACGACCACCAGCATTTTTCATCGCCGGACGAACCATGAACATCCAACAGCTTGAGATTGTTGGCCGCCATCAGCCGCCGAATCGCGTCGATTTCACACGGCATGTACGCAAAATCGCCTGTGAAATGATGGCACCAATGCAGATGTGTGAAACCCGCCTCGCCAATCAGCCGCAATGGCTGTTCGGGAGAACCTAAACTGCTGACGTAATCCGTTGTGATGGAAAGCTGTGTCATATCCGTTGTCCTTTTGATGATTGGTAACGAGGGCGTTTCGATCTCGACCAAGGCCGAGACGGCCTCGCTACTTCCGCCAAGGCCGAGACGGCCTCGTTACCATTAATCTACATTCAAGACAACGCTTTTCAATGCTTTTGCTTTGTCTCACATGAGATTTGAAATATAGTATGGTCAGAAAGTCCGTAACCCTCCAAACACAAGGTACTCCCATGACATTGATTCCTGTCGCAGAACTGAAGAAACGCATCGCGTCCATCGCCATTGCGGGCGGCATTCCCGCCGAAGACGCGGACATGCTCGCCGAAACATTGGTCGTGACGGATATGCGCGGCGTCCATTCCCACGGCGTCGTCCGTCTCGCACGATATCTCGACTGCATTCAAGCAGGCGGAATCAAACCAGCCGTCATGCCTGTAACCATCAGCGAGACAGCTACTTCGCTACAAGTCAGCGCGGCAGGCGGCCTCGGCATTCCGGCGGCGGTCCGAACGATACGACGACTGTTGGAAAAAGCCAAAGAACAGCCAATTTGTATCGCCACCGTCAATCACAGCGACCATTACGGCGCGGCCGGCTACTATTCCATGATGGCCGCGGATGAAGGCTATCTCGCTTTCTCCATGAGCAACACATGTCCGCTCATCGCGCCGACGGGCGGCCGCGCGGCCGCCATCGGCAACAATCCGTTCGCCTATTCCGCGCCCGGCCGCAAATATCGCGGATTGCTGTTCGACATCTGCATGAGCAAAGTCGCCGCCGGCAAGTTGATCTTCGCCGCCGCCGAAAACAAGCCTATTCCGGAAGGTTGGATTCTGACGCATGACGGCAAGCCCACGACCGACGCCAATGAAATCTGGCATGACGCCGTCATGCTGCCGTTCGCGGAGCACAAAGGCTATGGCTTCGCCGTCATGGTGGAATTGATGACGGCTGTTTTGGGCATGTCCGGCATGATGTCGGGCGTCCATTCATGGAACACACAGCCCGGACGCGACGCCGACACAGGCCATGCGTTCATCGTCATCAATCCGAAATTCATGGGCGGTGAAGAGGCCTTCCGTGGCCGCGTCGATGCGATGATCGACGAATTGAAACGCTGCCCGACGATGGACGGTGTTTCGGAAATCCTGTATCCGGGCGAACTGGAATGGCGTCGCGAAGCCAAAGCCTTGCAGGAAGGGTTGGATCTGCCGGAAGCCACATTGAAAGAGCTCGAACGGGCGGAAAGCATGGTCGCGCGATAACGGCCGCCACCACCGTCTTCAATGGCATCGTCGTTTTTTTAATAAAAAAACGCTTTGTTATCGTTTGACATGCTATATTTACTCCAATGCAATTTTATAAACAATGCCTCCCCTCCATACAAAAGGAGTAAACATGTTTGTCAAACACTGTCTGCCATTGGCCTGCATCGGCCTGCTGGCCTTGAACATCGCTTCCGCGCAGGAAGAGCCTGCTGAGCCGCAAGTGCCTCCACGGCTGATCATTGACACACAAGATGCATCCATCTGGAACGGCGGTTCTCTGGACACGACCGTCGTCCGCGAAGGCATTCCCGCCACCATCCGCTGGGAACACGCCAAAGCACCCGCCCTCCGTGCCACCACTTTTCCAACTGACTGGACTGGACCGCACAACGCCATCGAATTCTGGCTCCATTCCCAAAGCGAAACCCGCTCATCCTTCATGTTCATCGTCGCCTCCGAAAATCCCAAAACGGACGGCATGGACTACTACCAGCTGAAACTCACTCTGGATTTTTCCGGCTGGAGGAAAATCACGATTCCGATGAAAAACATGGGCATTGCCCGCGAACCGCTTGGCTGGAACCAAATCACCGCCGTTTACTTCACCGCCGAAGGTTGGGGAAACACGCCCAATCCAAAAACCGTCGTCAACGTCGGGCCATTCAATCTTGTCTATATTTCGCCTGCCCGCGGCCCGCGCGTTAAAGATGCTGAATTTTTCAATAGCTTGAATCTTGACTATCCGGGCATGAAAGCCGTCAAAGCCGCCGTCGCCAACAATGATCTCAAAGCCGCTAAGGCCGCTTTTGTCAAGCACTTGAAAACGCGCGAAAAACCGCTTTGGTATTTCGATTGGCGGAAATTCAACGATCCTTCCTCCCGCAATCCGAACTACAATCTTACCAACGCGGACAAATATGCATCCAACCTGCTCGTCTCCTGCGGCATCTGGCATCAGTTCGGCGACAAAGTCGAATGGGATATCAATCCGACAGAGCTCAAATACAACGAATGGACATGGCAGCTCTCACGTCATCCATTCTGGACAGAACTCGGAAGAGCCTACTGGGCAACAGGCAACGAAAAATACGCCAAGGCGTTCGTCAACCAGCTCCGCTCATGGATCATCGACAATCCCGTCCCGTTCGACGCGGGCAACGTCGCCTATTCCCGTTGGCGCACCATCGAAACAGGCATCCGCACGTTCTCGTCATGGCCGAATTCCTTCTTCTATTTTCTCGCGTCGCCAAGCTTCGACGACGACTCTATCATCCTGATGGTCAAGTCTTTCTACGAACACGCCATCCATCTGCGCACGTTCCCGCAGCGCAACAACTGGCTCTGCATGGAGATGAACGGACTCTACCATATCGGTACCCTCTTCCCTGAATTCAAGGAAGCCGCCGAATGGCGCAAATACGCGGGCGATCGTCTCTATACGGAAATGAACATCCAAGTCTATCCCGACGGCGCGCAGGTCGAGCTCGCCCCCGGCTATCACGGTGTCTCGCTGGTAAACTTTCTCGGCACCTATAAACTGGCTCAGCTCAACAATCTACCGCTTCCAGCCGACTATGTCTCGCGTCTCGAAAAGATGTACGGCATGTATTTGAACGTCTCATCGCCATCAGGCCAGACGCCGCCTCTCAACGACTCCGGCTGGGCCGGAACGAAAGGCCCGTGCAGAGAGGCCGCTGAACTCTTCCCGAACCGCACGGATTTCCTCTATTGGGGCACCGACGGCAAGCAAGGCACGGTTCCGTCGTTTACGTCTAATTTCATGCCTTACGCAGGTTGGTTCACAATGCGCACAGGATGGGATCCGGAAGCCCTTTGGCTCCACATGGAAGCGGGCCCCTACGGCGCAGGCCATCAGCATGAAGACAAGCTCACCTTCGTCATTCAAGCGTACGGCACACGGTTGCTGACAGAAGGCGGAACGTATGCCTACGACTCGTCGCAATGGCGTCGCTACGTCCTCTCCGCTCGCGCCCACAACGTCGTCCGCGTCGATGGCCTGGACCAATGCCGCTGGAGTGACAACCGTTTCAATCTCACCGAGAAGCCGTTGGACAACCGCTGGATCACGAACGACCAATATGATTTCGCGGAAGGAATCTACAACGAAGGATATGGCAAAGACTTGCAACTGAAAGTCAGCCACAGCCGCGCCATCCTGTTCATCAAGCCGAACTACTGGCTGCTCTTCGACGTCATGTCGCCGGAAGACAAACTTGAGCACGAATATACGTCGTGGTTCCATTTCAACACGGACCAGACGCTGAAGTTGGACGCCTTCAACGGCTACCTCAGCGCGGATCAAAACACCGCCAACTTGCTCATCGCGCCATTGAATCCCAATGGGTTGGACGCGCAGAACCTCTGCGGGCAGGAGAAGCCGGAAGTACAAGGCTGGATTCCCGCCGGCGGTTACACCTGCCGCCCCATTGCGACGCCGACCTTCGTCCGCAAGGCGAAAGGCGTCCATGCCGAACCGTATCTGCTGTATCCTGTCCAGAAAGGCGAAGAGCTACCCGTAAAACAAATCAAATCGTTGGGCAACAACAACTTCGAAATCATCTTCAGGGACGGCTCCAAGCATGCCGTCCAATTCACGCTTGGCAAACAGTATCTTGATTCATTGAAATGGTCCTCGTTTGACCAAAACGGCAAATTGACATCCAGCATCGTCATCGAATAATCAATAAGGAACAATCACCATGGCAGAAAAAATCACCGCCGATTTCAGCGTCTCCACGGGCAAAGTCCGCAAGGAGCTCTACGGTTCGGGCCTTCACATCTTCACCGCCCACCGTCACATCCATGACAACACGGAGGTGTTCAAAACGCTCCGTTTTCCAATCGTCCGCAACCACGACTGGGCGTTGAACAATCCCAACCAACGGATGATCGACGTGCATCACATCTTCCCGCTGATGCATCTCGATCCCGCCGATGAAAGAAATTACGTTTTCGGTCCTTCGGACGAAGTCATCCGCCTTGTCTATGAAGCGGGCTCCAAAGTCTTCTACCGCCTGGGCACGAGCATCGAACACACGGAAGGCGTCCATTTCAACGCGAATCCGCCGGAAGATTTTGAAAAATACGCCGAAGTCTGCGCCGCCATCATCCGCCACTACACGAAAGGCTGGAACAACGGTTTCCACTACGACATGAAGTATTGGGAAATCTGGAACGAACCAGAAGGCCGCATCAACATGTGGACGGGAACCGATGAACAGTTCGCCAAATTCTTCGCCATCGTGCTCAAACGCCTCAAAACGGAATTCCCCGAACTGAAGATCGGCGGCCCGGCCCACTGCTCCTTCCGCGCGGATCTTATCGACATGCTGAAGGCCGAATGCGACAAGTTGGACGTCAAGCCGGATTTCTATTCCTACCACATGTACGGCAACGAGTTGGACACGCCGAAATATCTCGGCAACGCTCCGCGCGAATATCTGGACAAAATCGGTTGGACGGAAACGGAAACCGTCCTGAACGAATGGCATTTCATTCGTGCCTGGAGCGGCGTCCATTCAAACATCACGGAGGAATCCTACCGCCGTTCCGTCGAAGGGAAGGACGGCCTGATGGGCATCAATTCCGCCGCTTTCAACATCGCCACATTCTGCATCTGGCAGGATTCAAAGCTTGATTCCGCATATTATTACGGTTGCGGCACTGGCAGCTGGGGCATCTCATATCCAAGCACACGTTGGAACAAAAACTACTACTCCCTGCTGATGATGCGGGACATGGTTTATGACTTCCCGAACAAAGTCGCCGTCTCAGGCGGTGGAGATACGCAACGCGCTCTCGCCGCCGTTTCCGACGACGGCAAGCAGGCCGCCGTGCTCATCGGCGACCTGTATGGTTCCTGCATGGACATCCCTGTGGAAATCAAGGGCTTCGGCTTCGCCTCCACCGTGACATGCACGATTTTGGACGATTCACGCGAAAACGCCGTCGTCGAATGCAAACCGGACAAAAACGGCCTCTACCATCTGACGAAATCCGAGCCCGGCTCCGCCGCCTTCATGCTGATTCTGAAGAAATAGGAAGTAACTGTTAAACGCCCGAAGGGCGAAACAATAGTAGATGCTATGTTTAAATCAGCGGCGCATCACAGACGCCACGCCGTTCGATTGGTCAAAAAAGCAAAAGGAGATAAATTGAATGGCGGTATCGCCTTGATATCCGGTCAAGGCAACCAAAGTCAAACTTACATTCAGAAG
>JAFZIJ010000120.1 GCA_017554445.1 Victivallales bacterium
GGACTATATCCGCCATACGCATGTGACGGCCGGCGAATCCGGCGGCATCACGCAGCACATTGGCGCGTCTGTCGCCAAAGTCGGCGACCAGACGATCACGTTCCTCGATACGCCTGGACACGAAGCATTTACGACCATGCGTGCACGTGGCGCGAAATCGACGGATATCGCCGTTCTCGTCGTCGCGGCGGACGACGGCGTCATGCCGCAGACCATCGAAGCCATCAACCACGCGAAGGCCGCCGGCATTCCGATCGTTGTCGCCATGAACAAGATGGATCTGCCGGGCGCCGATCCGGACAAAGTGCTCCTCGGTCTTCAGCAGCATGGACTTACGCCTGAAGATTGGGGCGGTGACGTCGCCGTCGTTCCCGTCTCCGCCGTCACCGGCCAAGGCATTGACGATCTGCTCGAACGCATCCTGCTCGAAGCGGAAATGCTCGAACTGAAAGCCGCTCCGTCCGCTCCGTTCGAAGGCCTCGTCATTGAAGCACAGATGGAATCCGGCCGCGGCCCGACCGCCAACATCATCGTCCAGAACGGTACAATCCGCCTTGGCGACTACCTCCTCTGCGGCACATGCTACGGAAAGGTTAAAGCCCTCATCGATTCCTTCGGCAAGCCTGTCAAACGCGCCCTGCCCTCCACGCCGATCAAAGTCATGGGCCTCAACGGCGTGCCCGAAGCCGGCGACAAGATCGTCACATGCGCCAACGAACGCGAGGCGAAGGAACGCGCGGAAGAAGAAATCGAACGCAAGAAGAACGAAAGCCTCAACGTGGAGCGCAAGACCTCCCTGGAGGATATCTTCTCCATGCTTGACAAGGCGGAAAAGCCTGAGCTCAAGATCGTTCTGAAGACCGATGTCCGCGGCTCGCTCGAAGCCATCACTGAAAATATCGCCAAGATCAAGAACGACAAGATCACCGCCAACATCATCCACAGCGGCGTCGGCGAAATCTCCGAAAACGATATCGTTCTGGCGGCCGCCTCCAAGGCGATTATCATCGGTTTCCACGTCCGCGTCATGCCGGGCGTCAACAAACTGGCGAAGCAGAAAGGCGTCGATATCCGCCTCTATTCCGTCATCTACGAACTGCTCGAACAGGTCGATAAGGCGATGAAAGGACAACTCGCTCCTGAAACGCGCGAAACGCCGCTCGGCGAGGCCGAAATCATCCAGATTTTCCAGACCTCCAAAGCTGGCCGTATCTGCGGTTGCCGCGTGAAGTCCGGCGTGATGAAAATCAACGCCAAATGCAAAGTCTTCCGCGACAAAGAGCTTATCTATCTCGGTCATGTCCAGTCGCTTAAGCACTTCAAGGAAGATGTCCGCGAAATCTCCGCCGGCAACGAATGCGGTATTCGTCTGGACAATTTCGAAGAGTTCGAAGTCGGCGACCGTCTGGAACTCTTCAACGTCGTCACCGTCGATCCGTTTGCCAACTGATCGACTCATCCATCGCCGCCGCCAGCCATCATGGTTCGCGGCGGCAACGTTTTTCAATCATATACTTACCATAGATTATGTCAGCTGATAGAATCACACGAGTCAACGAACTCCTGCACCGCGAACTGGGCGGCATTTTCGAAATGCTTGTCTGCCCGGAAGCGCACACGCTTGTCACCGTCACAGGCGTCCAGACGGCCACCAATCTGCGAGACGCAACCGTTTTCGTTTCCGTTTATGGCGACGACGCGACCTGCGAACGCGTCTTGAAACTCATCAACAGCCGCCGCGTCATGATCCAGTCCGCTCTGGCTCGCAAAGTCATCATTAAATACACGCCTGTCCTCCATTTCAAACTGGACAAGACGGCCGCCAAGGCGGATCGTGTCATGGCCATCATCAACGAACTCGGATTCGACAACACGCCGGACGCATCTGCCGGCAAGCCAGACCTTAACGCAGACAAAGACGATAAGCACCATGAAGAATAAAGTCGATGGCATCCTTGTCGTGGACAAGCCGATGGACTGGACTAGCTACGACGTCGTCAACTGCGTCAAACGGCGCTTCAACGTCGAAAAGGTCGGCCATTGCGGCACGCTCGATCCCATCGCCACGGGGCTTCTCGTCATCCTTCTTGGCAAGGCAACGAAATTCCAAGACCAGTTCATGGGGCAGGACAAAGTCTATGCCGCGACGATGCGTCTTGGCGTGGAAACGGATTCGGAAGACCGTACAGGCCAAGTGATTGCGACGTCGGATTGCTCCGCCGTCACAGAAGCGCAAATTAGCGAAATCGCCGCCGCCTTCGTTGGACCGCAGTTGCAGACGCCCCCTATGGTCTCCGCCATCAAACTCCACGGCCAGCCGCTCTACAAGCTTGCCCGCAAAGGACAGACCGTTGAACGACAACCGCGTGAAATCACGATCCATTCGTTCGACATCACACGAATCGCCTTGCCGGACGTCGATTTCACCGTCCGTTGCACGAAAGGCACTTACGTTCGAACGATTTGCGCGGATTTCGGTCGTCGGCTTGGTTGCGGCGCACACATGCTTGAACTCCGCCGACTCCAAAGCGGAAATTTCAATCTCGAAAACGCTGTCACCATCGACCAAATCAAGGCATGGGAGCTCCCTGATCTGCAAAACCACCTTCTCCCGCTGATGCCATGATCGTCCCGTATCCGAACAATTTGCCGAAAGACCGCCAATGGGTCATCTCACTCGGCGTTTTCGATGGCGTCCATCTTGGCCATCAAGCGATTTTCAAGGAACTTGCAACTGTCGCCAAACGATTTGACGCACAGTCCGCTGCGCTGTTTTTCACGCCGAATCCTAAATTGGTTTTCCATCCGCAATCCGGGCCGATGGCGATTTGCGCGCCGCAGCAGAACATTGATTTGATTCATCAAGAAGGCATCGACACGTTCATCCAATTTCCGTTCACGAAAGAACTGTCCGCCCTCTCTCCCATGCAGTTTTTGGACAAATACTTTTTCGCGCCGCAAGTTCCCGTCAAGGCGTTCTGCGTCGGCGAAAACTGGCGGTTCGGTTGCAACAACACAGGTGACGGCAATATGTTACGGGAATGTTGCGTACCGCACGGCATCGAAGTCCATATCGTTCCCAGCGTCATTCTCGACGGCGAGCCAGTCAGCAGCACCCGCATTCGCAAAGCCATTCTGGACGGCAAATTGGAACTCGCCCACCGCCTGCTTGGACGGCCTTTCACCATTGTCGGCAACGTCTCGCACGGCCATCATATCGGCACGACGGTTTTGAGCTGCCCGACCGCCAACCTCTCCGTCGCGGAGCATTTGATTCCGCCATACGGCGTCTATGCGGCCCGTGGACGTCTTGCAGACGGCAAGACCATCGACGGCATCGCCTATGTCGGCGACGCCCCGACCATCCGTCATGACGGCCCACCAGAAATCATTCTCGAACTGCATCTATTCGATTTCGACGGCGACCTTTACGACCAACCGATTTCGATTGAATTGTACAGTTTCATCCGTCCAAGCATGAAATTCGATTCGCCCGCCGCCCTGCAGCATCAAATCGCCTTGGACATTGAGAAGACCAAAGCCATATTGAAGTAGCGACGGCGTCCCGCCGTCGTCGGTGTAACGGCGGCGTCTCGCCGTCGGGCGGTGTGGCGGCGGCGTCCCGCCGTCGGGTTTTATACCCCTATATTTTATATTATTACTTCACCGCTATAGTGTTACATGCCCACAACGGCTGAGACGCAGTCGTTACGCACTTATGATTTTCACATACATAAGCGTGTCCATAAAGAGAGATAATTTCGTATAAACAGCAAAAAATGCACTTCAGGCAACATTATCTCCTAAAAATCATAGATAATGTCGTCTGAAGTGCCATGAAACATAATACCATTTGCGCGTTCACTCAATCGTTTCCAATTTGAAAATTTCATTTCAACCATTATCTTTTACCATCCATTTTCGAATATGTGGAAACAGATTGGACTCACCTTATAATATAAGGGAAAAGGACAATGGCAGAGACTTCCCAAAATCCTTCTCAAGACAGACAATGGGAGATTTTCCTCAAAATCGCCATCGCCCTCATTTTGCTGGATCTCCTCATAAATGGCTTTGGTGCCATGGCATACGAATGGCTATACAAAGACAATATGACTATCAGATTTGATAGTTTTATCATGCCTTTCAGTGTCTTCGGCCTATGGCATTATTCAAACGGCTGGAGAAAATTCACCGTTTTTTGCTATTCCCTCTATGCCGTGGTATTACTGCTAATACTGTGCATCCTGCCATTCATCCGCTTCATCCCTAATACAACATGTAATATACACGGCTGGAAGGGTATCTGTGTGGTGTGTCTTCTTTTCATCCTGTATGCCGCCATTGGCTTTTTCATGCATCATCCAAGAACCAGAAAGCTCTTTGAAATACATACCAAGCAATATCCGCCACTTCCACAAGAACCTTCTACTGAAATACTTCCAGAAGTTCCCATTCCACTGGATACCGCGCCGAAGCCACAAAACGAATAATTGACAAATTGTTAAAAATATAATATACAGGTGAAGATCATGGGCAAAGCATTAGTGACGTATTTTTCTGCAAGCGGCGTGACCGCTAAAATGGCGCAACGCCTCGCATCCGCTATCAAGGCGGATCTGTTTGAAATCCAACCGGAAACGCCTTACACCGAAGCGGATCTGGATTGGCGAAATGACAAAAGCCGCAGTTCCGTTGAAATGAAGGACAAATCATCCAGACCGCCCATTGCGGCTAAAGTGGCGGACATGTCGCAATACGACGTTGTGTTCGTCGGCTTCCCTGTGTGGTGGTATCGTGAACCGTCCATCATCGACACATTCATGGAAGCCTATGATTTCAGTGGCAAGACCGTTGTGCCGTTCGCGACATCTGGCTCCAGCGATATCGGTTCGTCCGGCCAGAACATGCAGGCTCTGGCTCCAAAGGCCAAAGTCGATAAAGGCAAACGTTTTGCAGCGGACGCTTCAGAAAAGGAACTTGGCGACTGGGCCCGTAAATGGCTCTAATGGATACGAAGCCTCTCTCCCACATCATTCATTGTGGGAGGGGGGCGTTCTCCAGAGCGACCGATTGCGCAGTAGTGCAATCTTCTTCAAGATCTTCAAGATCTTCTAGACCTTCTAGACCTTCTAGAGCCCTAAGTCATTCCGCTCAAATTTCTTACAACATATTCATCTGGAACGGCTTCGGGGCGGTCTGCCGTTTGTACTCTACAGCAGGCTTTCCAAATAATAGCACGGCCCCGACCTTGTATCCTTTTGGCATGCCAAGCCGTTCACGCAGCGATTTCACCCATTTGAACGCATGGACGGCAAAACCGCACCAGCAGGTGCCCACGCCAAGCGACTGCGCCATCAAGTCGAAATAACTCAACGCAATCCATGGATCCGCCTCCTTGCACGGCGCGTTTTTCGGTGTGCATGCCACGACCATGTGCGGCGCATTGCGGAAAATGACATCTTCCCCGCCCATGATTTCATCCATGTAACGCTTGAAATTTGGATACACTAGCCGCATAATGCCCGTCTTGATAAGGAATTGCAACGACTTCACCATCTTGTCGCGAAAGAAGTCCATCTCCTCCCGATGCCGCACGACGGTGAAGAACAACCGATGGTCATTACAACCCGTCGGCGTCCATGTCAATGATTTGACAAGCGTGTCCATTGTCTCCGCATCCAAATCTTCCTGTTTGTATTGACGGATGCTGCGTCGCTGGCAAATCAGATTCATCATTATCTCCGACGACGGCAACGGCCCGATAGTCGCCGCCTGTTCCGCCGTGACGCCATGGCATTCCACCGCTCCGACAGGGCACACCGCAAGGCAATGCTGGCAGTTCAGGCAGAACCGCTCGTCTTCCGGTCGAACATGCGGAAAACCGTTGTCTCCAACAGTTAAAACCTTTACAATGCAGTCGTTTACACACGCCTTGCATTTCAGGCATTTCGTTTCATCGATATGAATCATTTTTATATTCCTCCAATCCAGCCGCCACTAGCCATGACAGCATCCGCTTGTTGCTGAAATCAAGATTGTGAGTGATGGTGTCCAACGCATACAACGTAGGATCGAACAACGGCTTACGACGCGAGAGAGTCGATGACAGCCATGCAAGTGGCCAGACCGTCCACAACGGCAGTGATACTTCGCGTATTTTCTTCGTCGGCAAAAACTCACGCGCCATTTCATGATAGTATTCGCTAAGTGTCGTGAACTTCGAATCGAGCACCGTCACGCCTTTTCCGCCTGCTTCAGGCAATACCATCGCCGCATGCAATGTACGGCAGACATTCTCCACATGCGCCAGCGGCCAGCGGTTCCGTCCCTTCCATTTGCCGAAATGAAACAGCGCAGGTGAATTCTTCAGATAGGCGATCGTTCGCGGCGTGATCGTCGTGTCGCCATGACCGAAGACGACGCATGGTCGGACGCACGAAAACCGTTCCGCCGGAACATGTTCCGCCAGCCATTGTTCCGATTGGATCTTATATTTCGGATACGGATTCGTGGCTTTACCATCAAACACCAGTTCGTCTTCGCCTTCGCCATGGAAGTCATGCAGGCCATAGACATCCGCCGTGGAAAGGTAAACAAAACGCTTCACAGCATGCTCCATGGAAAGCGTCGCCAACTGCTTCACCGCCTCGAAATTCGCGACGCGAAACCATTCATCCCGCCCGACATCGCTAGCAAGAGCGGCGATATGCAGAACATAGTCGTAATCATGGACAAACAATCCATTCAGCGACTCCGCATCCATCAAATCCGCCCTGATTGCCTCGACACAGCTCCGCCGAAACTTTTCCTGCACGTTGTCATGAATCATGCCCGTCACGGTAAATCCTTGCCGGACAAAGTATTCCACCGCGTTCGAGCCGATGTATCCGCCCGCTCCCGTTATCAAAATTCTTACCAATTTATCACGCATATTTAAAAGGACATAAGCGACATAGAGGACAAAAGCGACAAGACTTTTAATTTTCAGGCAGAATACCAAGTTTTCTGGCATGGCGTTCGATTATATCCGCCGCAACCGCCAGTTGTTCCAGTGAATGTGTCGCCATCACGTTCAGCCGCAAGCGGCAACGAGAGGCTTTCACGGCGGGCGTCGTGCCGATGTTGCTGAAAATGCCGTCGTTGAACAACGCCATTTGCAAAGCGCCAAGTTTGGCTTCATCTCCAACCAGCAGCGGAATGATGGCGGAGCGACTGTTCAACGTATCGAATCCGCGCCGTTCCAGTTCATTCTGGAAGAAATCGCGGTTGCGCTTAAGATTCTGGAGATGAACAGGTTCCTCCTCCACGACCTTCATCGCCTCCAAGACACCCGCCGCAACGGTGACAGGCAGCGCGCTGGAGAAGAACGTGCTTCTTGCATAATAACGCAGATATTCAATGACCACGTGGCTCGCCGCCGCGAAACCGCCTGTGTAACCCAGTGCCTTGCTGAAAGTTCCGTAATGGATATCAATCTCATCGCGGCAGTTGAACAGGCTGGCCGTCCCCTGCCCGCCTGGCCCGACCGCCCAGAAGCCATGCGCGTCATCCACCATCAGCATCGTATCATGCTGATTTTTCAGCCTCACCAGTTCATCGACAGGAGCCAGACTGCCTTCCATGGAAAACACGCCGTCGGTGACGATGATCTTGCCAGCCGCCTTGCAACCTTCCAGTTTCAATTGCAGATGACTGGTGTTAAGATGCAGATACGGAATGACTTCCGCTCCCGAAAGCCGTGCTCCGTCGAACAACGACGCATGGTTGGACGAATCGCAGAAAATGGCATCTCCCATTCGGCACAGCCCCGATAGCACGCCGATGTTTCCCGAATATCCCGCCGGAAAAATCAACGCGTCCTCCGTGTGGCAAAATTCCGCCAATTTCCGTTCTAGTTCGGCATGGATATCCGTCGTTCCCGCATAGAGCGGCGGCGATCCCGCCCCCACGCCGTACTTTTCGGCGGCCTTTCGTTCCGCCTCCAAAACACGCGGATGATGGTTCAAGTTCAGAAACGAATTGCTACCGAGCATGAGCATCTCCTTCACCTCTCCGGACGGCATCCGTACTTTCGTGATCGGTTTGACGCCTTCCAATAATGTCATGTGCAAGCCATCGAAATAGGCAGGTGGATTCCGTTCCAGTTCCACAGCAAGACGTTCCGCCTTGTCCGTCAACTTGCCGTCCATTCTGTAGCATGTTTCAAACAACGATGGCATCGTCCCGTTCCTCCTACGCAAACAGTGATTCCCAATATTGCGCCGTCGCCGCAAGCCATTGGTCCGACGATAGATTGCGATAATCTGGTGGTGCATTACGAACATGCCCGTAACGTCCGTCCACCATATGCAGACGGATATCGTTTTCATCCGAATTGTCAAACCATCCTTTACCGATTTTCAATGCGTTACGTACGTCAAAACCGCGTGGCACGGCGAAGACCAGTTCATATTCACCGACGCCGCCCACCAGCGTCCAGCCTGGTTCCGCATTGGACGGCAGTATATCAACAATCTCTGGTGACAAGACTGTTTCTACATCAATATCCATCTGCAGGCCATAATTGACACGACGGAAATTCTCCAAGGCATCCATGAAACCGCCGCTGGAATCCGTCGCGAACAACGCCTCCTGCGGAACAGGTTCGCGCAAATGGAAGCACGGCAATGGCTTCCCGCAATAGACGGCGGCATTCGCCTCGCCCATGGGGCCTGATACATACAAATCAAAGTCGATTCGACGCGACGTCCGCCGCATAATGGGAGCCTCTGCATGGCCGATGACGCACGCCGTCCACTGCCATTGT
Source organism: Victivallales bacterium (assembly GCA_017554445.1). Lineage (GTDB taxonomy): Bacteria > Verrucomicrobiota > Lentisphaeria > Oligosphaerales > Oligosphaeraceae > UBA1407. The sequence continues at coordinate 8,810 of JAFZIJ010000120.1, forward strand.
GCCGCCATGCCGACGTCGCCGCCGATGCACGCCGCGCCATAATGCTTCAAGACCTCCTGAATGCCTTTGGCAACACCTTCATAGTATGATAAATCATGTTGATTATCATAAGTCCATGATTGCACGAGAGTTTCAGGTCTTGCCCCGCAAGCCAGCAAATCCGCGCAAGCCCCGATGGCCATCTGCCGCCCAACTATTTCAGGCGGCAGTCCAGTCAGAAAATCCTCCTGTTCCGAAAACGAATCCATGGAGACAAGTTCGAAGCCATTGGCGTTCAAGATGATTTCCGCATCCGCCAAATACGGCGTATTTCCATGTATCTTTGAAAGAGTTTCTATGAAATTGCTTTCAAGCATCTTGCACCTCCTGTGACGGATTGGCGACAAGCCTCAGCCGCCTGCTTGCGAACGAAATCTCCACAGGCAGCATGCCATGCGGATCGCCGTCGTATTCCAACTTGACAGGCTGTTCCGACGTGACAACTGTCTTCCCACGGCAGACGCGCACGTCACCACAAGGTTCTCCACGATAGAACTTTGGCAACTGTTTCAACCATCCGAAAAAGCCAAGATTTCGGACAAACCACATCGCGTATTCATTCTCCTTCAACGGTGGAAGATGGATTTTCAATCCGCTGGCGATATATGGCATCCTGCTGAACAGCAGATGGTTGCAATGATCGATTCTTTCACCGTTGATAACATAGTCATGCTGTTCACCGCGCAACAGACACCGCAGCAAAGCAACAAATGTTCCCAACATGTCGCCCATCCATGGTCTGAGACGGTTCGACAACGAAGCCACATCCGCCCCCATTCCGATGTTGCATGAGCAGAAGAAACAATGGCCGTTCGCCATCAGCACAGGAACATCTTTGACTGCATCGCTTTGCAGAAGCGCCACAGCCGCTTCCAAATCCGTTGGAATGCCGTGGAAACGGCAGAAATCTGGACTCGTTCCCATGTACAAAACGCCGAATTTCAGATGTTCATCCGCATTGGCCATGACACCGTCCGCAACGGCGTTGACCGTCCCGTCTCCGCCGCAGGCCACGACGGTTTCATATCCTGTCGCCGTCCGTGCGAGTTCACGTGCTTGGTCAATGCTGTCCAGCAGGACGAACTCCGCGTCCGGCAGCAGCGGCTGCAACCGCCGCCATCGTCGTCCTGCGCGCCCTCCGTTGGACGATGGGTTGACCAGCACCAAACACTTCATTTGTAGATACCTATGGATTCATAAACCTTCGTCGGTGTTCCTACCTTCCAGTTTTTGACCAACTGCTCCGTTTCGGCCCATGGAATCGGCAGCCGTTCGCCCGCATGTTCCGCCAACTCTTTAGCATGGACACAGCAAGTCCATTCCTCGCAAGGCGTTGCAAAGCATTTCCTCATCCGTCCGTATGCCGTTTCAAACGATTCCTCCTGCAAGTTGCCGAACGAAATGTTCACGAATTCGCACGGCTGAACCTCTCCCGACGCACCGACGTAGAATCGGTCGATTCCTCCGCAACAGCAGCCGAGCATTTCGGGAGATTCCTCGAAAACCTGCGCAGTCAGCACTGGCGAATGCTTCTCCTTCGCGGAATTGTAGCGCAACTGCGCCTCTTTCGCGATACGTATCGCCTTCTGGCTCAACTCGTTGTCGAACTTCTTTCCCATCCATCCGCCGCAGGCTTTTGGATGAATCAACTGGATGTAGTCGCAGTTATGCTCCTTCGCAAGCGCCATGATGGCGTCGATGCCGCCATCGACGATCTGCCGATCCGTCAACACCGTGTTGAAACCGACCAACATGCCTTCCTTCTGGCAGTCGTGCAGGAAATTCAACGCCCGTTGCCATGATCCTTGCATGCCAGTGAACGCGTCATGTTCCTGCGGATCAACGGAATGGATGGAGCTCATGACACCAGTGACCTTCAGTTCCGCCAGACGGTAGATTTTCTCCGGCGTGGCGGAATGGCCTGTACTGTTCACCCACACTTCCAGACCGCTGATTTCCTTCAGCACGGCCTCCAGACGTTCGAAGCGCAACAACGGTTCGCCGCCCTCCACAGCCCATGCCACGATACCGAAGTCCCGCATTTTACGTACGTTGTCAATCAGAACATCCAGCGGAAGCTCCTGCGGCGCGTCCTTTCTCTGATAGCAATGCGGACATTTGTACGCACATGCTTTCGTAATGGACAAGACGACGCTGACAGGACGCGGCGGCTTCCGCAGCACTTTGTCCTCCATCGCCGTAAAGAAAGCTTCGGACGGATATCGCGGCATGTAGAAATCCAATTTGTATTCGCCCGACGGCAGTTTCACAAGTTTGTGTTTGAAGAAGATGCCCGTGAATTTGGACGCCTTCATCAAGACGGAAAGCGAATGGTAGCGCCATGCGCAAGCCAGCGACATCCGCGCATAGAACATGGCTTTCCAGAAGCCCGTGATAAACCTACTCCTTTTCATCCCGATACCATAAGAACAACAGGTGTATAATGATAAGCGACGCGATTTCAGGCAGCAACGGCCATGATCTGTCCACCAGCATCCAAGCATAAATCATGCTGACACACAGTTGGCAGTTCAGGCAGGTCGCCCGATGGTAGCAGCGCTTTTCCAGGCTGACGAGCAGCATGGCGGTCAACGTCAACTCCACCGCCGCCTGTACTGTTGCGGCAAACGAATTCCATTGAAAAACAACATACAACGAATATAGGATTATGCAAATCGCCGCGACGACCGTGACAATCAACGAGATGTTTTCAGGAAAAAGCGTCTGCAACGTCCGCACGCCCGCCGCCCTGTCGCCTGTAACATCTTTATAATAACTGTTATGGCACATGAGAGCATGCACGGGAACGACCATCATGGCAATGGCCGTCACAAACAAGGGTGACGGGAATTTTCCGCTGGTCACCGCAAAACCGTATAGTGCGCAACATGTTATGGCGCACGCATAGACCATGACATTTAAGACGGGAACCCGTTTCAGAAGCGAATACGCCACATTCAGCACGCCGCCAATGCACAAGGCGAGCAACGACCACGGAGTCATAAGCAGGCTGACCGCAGCAAACAACAGCATCACAACCGCCGACAGCACCATGGCAGGCCACGCCGCCAACGCCCCTGTAACCATCGGCCTATGCGGCGCGTTGACGGCATCCTCCTTCCGGTCGCAGTAGTCGCTGAAAATCTGGTTGACGCCCCACGCGAGAAAGCCCACGACGAGCGCCACGGCCTCCCGCCAGCCCCATGCGCCGCCATCGTTATACGCCATCCAGATTCCGAACAGCACGGTCGTGCCCGTCACGAAACCGTAGTACAGCCGCATGGAGCGAATATATTGGAACAGAAAGCGTTTCATGTCTTCATGGTCATGATTTTCCCCCGCAATCCACACCTCTTCTTCGCAGAATAACTGTATGCATTTTATTACTATACATACGACTAAACACAGTTCAAAAAATCATTCGTTTTTTATCCAATATATGTTGACAAAAAAAAAATCAATTATAGTATGTATTTTGTTAATGTTTTATAAGATTTCAGTTCATGTAATTGTCTTTGTTCCAATCTGGAACGCCACAGGAGGACGCCATGCAGGAAGAAACCACCAGACAGGATGACCAGCCCAAAACATGGTTGCAGAAACTGGCGGACGCCATTGTCTTCAAGGATGAACCTTTTGCGGCAATTCTATTCGGCAAATGGCTGGGCTGGATGTATCATCCGTTTTTTCTTTGGCTTGCATTCTGCCGTTTCGATGGTGACTTTGACAATTTTTTTAATCCGCTCGTCCTTCTGCTTACCCTTGTTGCCTATACCCTGTTAATCCAATACTTGGCAATCTATGACCTGCTCAGATGGCGAACCCTTCATACATGGAAAAGGCGTCTCAACGTCATCATCTTCTATTTGTTCGGCAACTTGTCCCTCATATGGCTGTCATTCGGCAGAAAACGCCGTCTCCCGCTTCTGTGCTTCGCCATGGCTTTTATGATGACATGTCTATATGTCTTAAGTTGCGTCAAGTTCGGCATAGCCCTTTATCCATATAATTCCATTATATATACTTTACAGTATGTATTTTCCGCCATCGGCTTGATTCTCTTGAACGAATGCATTTCCAGAAAAGTCATCGTGTCCGCCATTCCTGTTTTTCTTGGCCTGTATTTCCTGTTTCAGGTCAGAAGCCAAAACATGAAACTCCATCAAGAGCGTGAGCAAATCAGAGAGAAGATGACTGCCCTGCTCCATCATCCGGCAAATCAACAAGGCTTAAAGGAAAAGCTGGAGAATGGTTTATCCATTGAAAACGAACCTCTTAAGACTCTTATCAAATGTGATGGCATCGAATTGCCAGAACTCGATGCCGCCAGTGGTCAAGCCGAATACAAGCAGGCATGGGCTGAATTCACAGAACAGCATGGGGCGTACATCCAAGCGGTGAATGAGACGGCGAAACTGCCGCCACAATCCATCAGCCACGAATCAAGGGAATTATTCTACGAAATCCCTCTACCTGAACTGCAACGCTTCAGAAAAGCCGCACGGTATCTGGCACTGGAAATCAAGGCCAATGCGGACAATAAGGAAACCATTGCATCATGCAATCAGAAGTTGATTCATTTACGGAATTGGCCACTGGCAAGCTCTCCCTTGCTGATGTCCAAACATGTAGCCATTGCCATCGAAAGCATCCGGTTTGATGCCATTGGATACACGTTGGGACATGTCCGATATACACAAAAGGAATGGGAGGAGCTTCTTGGCGAAATGCCTGACTGGAACGACCATTGCGCATGCGGATTTGCGTATGAAGCCCTGTTCCATGAAAACATTCACGACTATCTTCTGAAAAATGCCCATGAATGAACATGATATTGAGTGGTGAGAGCCAGAATATATGGCATTTCCATGGCGTATCCCGTCTTGTATGGAGTTGTTTTCTAGACAGGGACTTGCTGATGGGCTGGCGTTATACAGCGGACATCATCCAGTTTGCACTTTCCAAGAAACATGATTTCAAAGAGTTAGAACTTTATACTGACAATTTTGAAAAAGACGCTCGACGTCGATTTGCAATAACGTCCATGATGCTTATGCCCGCAGTTTCCCAAAGTATCAAGAAACATGACCAGATCAAGGATTATCGGACCATGGCCATGCTCGGCTGGCAGGTGATGGAATACAGGTATGCGCATGGCGGCGAACTTCCTGATAGTCTGGAAGCACTTGGAGAGGTTCCCGTCAATTCTGTCAATGGCCTTCCTTTCGCCTACGAACACGGCGACATGGAAATCAAGAAGACCCAATACGATGATAACACACTCAAGGTTCGTGGCTTCCGAATCATGCCCGACAAAGAAGACAATACACTCGGTACGTCTTTCTTCGTGCCGCTGGAATGAAACAACCACCGAGATTTCATTTCAGATATACCAGACAGGAAGTTGCAGGACGTTCTCACGCAACATGCCGGGCTGCGGGCAATTGCAGATTACGGCCCCCATGCCACGTTTGCCCCCCAAAAATTTAAAATCACAACTTGCAAATCCGTATTGCCTGCGGGGCATTTTGTTCCTCAAAATGTTCTATGTATCTCTTACTAAACGAATTGGCAAATTTAGAATCTGACTCTAAATTTGCCAATAATAAATTGTAACATTCTTGTTTTACAAATATTGGTCATGATTCAGATGGTAGCGTAGGCTTTACACTTGCCTCCAACGGCGAGACGCCGTCGTTACATTCGACGGCGAGACGCCGTCGTTACTCACCCCAGACTGCCGTAAGTCTTCGGGATGACCTGGAAGTCGCTGGTGCCCAAGTCGTTGTAGTCCTTCAGGCCCATGTCTTTCACGATTGTCCGCCAAGCCCGGTCGAAGATCGTCTGACCGAACGACGGCCAGCCGACGGCACCGCCCCACGCGGCCTGCGCCGTCGTCGAGAACATCCCCTTCATTTCCGGCCCGTAGAAGATGTGCCATGTCGTTTCAAGGAGTCCGAACAGATTCTCCTTCTGCGCCAATGCCGCGGAGGAGCGGATGACATCAAGTTTCCGCCATGGGCAGGCCAGCGTGTCGAAACCGTTCTCCTTGAAGAACATCGTCGTCGGATACGTCACGTCGCCCTGAATGCGATGGAAACTGTATCCGTACTCCCACGCGGCGATGATGACATCCTGCGGAATTGTCTTGACCATGTCTTCAAGATGCTGGTAGTCATGGGCCATGGCCGTGTAGTTCTCCCAGCGTTTGTCGCTGCGGTTCAACAACATATCGTGCCACATCATGATGCGTGCGCCACGGGCGGCAAACAAGTCGCGGAAATGACGGATGTGATTGCCAATGAGTTCCGCGACGGGATGTTTGCGGCATTCAGAGCATAGGCCGACGCTGTCCGCTTCGTCGCAGCCGATATGGAAATACGGCGGACAGCCGAAGAATTCATGCAGTTCGGTGACGGCTTCGTCCAGCAGTTTCATCGTATGCGGATTCGTCAGACACCAACACCAGCCGTCGGGCTCGAAAAGCGGTTCCATTTCGGGATGCTGATTCAACACGACATGCTGCGACGTGCAACTGCGGCTGTTCGGCGCATGGCCCAACACGTTGAACTGCGGGACAAGCGTAACGCCTTCCTCCTCACGCATTTCACGAATCAAATCCGCCCACTGCTTACGACTTCCCGCAAGTTCGGACCAGCAGAGTTCCGGATGCGACTGGAACGGGAACGTCCCCCAGAATTCGATGACGACGACATTGAATTTCAGATACGCGGCAAAGCGGATTTTCTTCGCGACGTCGTTGAAGCGTGTTTCCGGAAAAACGCAGAGATGCAGTCCTCTGAACGACAGCGCGGGAGCATCTTCGATTTTCATTTCCGGAAGATTCCAACATCCTGAAATACAGCCAGTTCCGCGTTCAGGCTCCGCCATCATCCGCAATGTGCGGAAGGCATGGCGCATGCCGCTAATCGTCGATGCCTCAATCAGCAGACGATCCGCCGTCACATCCAGATAGTAACCTTCCGACGGAATTGAAGCGGCGCAGTCGCCAACGGTGATGCTGGCGGTTATCCCCCAATATTTTGCAAGCAGTCTCACGGCTTCGGCCTGCGCGTCTTTCGGACCGTTTATCTGGATGGCGCAGCCATTGGTGAGCTTGAACAAGCTATCTCCTTTGAGTTCAAAGGAATGCGGCTGCGGGATGAGCTGTTCGCGGAACATGCGTGTCAATTGATCTCTGTCCATGATTGTCCTTTTGATCGTTAGTCTGCCAAACATAGAAAAACATATTCTATCCTACTATCGCTCATGTTCTCGATTTTTCAAAGAAACAGGAGGTGCCATCGGCATCACGCTGTTGGCAATCAATAATTGTTTAAAAATCATATTTCCATCAAAAAGCAGTTTGACAATATATATATATCATATATTATAAGTCATTGGATGATGCATTCGTTGGGTTCCGCCTATAATCCGTCGCCCCAGACAGGAGGACAAAATGAAACACCGCCGTATATTTCTTTTGATATTTCTGATAATCGCCATCAAATCATTTGCTCAGCCGCAAGTTCAAAATGCCCCTGATTCGCTTTCCCAACGTTTTGGCCGCGAAGATTATGCAACGCTGAAGGCAGAAATCTTCCAGAAAATGCCTGACGGCCTGACACCGAACCAAACCGTCGATGCCGTCAAAATCTTCAAAATGGCGAATGACGTGGAGGCTTTGGTACGTTTTCTGGAAAGACTTGATCCCAAACAACTTCCAGATCAAAAGACATGGGATGACATCTTCCATGTCATCCATGGGGCGTTTGACAGCGGCAAGAGCGATCTCGCCATGGAGGCGTTTGTTTTGAAAAGTCCTTATATTCCAACGGCTAAGATCTTCGACATCAGTTACTTCAGTCAGGAATACGAACAGGAATTCAAAAACTGCCTGAACACAGATGGGAAGGAGCCTTCTCCGCGGCAAATCGCGGCCGTGAAAAAGCTGATGGCACACAGCCCCGCCTATTATGCAAGAATGGCCGACTGTTTTCCGGAGGAATGCCCTGTCATCCCCAAACTGACAGATGTCCTGCGAAAGGAGAGTTCGGGCCCACAGCGCCGTCAGGCGGTTGAACGCATGTATTGGCGCGTTCTGCATTCCAACCGCCGCAATCGGCGGAATCAGCCGGAAATCAATGAAAAAGAGGTTCATGTATTCACAGAACTCCTTGACAAGGAGAATATTGAGGAGTTTCTGCCATATATCGACTTCTGCGAGCGGTTCGGATGGTATCAGGAAGCCATTCCCTATCTGGAAAAATGGCAGGATCAGCCGATGACCGACTTTGAGAGGGAGAACGCGAGCCGCATGAGCTCAAGCATACTAACAACAGAAGAGCTTATGTCACGTCGGCACAATTACTTGATCTCCTTCCTGCTCAAAGTCGGCAGAAAGGAAGACGCCCAAAAGGCACTGGAGAAATACTACGGAGCGGACATGGACATAAACAAAATATCCATACCGTCCACGAGGTATTTGGGAGCAATCCAGGCGGAGACCGGCGGCAATACGTTTCGCAAAAAACTGGATCAGGCCCAACCGCCGGCGGAGGGAAGCCTTGCGTTCTTCATGCAGAAATCTGCCTATCTGGATGGAAGAATGCATTCATTGAACATCCAGAAGGACAACGGCAAATCACGGGAGGAAGTGAAAAAGGAACTAGACGACGTGATGGCCAGTTTTCAGAAGTTATACGACGACGCCATCCAGCTTGGACGCAAGAACAGCAACTACCCGCTACTCGTCTGGGGACTGTCGCATAAACAGTCCGACCCCAAGACGGATTTTAATGACGTACAGGAGGCATGGCGGCTAGCCATCGAGCATCTGACGCTTGACGTGGCGGAAAAAAGCTTAAAAAACAGGCTTGACGGCGTCGATTTGTTTATGATCCGCAACAACGCAGTCATGAGATATGCTGCCATGCTGAAGAAAAAAGGCGACATCGATGAATGGTGCAAAACGATCCGCCGTGAAATAAAGGATGGCTTTTATAATAATACGCTCTATGAATACGAGCAGTATTTGAGCAACGGCAATCCGAATCAGGATTTCACCATCGCCGCCGATGATGAGATTTACCAGAATATTTTAAACAAGTCGTTTCTGATGGAGCACAACCAACATTTCGAATTCCACGAAGAAGAGCTTCATTGCTTCAGGCTGAAACATGTCCCCTTGAATCCGCACAAAGGCGACGGATTTGAAGAATGTCTCAAACAGGCCATTGCCTATGACAAGGCCGCCGATGAATTGCTCCATTCCCGTGGTTGGTCCCGCGGCAACAACTATCCGTCTTTCCTGTTTAGCGTAGCCCAGCGGTTACGTGGCCCAGAAGCAGAGGCAAAACGGCATCTGATCTATAAATACATCTACGACTGCTATCCCGAGGGGAAATACCAACTGGCGGAATCCCTCCCCGCCCGCTCGTACGAAGAAGGCAAGCGGCTTACCGAACGCGACTGGAACGCGCATGAAATGGAGCCGTATGTCCGCAAATCCTGCCTCCGTCAACTGCTTAAGATGGCTCCGTCCGACGCTGAACGGGAATGGTGCAAAGCGGAACTGAAAAAGTTGAATGCCAGCGTGGAATAACTTGGTAAAAAGGATTTGTATCTATTTGTTGGACAGTCACGTGCGTCTTGCGCCCAGCTCTACTTTTCATGACGGTCGAAGTTTGGAGACGGGTGCGAGGGGAATTGCCTGCCTTCGTTTCCGTTTTTTTTGAGAAGACTGTTTCTTGTCTTGAATTGAAATGCGTTCTCAAAGCGTGTCGATTAGTTTGACTGTGCTGACAACCACCATTATAATATAACCAAAGAGCAAATCCATACCCAAAATTCGAATCTCATGGTGGCATGACTTGTAAAATCGCCCAAAAGCACCATATTATATTTGGTGCTTTCAAGATACGTTACTGACAGCGATGTCATCTCGTGTGGGGAAGCACTTTTTTATTGTTTGTCAATATACAAGTTGTGTAATTTTATACTTGTATTTGTTTGCTTACTATCTGGTTTTGGAAATAAAACAACATAAGTGATTTTATATGGAGTTCCGTTTATTTTGGCAATTGTAACATATCTTTTTCTATCATATTTATCCTTCTTTTCAGTACCAGTATCATGAATACCATCTCTATGGTCAAAAAATGTTGATTGTTGAAATAGTTCACGTGTTCTTTTAAATATTTCTTCTATATCTGATTTTGGTATTCCTTTGTCTTCTGTTTTTATTCTAGCTTCATTATTAAGCTTACGAGAGTCTTGACTAGTTACAATGGCATCAAAGTTTCCTTCATCGTTATGATATGTCCCGTGCATACGAATGACTTCACTGGGGGATAATCTATGTTGTGGCGACATTGCTAGTTTAGTCTTTGTTGCATACGTTTTATGGACGATAAGAAGACAATCAGTCCAGACAACCGTTCACTTGACAGCAACTAAAGTAAATAATTACCGAA
>JAFZIJ010000121.1 GCA_017554445.1 Victivallales bacterium
CAGATGTCGGCGAAGATCCGTCCGATCCGCCCCATGCCGATGATCCCCGCGGTTTTGCCGTGCAGATCGAATCCGGTCAGTCCTGCAAGGGAAAAATTGAAATCCCTTGTCCGGGCGGCGGCTTTGTGGATGTGCCGATTCAATGTCAGCAGCAGCGCGGCGGCGTGTTCGGCTATCGCGTAGGGGGAATACGCCGGAACGCGAACCACGGTCAGTCCGGATTCATACGCGGCCTTGAAATCCACATTGTTGTAACCGGCGCACCGCATGGCCAGCACTTTGATGCCTTGCGCGGTCAATCCCTCGACCACGGCGCGGTCGATCTCGGCATTCACGAAGGCGCAGACCGCATCGCAGCCGTTAGCCAGCGGCAGCGCCGCTTTCGTGAGCCTGGTCTCGAAATAGCGGATGTCGTACCGACCGGCATTGAAGCGGTCGAAGGCTTCACGGTCATACGGTTTGGTGTCGAAAAAAGCGATCTTCTTCATTCAGCTATCCCCAAACTGGTTGCATTGGCCATCACGCCAAGAGCGCAGTCACAAGTCCCGGAATTTGCGCCAGCTCGGCATCGGTCGCCTTCCATTGCGCGCGGATGTTTTCATCCACCACGGCAAATCCAGCCTCGGCCAAACTCTTCTGCAGCAGTTTCACACTCTCTCCGCTCCAGCCGTAACAGCCGAATGCGGCGGCACGCTTGTTCTTGAACTTCAGCTGTTTCAGGAATTCCAGCCAGCCCGCCACACTGGAGAGAATGGAGTTGCTGACCGTCGGCGAACCAACCGCGACGGCTTTGGATTTGAATACCTCGGTCATCACTTCGTTTTTGTCTGCTTTCGCCACATTGAACACCTTGACCACCGTGTTCGGATTCTGACGATGGATTTCCGCAGCGATTTCATGCGCTATTTTCGCCGTCCCCTTCCACATGGTGTCATAGGCGACAGTAACCTGATTTTCCTGATACGTCGCCGCCCATTCCGCATAAAGGTTTACGATCTGCATCGGGTTCTCCCGCCAGATCGCTCCGTGCGACGGGGCAATGATTTCAATCGGCAGATTGAATCCGGCAATTTCGGAAAGCTTTTTTGTCAGAATCGGCGTAAACGGATTCAGAATGTTGGCAAAATATTTCATCGCCTCATGCCGGAGCACACACGGATTCGCTTTATCGTTAAAAAGTTCCTCCACCGCGTAGTGTTGCCCGAAAGCGTCATTGGAAAAGAGAACATTATCTCCGGTCATATAGGTTGCCATAGAATCCGGCCAGTGAAGCATCCGCATTTCAACGAAGACGAGTTTCTTCCCGTTGCCGACATCGACACTGTCGCCGGTCTTGACCACTTGGAAATTCCAGTCCAACTTGCCGTATTGTCCTTCAAGGCTCTTGACCGCATTGGCCGTGCAGTAGACCGGGATCCCCGGAATTTCTGCGAGCAATGCCGACAACGCACCCGAGTGGTCGCACTCACCGTGGTTCGCTACGATGAAGTCGATTTTCTTCAGGTCGATCTCTTTTTTGAGGTTATCCACGAAATCGAATCAATGCGGCGACCAAACCGTGTCGATCAGCACCGTTTTCCCCTCTTCGATCAGGTAGGCGTTCTGACTCGACCCATTCTTGATAGAATAATCGTCTCCGTGAAAAGTTTCCAGTTCCCAATCCAGATATCCCACCCAACTGATGTTGTTTTTGATGCGTTTGCGCATGATCGACTCCTCATTCCAAGGTTAACAGCAGCGCCATTTTGAAGCGTTTTTCCGCCTTGACCCAATGCGCGCCGCCCTTTGCAAACACAAAGTTTTCTCCGGCATTAATGGTGTGCTCTTTCCCTTCATACCCGATCACACCTTCGCCGTCCAATGCAAAGATCAATGCTTCTCCCGGCGCGGCGTGTTCGGACAGACCGGTCCCCGCGTCGAAACTCATGACCACGAATTTCATCTTCTCGTTATGCACAACGTCCATGTTGATGATCTTCCCATCCTGATATGGTAGAAGCTCCGCCAGTTTGAAAACTTCACCGATCTTGACCGCACGATTCATTTTTTCCGTCCTCCC
>JAFZIJ010000122.1 GCA_017554445.1 Victivallales bacterium
AAAGGAACATTTGCATGTTAAAGTAAAACTGTTGTAGAGGCTTCATATTTCTCCTATGTAACAACACCACCATTAATATGTAGCCTCTACATTTTTTTTCATGTTTTCCATGAAAAAATCAGACTTTTGAAATTACCTCTTTTCATAATGTTTTCCGGTAATGCTTTATCTTTAGTCCGGTCTTTCGTTCATCCTGTCACTCACCGAAGAACAGCTTGAGATCCTCATCGACCGTGCCTATTCCTGCAATACCAAAGTTCTCGACAAGAACTTTTGCAACATTTGGCGAGAGGAATGCAGGGAGTGTTGGTCCCAGATGGATGTTCTTCACGCCAAGATACAGCAATGCCAGAAGCACAATGACGGCCTTTTGCTCATACCATGCGATGTTGAAGCATAGCGGCAGATTATTGACATCCTTCAGCCCGAAGACCTCCTTGAGCTTCAACGCAATCAGTGCAAGCGAATAGGAGTCGTTGCACTGCCCTGCGTCCAGTACACGCGGAATGCCGCCGATGTCGCCCAACAGCAATTTATTATATTTGTATTTGGCACAACCTGCCGTCAGAATGACGACATCCTTCGGAAGTTTTTTCGCGAATTCGGCGTAGTATTCGCGGGACTTCATGCGACCATCACAACCGGCCATCACGACAAACTTGCGGATAGCCCCAGACTTGACGGCCTCAACCACCTTGTCCGCCAACGCGAAAACCTGCTCATGCGCAAATCCACCGACTATCTTTCCGGTTTCCAATTGTTTCGGCGGCTGGCACATCTTGGCCTGTTCGATGATAGCCGAAAAATCTTTTGTCTCGCCGTATTCACCGGAGATATGATTGCAACCAGGGAAGCCCGCTGCACCAGTCGTCCACAAGCGTGCACGATAGCTCTCCGCCGGCGGCACCACGCAGTTGGTGGTCATCAGAATAGGACCGTTGAACGCTTCAAATTCTTCTTTCTGCTTCCACCATGCGTTGCCGTAGTTGCCCGCAAAGTGCGGATACTTCTTGAAAGCAGGATAATAGTGGGCCGGAAGCATTTCCGAATGCGTATAGATATCGACGCCCTGCCCTGCAGACTGCTCCAGAAGCATTTCCAAATCACGTAGGTCATGGCCGGAAATGAGAATGCCCGGATTGTTGCGGACGCCCAGTTCGACTTCCGTTATCTCCGGATTTCCGTAGGCGGCCGTGTTCGCCTTGTCCAACAATGCCATGCCGTCCACACCGTATTTACCAGTCTCCAAGACCAACGCCGTCAATGCATTCGCATCAAGCGTATCATCAAGTGTCTTGGCCAAGGCAGACTGGATGAAAGCGTCGATTTCAGCATTGTCCTGCATGAGGGCATTTGCATGTTTTGAGTAGGCGGCTAGCCCCTTCAGCCCGTAGATGATCAGTTCACGGAGGCTGCGGACATCTTCATTGGCCGTGGCCAACACGCCGACCGTCACCGCCTTCGCATCGAATTCAGCTTCGCCGCCATCCCATAGCGCGGCCTCCGGCAGATTGGATTTATCGGCCAGTTGCGCAAGCAGTTCACATTTAGTTTTCAACGTCTTATGGATTGCGCGGATGATGGCTGCGCGATCGAAATTGGCGTTCGTGATGGTGATGAAGAGGTTGACAGTCACGAGATGATTGACATCCGCGGAGACTGGCTTGCCTTCGCCACGAAGACGCGTCGTGACCACACTTAATCCTTTGAGAGTATAGACGAGCAGATCTTGCATCGCCGCGACTTCGGGCTTCTTGCCGCATACGCCGCAAATGGTGCAACCTTTCCCACCAGCCGTTTCCTGACACTGAAAGCAGAACATCTTGTTTTCCATGGTCTTGTCTCCTTTTTATTGTATTTATCTCAAACTTTGCATCTTAGGTGCGAGAAGCTCCTTCATGAACTCAAGCATTTCATCCCGTTTGGCACGCAAATCAAACGCACCGTCCGACAGTCCCCATTGCTTGATGAGAAGCCGCAATGGTCCAAGAATCAACCGAAACAGCGTGTCCATCGGAATGTCCGCCCGAATGACACCGTCATCAACAGCCTCCTGAAAATGGCATTTCATGATTTGATGGTGTCGCTGCATCATGCCATGGAGAATTTGCGCGATTTCAGGCGAGTCTTTGAAAAGCTCCTCCGCGAAGAGAACCCGCGCCAAATCAGGCTTCTCCAACACAAGCTCCGTCCGACGAATCAACGCCGCTTCGACGGCGGCCCAGCCGCGTTTCTCTCCGATATCGTCCACATCCGTTTCGAAACGCGACACCATCGCCTGGATGATTTCCGTCTTGCCTGGAAAATGGCGGTACAACGCCGCCTCCGTCACGCCGATGGCAGTGCTTAGATTCCGTATCGTCAGATGCTGGATGCCCTGCTCCGCAATCAGTTTGAGTGCCGCATCAACAATTTCCACCTGACGAGGCGTCAATGACTTTTCCGTCTTGTCCATGTCCGTTTCCATGTTTTGTTAGTAAATGTTTACTTACTATAACACGTCAAAAAGACATGTCAATTCAAAAAAGATGATAAAATGGTCAGCGGCGAATGATTCTTCCGTAATACAGTTGCAAGGATGGATTATTCCTTAACCTCTTTTATAATAAAATCGCTTTACGAGACGCATAAATTACTATACCAACGCAATATCATTCAAGGCATTACTTTCGCTTTGCTTCCCTTAGATGGCTGTCTGAATCCGCGCGATGAGTTTTGCCGCTTCTTTCAGAATGGCGGCATTGGCGATTGAGTTCTTCAGATCGGGATGCCCGGCGATAAGCAGAGTCTTCATCTTCGGCTTCCTGTGGTTATCCTTGCCTCTCCTTGATGATGTTCGTGAGAGTCTTGCCGCCGATGCCCCAGTTGTCACTGTCGTTCTCCTTGATGAGAACGTAGAAGGCCTCCTTCTTCATTCCCATGATTTCACTGGAGACACGGGTGATTTCAGCCACCAGTTGCTCCTTCTGTTCCTTGCTCAATTTGGCTGCTTCGACTTGGATGTAGGGCATTTTCGTCTCCTGTTGGTTTCTATCACTGTTTGCGGAAGATGCGATGCGAGTGTTCCGCATCCAGCGGCGTCATCGGAACAAGCCGCAGGGATTTGATCATGTGCGGCGTCCCTTCCTTGTATTTGCGGAAATGCGGCGACGCCAGATGCGCCTTGTAGGCCGCTTCATCCTTGTAGATTTCGAGGATGCGGATGAGGTTCGGCGATTCCTTCATCCGCATGGGAAAGACGCAGAGGACGCCTGGCTCCTTCGCGACCGACTCCGCGCCGACATCGCGGGCGGCTTCAAGATACGCATCCAGATATTCCGGCAGCACCTCTATCTCCGCAATACGGTAAAGCGTTTCTCCGGAATATGTTGGAATCACATTCGGTTCTGTTTTCGACAGTCCGAAAAGCCGCAGGGCGTTGCCCGAAAGAATGTCCTCCTTGAACGGCGCAAGCTCAGGCATGTCATCCAGAGTCGCCGTCAACCGTTTCAAACCGGCGGAGAGAGCCTGCGGCGCGGCATACGGGAAGTCGGAGCCGTATAACAGGCGGTCAGGCGTAGTGATGGTCAGCAGCGAACGGAGCGTGTCAGGCAACGGCGCTCCAGCAAGATCATAATAGAGTTCACGAAGATTCGCCTCGAAGTCGATGTCTCCGACCAAACCGTTTGCCTTCATGACGGGAGCGAGCGCTTTCATCCTCGGCAATGCAAGCGGCAGGTAGGCTCCGCAGTGCGGGACGACCAGTTTGATGTTTGGATATCGCGCCAACACATTGCGTGATATCATATTGCAAATGGTCCGCGTGGTTTCGGAAAGGTATTCCTGCATGGCGAGTGGTGTCTGATTCATGACATTTTTGGATATCGGCTCGGGGCGATGCGGATGCAGGATGATTATGGCTTTCCGCTTGTTCAAAACTTCCATCAGCGGATCCAGTTCGGGCGATCCCAGATATTGCCCGCTGACGTTGGTCGCCAATTTCACGCCATCCGCATGAAGCACGTCAAAGGCATATTCGACTTCGGCGATTGCGGCTTTCACATCAGGCTGCGGCAGAGTCGCGCAGAACAGGAAACGCCCTGGATGTTCGCGCTTTAGAACGGCTGCTGTTTCATTGACACGCCGTATGACGGCGGCATTCTCCGCCGCATCGCCGAAAGACGGCTGCGGCGCGGCCATCGTCAACACGGAAATACGGATTCCCGCTTCGTCCATCCATTTCAAATGCGCTTCCGCATCGTATTGGGGCAGTGGAAATCCTTCGTCCATCAGCGCATTGTGCTTTTTCAGATTAGCAATGTATTCAGACGGAAGAATATGGCTGTGGACATCCACGATCCCCTGTGCCTGAAGCATGATTCCCGCAGCGCAGGCCAATGTCAAAATCTTTTCTACGATTCCCATGATATCTTTTTCCCGTTCAAGCTCTTACGGTTTCCACAACATTTCCGGCTTCCCCATGACGAGACGGCGGACGGCGATGCCTTCCTTTTCCAACGCGTCTTCGTTGCGGCGCGGCTCGTCCCACGGATGTTTTGAAAGCGTGTATTTGGAATGATGGACGGTGATGACCTCCTTCGCGCCGAGGTCGCGGCAGACCAACGGCAGTTCAGCGGGCCGCGTGTGGATTTGCGCCCAGTCATCATTGTACTGTCCATTCTCCAAAATGGCAAGGTCGATTCCAGGGAATTTATCGCCAATTTCCTTGAAATGAGGACCATAGCCGCTGTCGCCGCCAATGTAGATTTGCTTTCCCGACGGTGTCTTCAACAGGAAGGAGCCCCACAATGCCTTGTTGCGGCGCAATCCACGGCCGGAGAAATGCCGTGCGGGAAGGCAGTGGATGGCGAAACCGTCGCCCAAATCAGCACTTTCCTGCCAGTCCAGTTCCGTGAGCATTATCTCGGGGAAGCCCCATCTCTCAAAATGCTCGCCGACGCCAAGCGGCAGTAGTACTTTCTGTACGGAGCTTTTCAACTCCTTCACAGCCTGATAATCCAGATGATCCCAATGGTCGTGGCCGATGAGCAGCCAGTCGCATGACGGCATGTCCGACGGCCTCCACAAATCCGTGCCCGGATACGGCTTGTTCGCCCAACTGACGGGCGCGGCCTTGTAGAAGACTGGATCCACAAGTAGCCGTTTCCCTTCGACTTGAAGAAGATAGGACGAATGACCAAACCAGACGATACAGTCAATATCACGCGGAAGCGACTGTAAATCTGTCTTCTCTGAAGGAACTGGTTGAGTGGGCTTTGTGTATGTGCGGGATTCCGTGACGAACTCCCACATCGTCGCCAACCCACTCTTGGAGGACGTCATCACCTCCGTCTTCACGGGATAGCGGAACTTGCCATCGACATAGTTCGGCGACTGTCGGATGCGCTCCAGACGTTTTCCCGACGGCAGCCGCCCGAACGACGGCGTGTGCATAAAGACGCATCCACCAAGAAGGAATGCCAACGGCAGAACAATGACGATGATGAACATTTTGCGTTTTTTGAAGAGGTTGCGTTTCATTTCAAATCAAAGCGAGACATTTTGCTCAATGGTTTTCAAAAAATGCCGTTCAGCCACGTGATGACATCATCCTCTTTGTGATGCGATGGCACACCGACATCAAGGCGACGCTCAATCTGATTCGAGCCGCGCGCAACAAACCCTTTGAGCACCTTCGCCTCGGGACAGGCTGCCTGGACATCCTGCTCGAATCGTTCCGCTCCCCCGCCACCATGTGTGCAGAATGGTACGACGGTCTTGCCTGCAAGCGGATTTGCTTTCAGGAACGTGGCGATCGGCGGCGCAAACGTACCATACCATATCGGCGAACCAATGAAGACAATTTCGCAGTCATCGGGAATGCTAATCGGCTGGATTTCCCTTGGAGTTCCTTCCTTCCGCTCGCGGCTGGCCTCCTTGAGCGTTTCGGAGTAGGCGTCTGGGTACGGATTTACGGGAATCACCTCGATCAACTCGCCGCCAACGTGCTTCAGGATCCATTTGGCGACAAGCGCCGTATTCTGGACTTTCGATTGAGAGAAATACACGATAACGGCCTTGCCTGGCAGTTTGGCGGTGACAGGGATGGTGGCCGCCGTGTTGCGACTGTTGAGCAGACGGCATCCAACGGCCACGATGGAAACGAGCACAATGATGGAAATGACGATGATTGCGATTTTCATGGCTTTCGATGAGTTTGATTATGGTTTGTGTCTATATCCTCTAGAATGCGCCAGTTTTGATATGCGGGATTGTCATTCTTCTGGTTATTGATTGTTGATAGGTCCAAGACATTCATCAATCGGCTGGCTTGAATTCCAGAAAGCGCTCCAAATCGCTCGCCTGCGGGATGTAGAAGCGGCTTTCGGTGTTGAGGGCGCGGATGCGCTGCATTTCGTATCCATCCAGTTCGAAGTCAAAGACATCAATGTTCTCACAGATGTGAGCTGGGTTCTTCGAGCCGGGTATGACCGAGAAGCCTTCCTGAACATGCCAGCGCAGGATGATCTGCGCGGGAGTCTTTCCGTGCATCCTCGCAATGTCCACGATGGTGGGATTGTTGAGGAGGCTCTCGTTGCCCTTGCCGCCACCGCCCAGCGGGAACCAGGTTTCCACCTGAATGCCGTGCCAGGCGGCCTTCTGCCGCATGGCGATGCGCTGTGCGTATGGATGGCATTCGATCTGAAGGACGGCGGGCTTGATCTTCACGGCGGCCACCAGGTCGTCCAGCATGTGGTCGTCGTAGTCAAAGTCGCTGACACCGAGGGTACGCACCTTCCCCTGCGCCACCGCGTTCTCCATCTCCCTCCAGGCCCCGAGGTAGTCGCCAGCGGGCTGGTGGACATAAAGAAGGTCGATGTAGTCCAGCTGGAGCCTCTCCAGCATCCTGTCGATGGCCTGGGCCGAGACGCCCGCCCCGTATTCCGTGGGCCACAGCTTGCTTGTCACCCAGATCTGCGAGCGTGGAACGCCGCTCTCCTGGCAGAACTGCCGGACGGCGCGACCCACGCCCCGCTCGTCCTGATAGGCGTGGGCAGTGTCGATGTGGCGGTAGCCTGCGCGAAGCGCCGTCAGCACGGAGGCATAGCAGACATCATCGGAGCCCTGGTTGAATGTCCCGATGCCAAACTGTGGCATGACCGTGCCGTTGTTCAGCTGAAGGCCGGGCACGGTGTTTTCTGGAGCAGGCCTGAGCAGACCAAGCATCTTCAGCCAGGCCATGAACTGCCCGGGCCAGAGGGCGCTGGTGAAAGGCGTGTGCCCCATGCCGAAGTTATGCCCGCCCTGACCGTAGAGATGCAGCTCGGCGACCCCGCGCTTCTGCCAGGCCTGGATGACCTCGAACCCGCTCTGTCCTGACAGCGGATCGTCCGATGACATCGCCGCAAAGAGCGGCGGCAGCTTGTCGGGCATGTCCCGCAGCACCAGCTGGCCATAGATGGAGGCGATGAAATCGGCCCGATCTCCAGCCGGAGCGCACTCCGCGTTATAGACGGCCATCAGGGCCCCGGCGGAGAAGCCAACGATTCCAATGCGGTCAGGGCTGACACCGAATTCCGGCGCGCGGGCGCGGACAAGCCGTACTGCCGCATTGGCGTCCTCAATCGCGTAGTCGGGTGTGGCCGGAGCATAGTTCCCGCTCTTCCCGCCGGCGATGTATCCGGCCATCTTCTTCTGGACGTATGCCTGGTATTCCGCCTCATCCCGCGGTGTCTCCTCGACGCGGTACTTCAGGATGAACGTGGCGAAGCCCTGCCTCCTGAACCAGTCTGCGGCCTCGTATCCACCGCTGCCGAAAGTGTGGTGCAGGAAGGCCCCGCCGGGTGCGATGATGATGGCCGCGCCATTGCCCCGTCCCCTTTCTGGAAGATACGGGATGAGCGTGGGTGTCTTGACGTTGCGGACGAACTGCCCGCGTCCCTCGATTTCATACCACTGCTCAGCCTCCGCATCGCCAGGTTTTGGCTGCCCATACAGATAAATCTGCCCCTCGAAGACGGGCGGTTTGATGTAGGTGACCTTCTCTGTCTGCCCGAAGACCGCCGTAGTCATTGTGATTGCCATTGTTAGAAGTGTCCTGTTCATGCTATCTCCTGTAAACTCATAATCGCCGGTGGCATCCACGTCAGCGGACAAAATTCGTCATAGAGTCTGCCTCGGCGGCAGGCGGCGTGACGCCGGCGTCCCGCCCCGCCTTGATGCATTTCATCAGCCAGGCCATATTGCGGGCCAGATTGCGCAGTGTCTGCGTTCCCTCCGCATCCTTCGGCACATCCTCTCTCGAGAGCGCGTGGAACTCGTTCCAGTAGGTGCTTCCGACGTTCAGCATCTGCGAGATGCCGAAGTACTTGTTCATCACATCGTATGTGGCGCTGGTCCCCGCGCGGCGCGCCACCACGATTGCCGCGGCTGGCTTGTGGCGAAACGCCGCCGCGCCTGTCCCCCACATGTTGCTAAAGAACGCCCTGTCAAGGAAACTCAGGATGCGACCCGACGGGTGGGCATAGTAGACGGGTGTACCGAAGACGAAGCCATCGGCATCGGTGGCTTTCCCCACAAACTCGTTCACACCATCATCGGAAAAGATGCACATCCCTTTCTCAGAGCATTTTCCGCATCCTATGCAGTCACGCACAGGCTTTGCGCCTACACACACGATCTCGCATTCGATTTTCTCTGTGTCGAACACCTCTGCCATGATGTCGAGCCCAGCTCTGGTCGAGCCATTGGTGTTGCTGCTTCCGTTCAGCATCAGTACCTTCATTGCCGTACTTCCCTTAGAATGCGCCAGTTTTGATATGCGGGACGTATGGGGCCTCAAGAGCCTTGATTTCCTCTTCGTCCAATTGGATGTCCACTGCGGAAACCGCCTCTTCGACATGTTTTACATCCGTGCAACCGACGATTGGCGCGGTGATTTCGGGCTTGGAGAGCATCCATGCCAGCGATTCCTGCGCCATGGTGCGTCCATGCGCCTTGGCAACCGCCTTCAGATTGTCCACGACCACCTTGTCCTGCGCGTCAGTCGCGCCCCAGACCATCGGCGAAACTTCATCAACGGAGTTGCGGGCTGTCTTGGTTCCCCATGGATGGGCGCAACGCCCGCCACCCAGCGGACTCCATGGGACGACCGCCATCTTGCGGTCGCGGCAGAGCGGAAGGATTTCGCGTTCTTCTTCGCGGTAGATGAGATTGTACTGCGGCTGCAGGGAGACAAATTTCGTCCAGCCATGACGTTCGGCGATCTGCTGCATGCGCTCCAACTGCCATGCGAAGATCGTGGAGGCACCGATGTAGCGGGCCTTGCCGCTCTTGACGACATCATGCAGAGCCTCCATGATCTCCTCCATCGGCGTGTTGGCGTCTAGGCGGTGGATCTGATAGAGGTCCACGTAGTCCATGCCGAGACGTTGAAGCGAGTGGTCGATTTCAGCCATGATGTTCTTGCGGGAGGAGCCGCCGCCGTTTGGTCTGCCAGGCCGCATGTCGAAATGCACCTTTGTGGCGACGACGATTTCATCGCGATCAAGGCCATATTCGCGGATGAGCTTTCCGGTGATTTCCTCGCTGGACCCCATCTGATAGACGTTCGCCGTGTCGAAGTAGTTGATTCCCAAATCAATGGCCTTCTTGAAGATGGGCTTGGAATCCTCAAAGTCCCGTGCCCATGGAAACACGCCGTTCTCCTTGCCGGGTTTGCCGAAGCTCATCATGCCAAGGCAGATGCGTGAGACATCCATGCCCGTGTTGCCGAATTTCACATACTGCATTGCATTTCTCCTTATTATTTAATGGGTTGCCTTGAGATACTGCAAATCGCCGTAGAAGTAGGAGGCAGTTGTACCGCCGTCGATGAGGAAGTCCGCGCCTGTGATCCAACGTCCGCGCGACGACATGAGAAACTCCGCCAAATCGCCTACTTCGTCAGGCGTTCCCGCACGTTTGGCGGGGCAGAGCGAAAGCATCTTGCGGTAGCCTTCGCCACGCGGCCCCTTGAGTTCGTCGTTCGCCAACGGCGTGATGATGATGCCGGGGCTGATGGAGTTGATGGTCGCCCCGCGGTACCCCCACTTCGTTGCTTCCCCCATGACCCGCAAGACATTGCAGCGCTTGGAATATTGGTAGGCCTTGAGTGTATCGGTGATGGATGTGATGAAGGGCAGCGAAAGCAGCTCCTCCGTCGGAGCCGTGGCCAACGCCGTGTTCTGGTCTTCGGGAAGAGCAGGAAGGCGATGGCCGGACTGCGAGGAGATGACAACGCCGCTTCCGCCTTCGGCGATGACTTTGCCGAATTCCTCCAGCAGGACGCTTGTACCATACAGATCCACCTTGAGGATTGTCGCCACAGGAGCCTGGGATGGCGAGACGCCCGCCGCGTTGACAAGATTCATGATGTCGCCATATTGCTGCGTATAGGCGATCAATGCCAGTATGGATTCGCGGCTGGCAAGATCCGCCTGGACGGCGCTGACCTCAAAACCTGCGTCTTCCAGCGTCTTCGCGGTCTTTTCAGCGGCATCCAGACGCAAATCCGCCAACACAACATGCTTCCCCGCACCGACACGACGTGCAATGGCCTGTCCGATTCCACCTGTTCCAATAAGAACGACGACTTGTTTCTTCATGTTCAATTCCTTTTATCGAATATTGTTTATTGGAAAATCATTTTTTCATCTGCCGTTCCCAGAAGGCGACCGCTTTGTCGAGCCAGCCTTCGGCGACTGTTCCTATGCCGAGCCCGAAGCCATGCGGAAGGCCTTTGTACGAATGGAATTCCGTGGCGATTCCGTATGAATCCAGACGGTCGATCCGCTGTTTCATCACACGCCAGTCGGCGATGCCGTCTGATGTTCCGCAGACTGCAAAAGTCGGCGGATCATTTCTGGTGCATTCGGAAAGCCCTGTGTACTGCATGACGACCGTGCCCGGACGCGGCAGCTTGTCACCGCCGAATTCGGCTGGCCCGTAGCTTCCCATCCACGCCGCCATTCGCGCCCCCGCGCTTCCGCCCCATGTGGAATAGCAGTCCGTGGAGATTTCCAACTCCTTCGCATGTGCGAAGATGAAGGAGACGGCGCGCGCCATGTCCTCCATCGCGTTGTTCGCTCCAGACCGATAGATGACAGCGAAGGCGTTGTAGCCTTTTTTCGACAATTCCAACGCATGCGGAAAGCTGTCGTGCATTGCGCCGACGTATGCGAAGCCACCGCCCGCGCAGCAGAGTGCGAAGCGTTCTCCAGGCTTGCCTTTGAAAAAGAAAAGCCCCGTGTCTTTCTTGCGCGGATCGTCTTTCTTCTCCGCACCCGTATAGAGGTCGAAGAAAACGGTCTGCCCCGCTGCGGCCCGCGAATGGAGCGTGTTGACGATTTCCACGGTCTTTTCAGGGCGGATTCCATTGTACCACGTAAGGCGGAGGTCTCCTAATGTCTCACCACTCCAGTAGGAATGGTTGGCGGGAAGCAGAAGCCTCCCGAAGTCACCGAACGCAGGGGCATTTGTGACCTCACGGATAGTGGAGGATGCCGTAAACTTGTTTATTTCAGCCATGATATGGGTATTGGCCAACAATGTAATCATGAGTATGGAAAGAAGGGACCGTTGCTTTGTCATTTGTCATTCTTCTCCATTTGATTATGATTGCTTCCCATCCTGCCAATAAGTCATTTCCTCATGAGGGCGGCTCCCGCATTCCAAGCCTTGCCGACCTGTTCGCCCATGGCGTAGTAACCATGACGGAATTGATCGAAGGCGATGATGTCCGCCTTGCCCGGATCTACCTTGCCCTTTTCATCAAGAATGCGCTCGTCTGCGGCGGTGTTCACGATTTTTCCGACGATGCAATAGAAGCTGTCATTCGCGACCACTTCCGCCAATTCGCACTCCATCACGATGGGAAACTCATCGATGATCGGCGCATTCACATGCATGCTTTTGACTGCATGATAACCCGTACGAGCAAACTTGTCAGGCATCTTATTGCCACTTGCTATACCAAGGAAATCCGCAACATCCATGTGCGCCTTGTCCGCCAGCGAGACAGTAAAAGCCTTGCTTTTGAGCAGCGCCTGAGTTGTGGCATGCTCTTCATCGATGAAGAGCGCGATGCGGTCGGAATTGCAGATCTGCCCCCAGGCAGCGTTCATCGACTGGACGGTTCCCTTTTCATCGTATGCGGCGACGATGAGGACAGGCATGGGGAAAACTGCCTGCACGATTCCAAGATTCTTTTTCATGGTTTTGATTCCTTGTTATTTGTTGATATTTGTTCTGTCAGAACGGGATGACGTTGACGATCATTCCCGTCACAAGCGAGAAGAGCAGGACGAAGGCGAGATAGAGCGCGAAATTCTTCGCGCCGAGGACGATCTTCAGCGCGCCGAGATTCGTGATCTTCGTGGCGGGGCCTGTCACCATGAAGGCGGTCGCCGCTCCAAGGCTCATTCCTTCGGCAAGCCAGTCGCGCAGCATGGGGATCGTGCCGCCGCCGCAGACATAGAGCGGGACGCCGACCGTCGCCGCCAACAGCAGGCCGAACTGCTTTTGCGGGCCGAAGAGTTTTCCGACAAGTTCTGCAGGAATATACCGTTGAAAGAGCGCGGAAAGAAGGATGCCGAGCGCGAACCACGGTCCGGTCGCCTTCAAATTGCGCCCGAGATTGAACAAAAAGCGCAGGAACGGATTCGAATGCGTGTCATGCCCCGCTCTTTCCGAAAAGCCTTTGAAATTGAAGAAGTTCTTCTCCTTGAAGCAATAGTGAAGCAACGCACCGGCGGCGACTCCACATAAAAAGCATGCGATGACGCGAATGCACAATGCCGTGTGCCCCAATGCGGCGCTGTACATGATCAGTTGCGGATTCAGCAGGATGGAGCTCATCATGAAAGCCGCCAGAAAATCCTCCTTGATTCCCTTCTGCGAGAAGGATGCGCAGATGGGAATCGTCCCGTACATGCACAATGGCGATGCGATGCCCAAGAGGCTGGCGGCTATCCAGCCCACCGGCCCTGTCAAATGCTGCCCAAGGCGTGCGCAGAGACGGTGGATGCCCTCCTTGGCGAATACCGACACAAGCGACCCCAGCACCATGCCGAGCACCCAGTACCAGAATATCTGGCGGAACTGCAGGTCGGCATAGTACCAGAGATAAATCGCCTCGCCCTTAAGAAGTTCAAGCATAGGGAGTTACTTGTCCAAGCTGACCAGACGGTAGCGGCGGTGATAGACGCCGAAGGTATCCGTGTATTCCAGAATATGGCGGCCCTGCTGGCGGTCAATGCGCGCCTTGAGGCTTGCGGAATCGGGAGCCTGCCAGACCTTGTCGATGCACGCCTGGTCGAGGGCCAGCGGGTCGAGGGAGGCGAGAATGCCGATGTCGTGCATGTCCGGTTCGGCGGGATTGGCGTTACAGTCGCAATCGACGCTCAGACGGTTCATTACGTTGACAAACGCGATGCTGCGTCCATTGTCCATTGCCTGGCAGACAGCCACGGCTGCCTCGCCCATCGCCTCCAGAAAGGGAATCTGCTTCTCAGTGGCCCAATCGATGCTGTTGGCGCTTCTGCCGCCTGTATGGATGATCGCCTTGCCGGATTTTTCAGCACTGGTTCCGCTGCCGAAACCGATGGAGAGGTTTTTGAGTGCTCCGCCGAATCCGCCCATCTGATGACCTTTGAAGTGGGAGAGAACCAGATAGGAGCCGTAGTTCTTGAAATGCGATCCGACATAGTCTTCCTTCAGGACTTTGCCGTTGACGGGAAGCGTCATGTATCCTTCTTCGTCCAGCAGGTCGAACGGCGCGATGTCAAGATAACCGCGTTCCTTGACGGCTTGATGGTGCATGGCTGATGTGGCGCAGCTGCCGCCGTACGCGGTGTTACATTCCACAATCGTCCCGTTGACCTTCTGAACCAAATCTTTGATAAGCGCGGGGCGCAGGTGGTTGGTCTTCGCTGATTCGCCCGTACTGATCTTCACTCCGACCTTGCCGTACGGTTTCCAGCCGAGCGCCTCGTAGGCGCGGACAAGCCCTTCGGGGGAGATGTCTTTGGTGAAATAGACGACCGGAGCCGCCGTATCAGTTGTTTCATAGGTGGCAACCGCCTCCGTTGCGGCAGGTTGTTGCGCCGCTGCCTGTTTGTTTGAATTGTCCACCTTGGCCTTGCTGCAACCAAACAGCACTACCGCCGCCAGAATCATCCATAAATGCTTTTTCATTGTCTTTCTCCGTGTGTTGGTTATTTTTTCATATTGGAGAGGAATCATTTGAATGTATCTGCGATTTCCTTCATATATTTGGGAATATCAATGGATTGCGGGCATTTTTTCTTGCACGCCCCGCATGCAACGCAGGACGAGGCGCGTTTATCTTCCGACATGGCGTCATAGACAAGTTTTGCGTGGAAAAGAGGCAGTCCGCCTTTGACTTGATTGAGCAACGCGAGATTGCGCGGGATGTCCACTCCGACCGGGCACGGCGAGCAATAGCGGCAGCCTGTGCAGGGAACCGCACCGGATTTCCGGTAGGCGGCCAGTGCTTCCGCGATGACTTTCTGCTCCGCATCCGTCAACGGTTCAAATGGCGAGAACGTGCGCAGATTGTCTTCCATCTGCTCCAACGCCGACATGCCGGAAAGCACAATCTGTACATTCGGCAGCGACGCGACATAACGCAATCCCCATGAAGCGGCGCTGACGTTTGGATTTGCTTTTTCGAAAACCTTTTTCGCTTCCGGGGAGAGACGAACCAGCGTGCCGCCCTTCAGCGGTTCCATCACGCTGACAGGGATGCCGAGCTTGGTCAAAACGTCATATTGTTCCTTTGAACGGCAAAGTTCCCAGTCCAGATAATTGAGCTGGATCTGAACAAGTTCCCATGGATACGACTCGGCGATTTTCTTCAAGGTCTCCGGTTCTCCATGGAAGGAAAATCCTAAACGGCGGATCTTTCCTTCCGCCTGCATTTTCTTCATGAAATCCAGCGTCTTGAACTGTTTCGCCTTTTCCCAATGCGTCTCATTGAGCCAATGCATGAAATAGAAATCAAAATACCCTGCGCGGGTGCGCTCCAGCTGTTCGTTGAATATCCGCTCGTTGTCGGCTTCCGATTTCATCATGACAATCGGCATCTTGGTCGTGAGATAATAGCTCTCGCGCGGATACTTGGAGAGGACGCGACCAACAAACCTCTCGCTTTCACCATCATGGTACATGTAGGCGGTGTCGAAATAGTTGCATCCGGCCGCCATCGCCTTGGCAACCATCTTTTCCGCCGTCTCCTCATCGACTTTTCCGTCCTTCTCCGGGAGACGCATCATGCCGAAGCCCAGCCGCGGCATGGTCATGTCCGTATTTCTGTAGGGGCGCCGCGTCACCTGCGTTACTTTTTCTGCATTGTCCATTAATCCTCCTTTTTCCTTGCAGTCGCGACGTTTGCGAACGGCGCCAACATTGCGACTGAAAGGGTGTTTTTAATGAAATCACATCTTGGAATAATAAATCACTTCAAATATGCTTTCCAAGTTGATAGGCTTTTTCGGGAAATTCCGTATGGGCGATCGCGCCGACCGGCCAGACGCCCGGAGCGATGATCTGGCCGGCATCCGTCCAGCCAAGATATTTCAGAAGCACGTCATAATGGGATTTGATGGGCACGGCTTCCGAGGCGGCCGTATTGGCGTAGGTCATCAACAGGACGGCTTTCTTGCGAACGTGAATCGAACCGTTGATGGCGTAGAAACGATCGATGACCGCCTTGAGCTGGGAGGAGATTCCGAAATAGTACATCGGCGTGGCGAACACCACGCAGTCCGCATCGACGATGTGCTTGCGCACGAATTCAAAATCATCCTTGAAAACGCACGGGCCGTTCATGCCGCAGGTATTACAGGCGATGCAGGCATGGACTTTTTTGAAAGCCGCGTCAAACCGCTCGACGGAATGTCCCGCCTCTTTTGCGCCGCGGATGAAATAGTCGGCCAGCGTGGCGGAATTGCCGCCTTTGCGCGGGCTTCCGGTCAGTACAAGTATCTTCATCTTGCCGTTGTTCCCTTTTATATTGTCCGCCTGGCCTTGATCGGCAAGCCCCGTCGTGCCGATGACGGCGGAGCCAGCCGTGGCCATGGTTAGATTGCGGATGAATTCACGTCTATTCATCTGGCAAGTCCCTTTCATTTCGTCGCTTCGGTGTATGCCTTGTCATCGACCGGCTCGCACCATTCGGTTCGCTGCCCTTCGCCAGGAGCCTCCAATGCGATGTGCTGGAACCAGCATTCGGGGGCCGCGCCATGCCAGTGCTTGACACCGGCGGGAATGTTAACCGTGTCGCCTTTGCGGATGCGCCGTGCGGGCTTGCCCCACTCCTGATAGTAGCCTTCGCCGGCGGTGACGATGAGAATCTGGCCACCGCCTTTGGTCGCATGGTGGATATGCCAGTTGTTGCGGCAGGCTGGTTCGAATGTCACGCCGAAGGCTGGAACCTGCTCCAATGTGAGCTTGTGAAGATAGCTTTTGCCGATAAAATATTGCGCGAAAGCCGTGTTCAGTTGTCCGACGGGAATCGCCGACCAGTCGGACGGCAGCTTCGCGGGATCTTCCGGACAGCGCACGCGGGCGACAATCGCCTTCGCCTGTTCATCCGTCACGCCGTTGACTTTCGCGACGCCGATGTGCGATTTCATCTGCGGCTCTGTCTCAGGCCGCGCCACCAACGCAGCGACAGTGGCGATTTCGCGTGTCCGCCAATCAACGTTGTCCCGTGCGAAGATATCGCCGAAAAGATGCGCCTTGAGATATTCGTCCAGTTGCGGATGGAAGTCGAACAACGGCCCTTTCACCTCACGTCCGCAGAGTTTCGTCTGGTTGGCGGCGCCGAAAACAATGGCCTTGCCGGCGGGCGGCGGATTTGGGGCGCGTCCTTCGGCGGGATGCTTTTCGCCGGCGACTTTCATCAATGTCGCGGCGGCGTTTAAGGCGCGGGGGAAGCCGCAATAAGCATAGAGCTGGCCGACCAGTTCCTTGGCTTCATTCAACGTAAGTCCTGCTTCAAAACCTGCGTTCAGCGCGGCGGCCAATGCGGCCTGCTCGCCACGTGCGACAGCGGCGGACAAATCGATGATGGCAAATTCCTTCCTGGTAAGCGTGCTGTCCATGGCGAATGCTCCTTGTAACGTAAACAGAATAGCTAAAAGGATGATGGTTTTCTTCATAAAAAAATCCAATAGTGGGTGATTGTTTTAATAAACGTTATCGGATGAAATGCATCGGCTGCCAGGGTTCATCAGCGGGGCGCGGGATGGCGTCTTCACGCTTGAGGTTCTTCAGGAGCCATGCCATGTTGCGTCCAAGGGTGCGCATCGTCTGCATTCCCTCGGTATCCTTCTCGCATTCTCCCTCTTCACGTCCGAACACAATATTCCAATATTGTGACGTGACAACGGGGCAGTTCAACATCTCGAACAGCATGTTCATGCACTGGTAGGCGGCCGTCGAACCACCGCGACGGCACACCGCGATTGAGGCGGCGGGCTTGCCTGCGACGTGCATTCGCCCCGCCACACAGACACGTTGCCATACGGCTAGAAACGCGCCGTTGGGCTGGCCATAGTAGGTGGGCGCTCCGATTACGAACGCATCGGCTCCAGGCAACTTCTCGACAATACGGTTGGCGACATCATCGTCGAATATGCAACGGCCAAGCGACTTCTCCATGCATTGAAAGCAGGCGATGCAGCCACGTACAGGTTTTTTGCCAATCCAAACTGTTTCGGTTTCGATTCCCTCGGTTACAAGCGTGTCAGCGACTTCCTTCAACGCCCGGGCCGTGTTGCCGTTCGCACGAGGGCTTCCATTGATAAGCAGAACTTTCATCATGTACCTCCAGATTTATTTCAGATTGTCTTTGAAATTGGTAAACAAAGTGAATACCTTACTTGTCTTTCTCCGGGGAGATATTCGGCTCCTGGAGATTGGCCGGATTGCATCTATCTTTGGATTTGCTGGCAAGAAGCTCCTCATAGTAATGTTTCTTGTATTCAAGGATTTCCATCTGACGATGCAATTCGTCCAACTGCTCCTTGAGTTTTTTCTCCTGCTCAAAAATGAGAGCCGCGCGTTCGGGAATGGTCGAATCTCCTTCACGGCACATCTCAATGTAGCGGCGCACCTCCGTGACCGGCAGCCCCGTGGAGCGAAGGCAATGCACAATTTTCAGCCAGGCGAGATTGTAGTCGGAGAAGAGACGGATGTTACCGCTAGTCCGCTCCACATCGGGGATGAGCCCCGCATTGTCATAATATCGGACGGCATACGTCGTCAGATTCATTTTCTCCGCCATTTCCTTTACGGTGTATCGTGGTGTCCGATCGGTCAGACCCGCGATGGATGATTCTTTTTTCATCTTAACTTTCCTGAAAATAGGTTGTTATGTCGTTTGACCCAAAATTGTTTCCCTTTGACTTTCCAATAAAATACACATTACAGTTACTGTAAGTCAAACAATAAATTCCATTTTTTTCAATTTCAGGCAAAAATGGAAAGGGACACCAAGAAAACAGGTTGTCCCCCAATATGTTCAGATAGCCTTGTCAATTGTTTTGTTCACGGCACTTCAGCTTGCATATCCCCTGAGTCATCGTGCCCATCGGACAGAACACACACCAACTGCGCGGTTTGTAAAGGAACATCACGACAAGGCCGATGATTGCCGATGTCAGCATCAGGCTGTAGAAGCCATAGGCGAATTGGACAACCCATCCAAAAGCTTCAGGCAGAGTACCTTGCCTATATGCCCAATGCCATGGCAAGCGGAATGTCCAAAAAAGTGTGACGCTTTGACGAAGCCCTTGTTCCCCTTTTGCAACAAGCCATGTCATGAAAAGCATATTGGAGAACATCGTCATGAAAAAGACAAGAAATCCATAACGGAACCATTTGGACGATAGGAACTTCGGTGTATCCTTCCGACGGCTCATATGCCATGACGTGCCCAACAGGTTGAAGAGCTGTGCACGTCCGCAAAGGTTGTTGCAGAACCATTTGTTGCCCGGAAAAATCGCGAAGATAAGCGGCAGGATGAAATCAATCATCCCAAGCCATGCAAAAAGGATATTGAAGAAGCCAAGAGCGAAATAGACAATCGACCAAATCCAGAGATATTGATACCAAGGTCTGCGTTTAGAACTCATGATGCCACCTCCCTGTCCTTTATGACGATACTTCCTGCAGGACACGTCCGTTCACATTGCCCGCAACCGACGCAAATTTCCACATCCACTTGGGCGAAACAGCCATGAAAGATGCTTATAGCCTTTCGTGGACAGACATTTGTGCAAGCTCCGCAGGCAACGCAACAGTCCGTATCAACATTGGCATATCTCTTTGATTTTGAAGGCATAAATTATTTCTTTACTGATTGTTTTTCATGGTTTCAGACATCCAAGCGGGATGATTTTCACGCCGTCAGGACGTGTGTAAGCCATCTTTCCGCCAGTGATGACCATCAGCAGATCTGGTTCGCGCAAAGGAACTTGCTTTTCCGTTTTGTTGTATTCTTTGACGAGAGAGGCGAGTTTCAGCAGATGGGATGCGCCATCCTCTATTTCCCGCGCCCCTAGTTTGAATTCCAGAAGGGCATATCGTCCGTCATCCAAATGAAGAACGCCATCGGCTTCCAAACCATATCTATCTCTATAATAGGAAAGACTTCCATTTTTCTCTGCGGCATACGATTTCAAATCGCGGATGCAAAGTTGCTCGAAAATGAAACCAAACGTTTTTAGTTGTTCTTGCAGAATCTTTGGTGTAAGTCCTAGAGCGGCAACAGCAATGGATGGATCAATAAGACAACGCTTGGGAGAGCTTCGAATGACGGTTTTGCTTCGAATCGCAGGACACCATCCTTCAATATCATGAATGACAAAGAGTTTGGCTAATGCATTCAGATAATCGTCAAACGTGTCTTGAGAACAAGACAAATTGCCAGAAGCCGTGATATCGGCAAGCAACGATGTCTTTTTGGCGATGGTCGAAACATTTCTGGCATAAGACCAAAGAATGCGGGAGACAAGCCGTGAATCCCGTTGATTGTCATCCACTCTGGAGATATCGTCACTGCAAACCGTATTCACATAATCTCTTGCGACAAGCAGTGCCGACTTACGACTTACAGCATTCAAAGATGCAGGCCATCCACCACGACAGGATGCATAGATGAGATCTTCCACTGACATTTCGGATAAAATGCCATCGATATCACGGGCTGGCTCATCGAATAATTCAAGCAGAGAAATCTTGCCATTGGATTCCTGTGTTTCCCATAAGCTCATGGGAAGCATCCGTAAACGTGCGATTCGCCCTGTTCCTGAATGGAGGATTTTCGTGCGGTCAATCGTGTTCGAACCAGTGAGAATGAATTGTCCGGGAAGAGAGCGTTTGTCAACGGCAGTTCTGACCGCATCCCATATGACTGGCACATCCTGCCATTCGTCAATAAGTCGGGGGGTCTCTCCTTCCAGCAACAACGACGGCTTGACGTCTGCCGCAGTCAGATATTCCTCTCGCATATCAGGATCTTGAAGCTTGATGACGCTCTTGGAAATCTGTTCCGCAGTGGTGGTTTTTCCACACCATTTGGGGCCTTCAATCAAGATCGCCCCGAAAACATCAAGATATGTCTTTAACTGCTTGTCAATTGTACGTTTAAGGTATTTCATTTTTCTACATAAAGACTTTCGTTCGGTGTTTTTGAGGTATTTTGTTCGGTGTTTTTGAGGTATTTTGTTCGGTGTTTTTGAGGTATTTTGTTCGGTGTTTTTGAGGTATTTTGTTCGGTGTTTTTGAGGTATTTTGTTCGGTGTTTTTGAGGTAATTTATTCGGTGTTTTTGAGGTTTCAAGCAAATGGATGGAAAAACATCGCCTAAATGGAGCGAAGGATGGTTTGACGGGATTTGACTATTCTTTATAATAAGGTATTATAAAATCAAACTACAACCATCAAGATTTCATCCCATCACACACGACCATGAAAACACTTTTGATGACAAGTTCGTTGATGCTCGGCATCTGCGCATGTGGCGCGACGTTGAAACCGATGATGAAAAGCAACTGGAAAAACGGCATTCGATTGGAGGATGACGGCGGCCCAGTCTCCGTGGCCAGTCTTCTTACATTTGCAAAGCCCGATTGGACAGATCGTTATGTCCGTTCCCGCCCAGAAAGCTACAACGGTGTCATTACCGTGGAGAAAACGGATGACGGCTTCGTCGAGCATGTCACGGCAGACAAGCTCGGCGTGGCGCAGATAGACGAATATTCCGTCCGTTGCCAAGGCAACACCGCCGTGATCACCGCGCAGGCGACGTTTTTGAAAAAAGATGTGCCGATCATGATGGAGCACATCCCCTTCATGCTGCATCCTGTCTTCATGGAGGGTGCCAGTTACGAAATCACGACGGCCGACGGCCAAATCCAACATGGAACGATCGATATGCCAGAACGGACATCCGTCAAAATATTGCCGATTCCGCCCTTCGTCGAAGGTGTCTTCGAAAGCTATCGTGGCAGAATCGCCGTCAAAGTGCTCGATGGCCCGCCACTGGAAATACAGGACCGGCGGGCGAACGTGTTTGCTAATTATGGGCGGGTTTATCTGCTGTTGACGACAAAACCGGATTGCCAAGGCCTCAATCAGATTCGCCATGTCATTCAGCTGACGTATGATAAGAATTCAGCGAAGGCTATTCCGCAGACGGACGTCATCGCCAAAACCATGGCGGATGCACCACGCTTTCCAGAAGCGAAACCCGCCTTTCCATTGCTTCCACAGCCCCATGAAATCCGATTCAAACAGGACACTTACACTCCCAATCCGCATGATTCCATCGCCGTGATTGGCGGTTCGGACAAAATCCGTCGTCATATCGCCAAACTGGCTCCCGAACTTGGCCTTTCAGCCATGCCAAGAGAAAACGCCGGCGTTCGAATCTTGATCGGAAATAACGATGATGACGAAGCTTACACCATCGACATCACCGCCAAAGGCGTGGACATCGCAGCGAAAGGCGAACGCGGCGCATTCTATGCATTGCAGACATTACGTGGCCTGAAACGGAATGGACGTTTCCAAGGCGTCCATGTTACAGACAGCCCCGACTTCAAGATACGCGCCATCCACGCCATGGCTGATTCAGACACATTGTTGAATCTCGGCAGTTGGATCCCTATCATGTTGGCTCCCATGAAGATAAACACAATTCTTCTGGAATGTCCGTACGTCACATGGGACGCCATGGCGGGGCAGCATCATCCGCTCGGAATGCCGAAAGCCGATCTGCTGAAATTCCTTGAAATCGCCAAAGAGAATTACATCACTGTCTATCCGCTGATTCCGACTTTAAGCCATAATCAGTGGTTTTTCCAGAACGACAAGAACTTGGAACTTCAAGACAACCCACAAGACAAATACGCCTACAACCCGATGAAACCGGCCGTCTATACAAAGTTGGAAGCGCTTTTCAATGAAGTCATCGAAACATTCGGCCATCCTAAGTACTTCCATATCAGCCATGACGAACTACCGACAGGCTTCCCTGTCAATGAAGACGGCAAGAAAGTCGGTGCCAAGAAACTTTTCTACGCCGATATCATGTGGCATTACAATTTCTTCAAGAAGCGCGGCATCAAGCTCATGATGTGGCATGACATGCTCGTCACCAAAAAGGAGACTGGCCCCCGTTGTGTCGCCAACGCCCGCGACGGAATCGAAGAGCTTCGCAAAGAACTTCCCAAAGACATCATCATAACCACTTGGAATTACGATGACAAGGGCGGTGATTTCAATAGCGAGGCAGGAAAACAGGTCGCGGAGTTCGATAAAATCCACGCCAGCGGTTTTCCACAGCTTGGAGCAGGATGGTTTTCAGCGAACAATCTCAAACGCCTCAGCCTCGCCGCCAAAAAGTTGCATTTCATGGGCATGATTGAAACGACATGGCACAACAAGTTCCTCAGCGGCGGCCTACTGACCACGCAATACAAACAAGTTATCGCCTATCCGCGCGCCGCCGCATTGTTCTGGAATGCGGACACGCCTGAACAGGATTACCCCAAAGTTCTCGTCGATTTCCTGCGCAAACGCCATGATTCGACGACGACGCTTCACGGCCTCCCGTTCAAGGCGAATATCCTGTTGGACAAAACGTTCGACAACCTGCCCGAACATGTGAAAACATTGGACAACGTCGAATTCCAACTGGCAAAACAAGATGGCTGGACTGCCGCTCTATCCGTTAAATCAAACTACTACGACAGCCTGCCGGAAAAGATCAGGCTCCCGTTGCAAACCACGTGCCGCCAGATACATGTGCTACACACGCTGCTGGACAAGACACGGCGAAAGGATGCCGTCGCGGTACGTCTCGTCTTCCGCTATGCCGACGGGACATTCGCCATCGCCCAGCCGCGCAACAATTTCCAGATCAACTATGGCACGTCGCCGCAATTCTTCGACGGCGACAAACCGGCCATTCTCTGCGAAGTCGCCACACCATACGAAAATTTCTCCTTCCTGCGCAACCACCGCAACGTCGTCAGCTGGAAAAATGGCGATAGCGAGCCGATGAACGTCTGGTCGTCCACATGGTCCAACCCGTTCCCGGAGAAGCAACTAGACCATCTGCTTGTCGAAGCCCGTGATCTGGAATGCGTTTATTGCCTGCTGGCTGTGACGCTGGAAAAGTAGTGGTTAGTGGTTAGTGGTTAGTAGTTAGTGGTTAGTGGTTAGGAGCCAAAAGGATCGTTTTTAACTGGATAATCTGGATATTCTGGATAGACTGGATTTGAACATCCAGAACATCCAGAACATCCAGAACTTCCAGAACTTCTAGAACTTCCAGAACTTCCAGAACTTCCAGAACTTCCAGAACTTCCAGAACTTCCAGAACTTCCAGAACTTCCAGAACTTCCAGAACTTCCAGAACTTCCAGAACTTCCAGAACTTCCAGAACTTCCAGAACTT